>JAUZRP010000038.1 GCA_030950395.1 Desulfonauticus sp. | reverse complement strand
ATATCCGCCCGTTTATTATTTGCGGATTCCATATCCGCCCGTGTGTTATTTTTACGGGCAGAAATGGATTTGCGGGCAGAAATGGATTCTGCCCCTACATTTTTTATTTTTAAGGCGATAATCTCACGTAAGGTTGTTTGTCTTCAATTTTATCTGAAAACAGCCAGGTGTTCCAACCCAATCTATTCCACTTTGTGGATCCTAAACAGGTAGTTTTTATAATTTTAGGTTTTATCTTTAGCTCTAGATCCCACTTCAAGGGGCTTGTTAGATAAAAATGGATAAGTTCCTCCATTACTTCAAAGTCTTTTCCATCTGGAAGGAGTCGAAACAAAGTATCCTCATTATCTACTTCAACAACTAGGCGAAATTTTCCCATTCTATCCTGCACACATTGCCCCACAACACAGTCCTCACCTAATTTATTCCCAGCAATGCCAAGTCTGCACCTCTGGTCTTTATCAATTACCAAAGTTTGCTCTACACACTGGATTATATCGACCTGTTTAAGGCAAAGGGCATCTTGTAATATTTGGCAAAGAGCCTCTGCAGATCTGGGGAACTGGGTAATGAGCTCCACGTAACGCAAAACAACGTGCACATATTTTAGTTTATCTCTAAATTCTTTTTCACCAAGCCCAATAAGATCGTACCATTTCTGGATAGTATCAGCATCTTTTTCTTCAATAACCTTGTAGGGAAGTTGATATTTGGACCAAATTTTAAAGAGAAGAGGGTATAAGGGCATGTTTATTATGTCCAAAAAATCCCTCATTATGGATTTGTCTTCTCTTTTTTCTTCTAAAAGATCCTCTGTATAAAAGGCAGGAAGGGGGGAAGAAGAGCCATAAAGGCCTAAAAAAGTGACTGTTATAAGAAATTTTAAAGAGTTTTCATCTATTTTATCTATGCGGACAATGTCTGTCCCTGGAAAGTCAAAAGAAAGCTTGGGCCTTGTCTTTATCTGGCTTTCAAGATCCTTTTCGTTTATTTCCTTTTTGTACCCATCTGTTATAAAAAATCTAAGTAATCTAACTGCCTGTATAAAGGAAAATTTGGGCGCATTTTGTAAAATATAATCTATTACAGAAGATATCTTTTGCCTATTCTCTCTTTCCACTGAATAACATCTCCTGTGATAGCATCTTTAACTCTTAGACGAATAAATGAATTTATCTGGCTATACTGACTAAAAAACTCATTTAACACGCTTCCAAAAAGATATAGATCTCCAAAAGATGCAAAGCTATCTTTTCTCATTACCAGATCTATTTCTGTTCCCATCAACATAAGCCCTCGCACAAGCCTATTGCTCATTTTTACGCTTATTGCTTCTATTCCCTCTATTCTTTTTAGATTTGCCGCTACTTTTACTCTATCTTTGCTCTCTGAAAAGGCATAAAAAGTTAAGAGTTTTTTTAACCCCTCAAGATTGGCAAGGGATAAAAGATTTAAAGACAGATGAGATAAAAAGTTCCATAATTTGTTTTTTTTGAGCAAAGGATCAAGTGGGGGAGTAACTGGTATGATATTTCTAAAAGTAAGAAGTTCTGGTGATGTACTGGTTGGCTTACATATATCTCCAAGACGCAATTTTTCTGTTATTTCTCCATTGGTGCATAGGGTTTTGATAGATAAGGTTTGCTTTTTAAATGGCTGATCATTATCTGAATATAAAATTCTGATAAATACTTCATGTTTGCCTGTAATAGGAGAGAGTCTATGTATGGTGTGATATAACCCTATTTGTTCATCTTTGTTTGAAAACACATTAAAAGGTTTATACTTTATCTCTTCTAAGGTCCCCTCTACATAACCTGTGACTTTTGTTACTTCATATACCTGAGTATATTCTGTTCTTTCTGTTGCAGGCCTAACCAAAATCTTATCTTTGCTATGGTCCAAAGATATGGGCTCAGCATCTTTTGGAAAAATATTTATAACAGGGGTTGCAAATAATACAAAATTGTCTTCACTAACCTCTGGCAGAGGAGAAGATAGTTCGTCAAATTCAAAAACCATCTCAAAATCTGTTCCTTCTCCCCTATTTCTCCACTTCTCCCAGCCAGCAATCTCCACAAAAAGGAATTTCTGGGGCAATATAAAGTATTCTTGAAGCAGCCTAAAACCAGAAAAAATATGGCCTGGAAAGGGTATCAAACTGGCTTCAGGAGAAAATCCTGGGAACAAAAGGTCTTCTCTACTTAGAATACATATATCTTTTGTTTCAGCAGAACTTATAAGAATGCGGCTAAGATGTTTATCTAGCCACATAAACAACTGAGAAGAAAGGGCAAAACTTCCACCAAGGTAAAAACAAAGTTTTTCAATTTCAAGTTGGGATAAGGGGATCTTGCTATTTAGTTTTAGGGCTATTTTTTGTGGTTTGCCCGGTTCCTTGAAAACTTTTACACTCTCAAGTCTTAATGGATGCACTTCTAAATCAAAACAGGTCTGAAAAAGACAGGTGGTCTCACCTTCCACAGGGTTTGAAGCAAGAGAAACACCCTTTTTAAGGATAAATTTCTCTTGAAGAGCTGGCTTGGGAGTAAAACTTACAATGGACACAGAAGGAATGGGACGTAAGGTATGGGGAAACGTTATCTCAGCCAGATTGTGAATGATTTCAGGAAGGTCATCGTCCAGTTTTTTTCTAAGTAAACCAGTTAAAAAAGCAACCCCTTCAAGGAGTCTTTCCACATCAGGATCAGCTGTCTCTGCACTAAGAAGAGGCGCAGCTGAAGGATGTTTTTTAGAAAATTCCCGGGCAAGGTTTCTTAAGTTATATAGCTCTCTTTGATAATATTTAAGCATACTCACTATCCAGACACCACTATTCTACCGTTTTGATCCATCCAGGTTTCAAAGGTGACAGGCAACCTCCCCTTAAACACAAGCTCTCCTTCTAACTTAAATTTAAGGGACAATACATCCTCCTCATCTTCAATAAAACTTACCTTCACATTGCCAAGTCTTGGTTCATATTTTTGAATAAATTCTTTTATTTCCTCAGCTATTTTTCTGCCCAATTCATTTAAACTATCAGATGGAGAGTTGGTAAAATCAGGTATGCCATAATCTTTATCTATCATCACACTCCCTTTGCGGGTATTTAACATCCTTTGTAAGTGAGAGGTTATAGAAGAGATTGCCTGAGAGATGTCACTGCCAGGTACATAGGCAGCATTATCCTCCAGGGCTTTAATCCTCTCAAGCAATCTCTGTTCATACATGTTTTACTCCTATCCTTCTTTTGGAGCTCTCCAGTCGTCTTCAGATTCCTTATTGGCGGTCTTATGGGACCAGGTAATCTTGGTATAACTAAAGGACACCTCTTCCATATCAGGCAAGGCCTTTAGATCTTCTTTTAGGGTATCTGGCTTATAGTGGCGTATTTCCACTATTATGGCATCTTCCAGTTTTACCTGATAGTAGAGCTCTTCCTGTCCTTTTTCATTTATACGGTAATAATCCAATTGCCAGGTCTTCATCTGCTCACCTGAAGTACAGGCCTGATAGAGCAGAGGTGAAGAGGGATCTACTTTTTTCACAATTTTATAAGGCTTATGGACCCTTTGTCCTGTGGGAAGGCCAGTTAAATTATCCCTTGGTATCTCTACAGCGTGTTCAACAGCATAGACCAAAATGGTCTTTTCTCTTCCCTTTTGAGTGCAATCGCCTTCTATTTTGCCCTGATTTTTGCCTTCCAGGGTCAAATAACTCGTCATTGCCATAGCAAAATCCTCCTTTTTGTTTTATTTATTCTTTGTCCAATTTTCCAACTAGGGATAAGGTAAAAGATGCGCCCATATATTTAAAGTGGGGCTGAACCATCATCTTTACCCTGTACCATCCAGGTTCTCCTTCCACCTCATATACTTCAATCTTGGCCTTTCTAAGGGGTCTTCTGCTCCTTACACCTGGAGAGGGATTCTCCTGATCTGATACATACTGACTTATCCACTTGTTGAGCTCTGTTTCCAGCTCTCCTCTATTCTTCCAGGTTCCTATATTTTCTCTTTGGATCACCTTAAGATAATGGGCAAGTCTGCTGATCACAAAGTTATAGGGTAGCTGGGTGCCGAGCTTGTAGTTGAGCTCAGCCTGTTTACCCTCAGGAGTATTGGGGAATTTTTTGGGTTTTTGGACAGAATTGGCAGAGAAAAATGCAGCATTGTCACTTCCCTTTCTCATGGTAAGGGCTATAAATCCCAACTCAGCCAGTTCAAACTCTCGCCTCTCTGAAATAAGGACTTCTACAGGGAGCTTGGTCTGCAACTCTCCCATGGCTTCATACTGATACACTGGCAGATTTTCCACTGCACCGCCACCTTGAGGACCAATTATATTGGCACACCACCTATACTTGGCAAAACTATCAGTTACTCTGCTGGCAAAGGCAAAGGCGCTGTTTCCCCAGAGGAAATTTTCATCCCCTTCTGATACATCTTCTACATAGTTAAAAGACTTGGTGGGATTATTTTCTGGGTCATAGGGAGTGCGAAGCAAAAAGCGAGGTAGCACCAGCCCTACATTTCTGGCATCTTCTGTTTCTCTAAAGGAATTCCACTTAATATATTGGGGCATTTCAAAAATTGCGCTCAAATCCTTAAGATTAGGCAGCTCTGCAAAACTCTTTATGCCAAAAAATTCAGGAGAGGCAGCAGCTACAAATGGCGCATGGGACATAGTGGCTACACTAGCAAGGTTTTCAAGCAGTTTAATGTCCATTGCCCCAGGACCAAAGGCATAATTTCCAAGTATTAAGCCGTAAGGCTGCCCACCAAACTGGCCGTATTCTGCAGTATATACGATCTTATACAAACCAGACTGAACAATTTCAGGAGAATCTTCAAAGTCGTCCAGTAAATCCTGCTTAGAGACATTTAATATCTCTATTTTTATGTTTTCCCTAAAATCTGTTCTATCTACCAAAAATTTTAAAGACCTCCAAGTGGACTCAAGTTTTTGAAACTTCTCATCGTGCAGTATGGCATCCATTTGTTTACTGATTTTTTTATCTATCTGGGCTATCATCTCATCTACCAGAGCAGCAGATATTTTTACACTTTCTCTCTCTGGCTTTAAAAGCTCATCTAAAAAGGCCTGCACCCCACGCTTGGTAACCTCATAGCCCTCATCTTCTGGACTTAACTTTGTGGCCTGAATAATTTCATCCAAAATAGAGCCTTCTTGCTCTGTGCCTTGTTCCTGGGCAACAACTTCTTTTGTTTCTTCAGCCATATATCCCTCCTTATTCTTCTATTCCAAGTTCTTTAAAAAGTTTGTCCCTCTTGTCTTTATCCTGAATAAGTTCACTGATCTTTTTCCTGAATTCAGGAATATTTCCAAGGGGACCCTTTACTGCCTTTAGGGCATCACGAATCTCTTTTAACTTCTTGAGCTCTGGGATCTTTTCCACTATTGCATCGGGCTCAAAGTCCTTCATAGACTTGAACTCCAGGGTTACTGTCATCTCTGCCTCTGGATCATCGCTCAGTTTGTTCTTGACCACAGTCTCCAGTTTAACATTCATTGCTGCCAGCACATCATCAAAATTGTCTTTGTTAATGTTGATAGTTTCTCTGTCTTCCACAGGGGTATCGTCTGGAGCCCCTGTAAAATCTCCTGTCACAAGTACTTTTAAAGGAAGCTCCACCTCTTCCTTTGCATCTCCTGTGGCTGGTTTATATACAATATTTACCCTCTCCTTTGGAGCCACGGATGATTCCTTTGCCATAATGTCCTCCTTTTTTTTATATTGTTAATCAAACAAACTCCATTGCCACTGCTGGATTTAGAAAAGAAAGTTTATGGAGCACTTTTTGCTCCATTTCTTTATCCCCCTCTTTTCCCATACTCCTGATGCTTCTCAAGGTTACTTCAAGGGCCTTAACGCATATATCAGGGTCCCATTCTTCAACTCTATATCTATCAATCAAAGTAAGTATCTCCTCCACGTAGGGCATAAGAAGGTGTTTTTTGTTTATCTTTAAAAGAAATTTACACACCTCAATATACCACAAAAACCTTTCGCTAACACAAGAGGCCTGCTCAACATAAGTTTTAAAATCCAAAAGCGCCTCTGTTATTTTTTGACTTTTAATCTTTTCTTGAATTTCCTTTAGAGCCTCATTTATCTTTTCTGACTTTTTATCCCCACCTCCAGAAACACTCTCTTCTGAGCTACCAGCCTTTTTTATCTCTCTTAACCACTCCATGGTAAGCTCATCGGCAAAAGGAGTGCCATCAGAAAAAGTCAACTTTTCTATACCAGGGAGTTTTTTTACATACCACAAGGTCTCCCCTGCCACTGCCTCTGCAGCCCGAGCCTGATTTAACCCCATTAAGGCATCAAAACTGTACCTACTCAGATCAAGCCAGAACAAAAATTGAGGAACATAAGACTCAGCAGCCTCAACCAGACCACTCCAGTTCTGAGACTCATATAGCCTCTTTAGAGCAGAAACTATACTCTCATCAGGCGGAGGAAGCATGGTCTTGCCCCCCTCTGCAAGGGGAAGAGCGTCCACAACCACCCAGGCACAGATCCTGTTCAATCTAAATATTTCAGGATCAAAGGGATTTGCTTTGGCCATCAAAGTTGTTGCCTTGCTCACTATCTCCAGCCCTTTTTCCAGGACCTTTTGGGGATCGTCCATGTCTAACTCTACTTCCACAGAAGGAGATGGAGCTTCTGGTGGAGGGGCGGGTTGGGTTTCCTGGACCTTTTCAGGAGCAGGAGTCTGAGGCTGTTCTGGAGGTTTATCTTCCTTGGGTTCCTCCTTTGGTGCTTCTACTGGCTCTGGTTTTTCTTCCTCTTCCATAAAGAGAGAAGATACACCTTCTATAAGATTTCGAAGAGGGGGTATTTCTTCAAGATTTTCTCCTAAAAAGCTGTCGATTTCTTTAAATTGCTTAATAATTTCATCACGCTTTTCTTTTTTGCAGGTAACAGGTTCAAATCCAGCAATAATATTTTCTATGCGATCTTTCCACCAGAGGATGGCATTTATCCTTCCCTTTTTCCTCTTTTTCGGCGGGAACATCTTGTCCCAGAAATTGTGGAAGAGGTCATTTAGAACCACTGCACCTGGATATATGCCATCTATTTTATCCGTATGGAGCAGGGCAATTGAAAGATATACTGCAATAAGCAGATCCTTTGCCTTTTTGCTTAAGATATAAACAGCATTTTCTTTCACCTTCTGCCAGTCAGTAACTCCAGTTGCAGTAGGAGAAGAGAGCTTTTCTATTTCTGCCTGAATAGCTTCATATTCTGGCTCAAACCTAGCATCTTCACCTGCTGGTTTTTCTTCAGATATGGGAGTCTTGCCAAGCTCAAGTATATCCATAAAATAACCTTTTATTTGAAATTACTGAAAAGGACACTCTACAATTGTTTGGGGGATATTCTTTGGAATAGTAGTAAGTATACTGGCTACATCCAGATGTTCTCCTTCAAACAGATAAGACAACTCTATCCACGAAATTTTCCTATGTTTCAAATAATCTTTATTCTCAGGAAAATCATCGGGATAAAAAACCCTGGTGCCTGAGCTAAAATCTTTTAAAAATCTGGCAAATCCAAGTTTGCCAGAATACTTCTTTTTTAAGACCACATCTGGAAATTTTATACTAAGGACCACATCGCCACAAGTCTCAGGAGACCAATCTATACTTATTTTATTGGGGAAGTTGTAATTATCCAGAGTAACAGCTCCACTGGCACAGTTTATGGTCAAAGAAGTATAAAGAGGTTCCACTTCAGCACCACTATTTACTGACATGGGAACAGTCTTTATCACCACATGATATTTAGATTTTTTATTTAAACTAACAATTGCGCCTTTGTTTAAAAAGGTCAAAAACTCTTTTTTAAACGGAATACTTCTCTTTCTAAAATCCCTGCGAATGAAATATCCCATGCTGTTTTTTCCAAGAAAAGGACTTGCCACTTCATTTACATACTTCCACACAACACCCTGATTTTTGTTAAAGAGCACATCTGTCAACCTATCGGGATCCACATCATTGACCACACTTAGCACTTTCTCTTCCCATTGTTGTTGGAGATAACAAGAAGCTCCTTTTAAGGCAAAATCAAGTAAAAATCCAAGAGGACCAAACGGTAAATCATATATAGTGGCATATTCAAAATTATAATCCATCATATTTCTAAATTTATAATACCTCTCATAAGCCTCTATTAGTGAGTTATCACTCTGAGAAAAACCAGATATGGCCTCAAAACATCCTGCGTAAAGTCTATAATCATCTTCTATTGAAAAGGATCCAAAGTCCACTTTTCTAAGAGCATCCATATAATCATTCCACGCCCTAGCCTGTTCTATTAGTTTTAGTTCTTCTTCTGCCACTTTTTTGTCTATTTTTTTTTCTATATTTTCAGCTATTTTCTCCTCTTTTACCTTTAATGTTTCAATAAGAGAGCCCTTTTGTTTTGCTCTTAGCGTTCTGGCTTCCATGATCACTTTATATATATGTTCAAATTCCTTAACCCACAAAGGAGCTATCCCCTTTATATTTCCTAAAGAGGAGAGTTCATCATGAAATCTCTCTATAAACAACAAATAAGGATTATATGAAGTCGCCATTTGGGATGCGAGCTTTTGCCATGAAATAAGGTTATTTATCCTATCTGTTGCCTTGTTGAAGTTTTCAATAAAAGAGTACCAAGCATCAAAAAACTCTATCTCATACCACTTCCAGAAATTATTAACGCTTTTTTTGAATTCTTCTAATATCTTTCTATCAGTTAAAGACTCTTCAAGCAGCGATATAAACCGTTTAATATTTTCTCTTCCTTTTTTTGTATAAGCACCTGGAACAAAGATTATATCCCTTGCACCGCCAATAAATTCCACCCGCCAGAATGCATTTAAGTGAACAGCAGGGGCATTTGCAATAATATCATCCACCAGCCAGAAAAGGTCATTTCCTTTTTTCTTAAGCAGCTTAAGGATTAATTGTTCGTATTCTCTTAGCTTTTCATAAAAGTCTATCCTGTCTTTATTCCACTTAAGATAAGAGTAATAAATAGCTGCAAATTTTTTGGGAACTTTTCTAAGTTCCCTATCTTCATCGTTTACATTAAAGACCGCCTTTGTAAAAGTAACAAAATCCTGCTCAAGTGCATCTGTCTTTCCTTGCAACACATCCCTTAAAACAGAGGCTCGTATAACCGCATATCCAATATAATCAACAAACTCGTCAACTGGCACATCTCTATTTATCCTTTCAACCACACTCACAAAGTGTGCGTCAATGGGGTTTAAAAATCCTTTTTCAAATAGCAGGGAAAAATGTTTTTTAAGCCTTAGTTCCATCTCAAGGCTCTGATCCAGTCCCAGTCTAGGAACAAACCAGTTCTTGTTTTTCTCTTCCACCTCTTCAATTTCCTGTCTCATCTTATCCAGCATAAAGAGATTTGCTATCCTGTCCTTTGTCAGCTCAGGTAGTTTCCCTATAGAATTTTTAAAACTAGTTATGGTATCAAAATTTTTATAAAAAGATAAAGTTAAGACACCTCCAAGACATAACACAAACAACAAATAGGTCATCAAAGCCAAGTTGTTGACTACTTTCTTCCACCTCAAAAATTCAAGGAGTGGACTGAATAAGTGCCTGTCTTTGGGCAGGATATTCTGAAAAAAATCCTTTAAAAATATTCCCTTATCAGATACTGCTTGGTTTTTATAATCTCTTTTTAGATGCGTTAATTCCAGAAATTCTGAGATGGGAGAGCCTTTAATCATGGCACTTGAAAAATAAATTCCCCGAAATAAAGGAACTTCTTGATAGGGATTTTCTTCAAACAGTCCTTCTAAATAGGCTCCTAACCGGGGAAAAAGCCTTTCAAATTCAAGGGGAAACATTATGGAGCCAGGAGGTATCTGTTTATGTTTGTTTACGAGCAAAAACCTAAGGTCTCTTAATCTCTTGCCCACCGTGTTTTGACATTCATCTAAGACTTCTTTCCAAGAAATGTTAAACTTTTGATTGGTATATCCCATGGCCTGACTCAAGGTTTCATCTGGAAGAAGCTCTGCAAAATGGGTAAATCCGTGGACCAAATCCATTTTTGTTACCATAACATAAACTGGGAATTTTGCCCCCATGGTGCGCATCATCTGATCTATTCTAAGTCTTATACTCTGGCCTATTTCTTTTAGGGTCTCTTTGTCTCTGCTAAGCAGATTATCTGCTGACACTACTACTATAACCCCATTTAAGGGCTCTTTCTTTCGATATTTAGCAAGCAAGCGTAAAAATTCTTTCCATTCCTCTAGATCAGGGCCTTCTTCCACAGGTATTGCATATCTGCCAGCAGTATCTAAAATTATGGCCTCTTCGCAAAACCACCAATCACAATTTCTCGTGCCTGCAATCCCTGCAGCTCTACTTACCTCTGTAAGAGCTGAGGCCACGCGACCATTTTTTATAGCAGAGGTCTTTCCATTTCTAGATTCTCCAAGGACCAAAAACCAAGGGAGTACATACAGGGGATTGCCAAGTTTTCTGAGGTGGGACTGTTGTAATTTTTCAATAGACTCCTTCCAGTGCTCCTGAAGTTCAAGGAGTTTTAACCTCTTTATCTCTGGTGCCCCTTCAATGGTAGCCCTATCTCTGGCAATTATCCGCTCAATAAATTTTCGCTCTCGTTTCCTAAGAAAATACCTTCTCAAAAATAAAATCAACAAAACAAAACCCAAAAATCCAGCAAAAATTATTGCTGAGGCCCAAACAGGCCACTTCATCTTTTGAGCGCCTAGATAAGACAAAAACGCCACCAAACCCAGTAAAAGTATTATTCCAACTACTTTTAAAAACATTAACAAAAACTTTTTCACGCCTCTTTCCTTAAGCTAAGTTTATTTGTTGTTGAAATATGCACTCAAAAGCATATCCAGCTTGTAATTGTAAAAATAATACAAACCAGCCAAAAAAAGGGCAGGCAATATCACGATCAAAACTGAAAAAAGCGAGATAGAACGCCACTTTGGTTTCTTTCTCTGTTTGGAAACTATATCAGGTTCATAGGCCTCAGGAAACAATTCTTTTGGGAGGGCAAGATCCGTATTATCCGTTATCCTTTTAAGATTGGTATAAATTAAATCTTCTAACCTACCTTCATCAGATTCTCTAAAATATTTACCCCTAAATCCCAGGGCTAGACAATATAAATACACTTCTCTCACTTCTTTAAAAGACCCTTCTTCCATACTATTGAGTCTTGCAAAAAACTCCTCTCCTGCATTAGAAGTATGAAAATACACCACCTGAAGTCTATATTTTATCCACTCTCTTTTATTTTTCCACTCAGAATTCATTATAAATTCATCAACTAAAGCACATATAGGGAAAAATCCCTGCTCCCATATCTCCTTAAAACCACTTTTCTCTGCCATCTCCTTTGACCTAGCTATAAGAAGATCATATTTTTCCTTAAGTTCAATGCAGGAAACATCGTCTCGTTTAGGATCTTTTAAAAAATACAGGGTATAACTTATTATCTCACAATAACAATCAACTAATTTCATCTTCAAAAAAACCTCTAGGTTAAAATTTTGAAACCACCAACATCACCTTTAAATCCTCAGGTGCATTGTCCCAGTAAAGACAAATATTGCCTGTTCTTTTAAGATCCATCCATAGGGGATCAGAGGTATCTAGCTCAAAAAACAATGAATGTGGATCCTTGGGTAGGCCTGCTGGCGGGGTAGCCTTATGGATAACAGCAAGACCAGGAAGAGCCCTTGATATAAGGGTTGTCATCATTTCTTTGGGAGCTACTTTTACCAAGCTATCAAAAGCATCCACGACCTTGCTTTTATCTTCTTTTGTATTTAACACGAGAGAAAACCTGTTTTTGGAATCCAAAAGTTCAAAAGGTATCTGGGCACAGAATTCATCACCATCTCTTTCTAGTTTAATAATATTCTCTGCCCCCACAATAATAGAGCTAAGCAATTCTTCAATAAGAGTCTTAACTTCTAAAAAACATCTGCCAATATCCTTGTGATCATATTCAGGTACAAGCTCATTGCCACTATATGTTCTTCCCATTGCATTTATCCTATCTGTAAAAGAACTAAGCTCTCCAATAAGTTCTAGAAGTTTGCCATATAATTCACAGGGATGCACAACTCCAATATTTATAAAATGTGTTAGTAATGGGATATATTTATTCAGTACAATTAAAGCCATTACGTATCTTAAAGTATTCCCTTGTAGATCAGAAAAAGAAATTTCTTTTAAAAGTTTGTACCCTTCCAATACCTTTACCCTGGAGGCAATTTGATCTCTGATGTTAGTTATTATTTGTTTAAGAGACGCAGAGCTATTTAAAGACAAAACAGGGGGAATAAATTCTTTGGATAAGACAACACTTGAACCATCTCTTTTTAGTACAGCAACAGGGATAAGAAAATAATCACCCAAATTTTCTAACTCTGAATCCCAAAATATTTTTAACACATAATTCATAAAACGAACAGATGCAGGAGGTCCATTTAAGTATAGATCTTCCACTCTTTCAGGATCTATTAAACTCACAAATCTAGATTTACTATATTCTCCACTATCTTCTCTAACCTCTTTCACATTGGGAGTAGACAGATCCCACTTGGCCAAACCTATATACACCTTAAATGCATCTCTATTCTCATACTCCTCAAACAGCTGTTTAAAAGACCTGGAAACAATTTTGGCATTGCCTGGAAATGCCACCCAAGAACCATCCTGAAAAAGGGCCTCTAATTTATTTATCTTAAAATAGCCTTCTCCTATTGAGTCTATATCTATATCAAGACTTGTTATCCCCCAAAAAAAAGGCTTTGCCTTGCAAAGCACAGAAGAAAATAGGTATTCTATATTTCTTTCCAGTTGTTGAAAGTGGTGGGGTTGCAAGAACAGACCTTGGTGCCAGAGAATTGGACGAGGTGATTGGGCCATTACTGTTTCTCCTCTAATGTTCTTTCTATTTGAATACTATCCTTTGTAAAAACCAAATTGACTGTTATTTTAGGAATAATAGCGACCTTTTTTTTAAAAAATATAAAACCTACTTTCTCGATTTTATATGGTATTTGCATTATCTTAACGGATTTTTGAGGATCTAAACTATAATAACCAGCTACTATCCCAATCCATTTGGCTCTTTCTACTCTATCCAAGACGATTTTGCCCTTTTTCCCTGGTTCAATAAAAATTCTTTTATATGTAAGTATACTGGGATCATCTACCTCTTGGTTGAGTAGTTTTCTAATACCTGCTGGATATTGAGCAAACTTACTAAAACTACTGGAATCGCTCATCTCATAAATTATAACCAGAAGGGTGTGAGGGCTACCTTCAAATATGTTTAGCAAGGGATCTGTGGTGTAATGTAATATGATAGCATCTTTTTTAAACTCCCACATGGGGCGAGGAGCTGGTTTTTTAGAACAAGACACAGCAAACAATAATAAAAAAAATAAAAACAAAATCCAACGGTTATTCATTGTTCTCTACCTTATTAAGAGTTCATATTCCAGATATTACATTTTTTAATAAACAAAATTTTTCAACCAAGTCAAACAGGAACTTCTTCTAAATATATTTTTAGTTTTCACTCAAAACTCAGGATAGAGCTTCTTTCATTTAACTTTAACTTGAACCTTTTGCAATTTTTTGACAAAACCAACGCAATCCGTAATTGTACTAATGAACATGAGTAAAAACAATTTTTTTCAACTTTTTGTTTATGGAACTCTTAAAAGGGGACACTGGAATCATAACATCTATTGTAGAGGAGCAATCTCGATTGAAAAAGCAAAAGTTTGGGGTCGATTGTACGAAGTAGTTGATGCTGGATATCCTGTTCTTGAAATACCCAAAAAAAATATTCTAGCCTATGGTAGCAATAATCCTTTTTTAGACCTGCTTATTCAAAAACGCTGCCAACAGGATCTGGATAACATCCCAAAACTTAATTTTATAGAGGACGCAAATCAAAAAAGAAACTTATCCCCATGGAGCATTGTCCATGGAGAACTTATTTGTCTTTCGGACCCTATAGCAGCCCTCTTTAGACTGGACGAATTAGAAGAATTTTTCCCCCATGGATATTCGGCTTACCAACGCATTCTTACTCCCGTATGGATTGAAGGAAGAGTGATTGCTGCCTGGACCTATGTAGGAGATATGATTTTAAAAGAAAAAATAAAGTTTATTCCTTCTGGGTACTGGCCAGAGTATTAGATCTTCCCAAATAAATTTCGTCCTAGCTATTAAAAAACAAAAACCGCCTACAAAAATTTGCAGGCGGCTTTAACACTAGACCAAATGGACCCAATTTTACTTATAGCAAAGGCAAATACTTGTTAATTTCGTATTCAGTAATCTGAGTTCTATAGGCATCCCATTCCATTTTTTTATTTTCAATAAATTTATTAAACACGTGCTCACCCAAAGCTTCTTTTACAACTTCGCTTTTTTCCATAGCACTAATAGCTTCATTTAGACTGCCTGGCAAACTCTTAATACCAAGCTCTGCTTTCCTAGCTTCTGTCATTTCAAAAATATCTTCTTCTACTGGAGCAGGGAGTTCGTATTTTTCTTCTATACCTTTCAAACCTGCTGCCAACATAACCGCAAACGCAAGATAAGGATTACACGATGGATCTGGAGAGCGCAATTCAATTCTGGTAGCAGCTTCTTTACCAGGTTTATACATAGGTACTCTAATCAAAGCAGATCTATTTCTTCTTGCCCAGGCCACATATACAGGAGCTTCATAACCTGGCACCAATCTTTTGTAAGAATTTACCCACTGATTGCAAACAGCCGTAATCTCTGGAGCATGCTTTAACAAACCAGCAATATAGCAGCGGCAGTCCTCGCTTAAATTATAGTCCCCCTTTGCAGAATAAAAAGCATTTTTACCATTTTTAAACAAAGATTGATGCACATGCATACCGCTACCATTTTGACCAAACAAAGGCTTGGGCATAAAAGTAGCATAACATCCATGCTTACGAGCAGTTTCTTTAACAACAACCCTATAAGTCACTGCAGTATCTGCCATCTTCACTGCTTCTTGATAACGCAAGTCTATTTCATGCTGACTGGGAGCAACCTCGTGATGGCTATATTCCACAGCTATTCCCATCCTGTTTAAGGTAAAAATAATATCACGCCTTACGTCATTGCCCAAATCTAAAGGTGGCGCATCAAAATACCCACCTCGATCAAGGATAGTTGGCTCCTCAGCATTGGGGAACAAAAAGAACTCTAGCTCAGGCCCTACATAAAAAGTATAACCTTTTTCAGCAGCCTTGGTTGTCATACGCTTTAAAATATAACGACTATCGCCCTCATAAGGGGTGCCATCTGGATTTTTAATGTCGCAAAACATCCTGGCAACAGGATTGTCCGTAGGTCTCCAAGCAACCAATTGAAAAGTAGTAGGATCAGGGAAAGCCACCATATCGCTCTCATGAATCCTACAAAAACCTTCAATAGAAGAACCATCAAACCCCATACCCTCTTCAAACGCACCTTCTAACTCACTAGGAGTAATCTGAAAACTCTTTAACACTCCTAAAACATCTACAAACCAAAACTGAATAAAACTTACATCATAATCTTTAACAGCCTTTAAAACATCATCAGCATTTTTGCAGTTAAAAGTTGGAAAATCAGACATAATCCCTCCTTTGTCTAAATTATTTAAATATTGTCCATTCCTAATACAATTCTCATACCAAAAATAACAAATCCAAAAAGTTACACAAAAACCAGGTTTGCAACAAATTTTTAGGTCAATTTATTTATTTTTTTTCACAAAATTGCAAAAATATCTCTGATTAACCCACAGACAGCCTGAACAATTCTTAAAAACAACTGTAGCTACTCTAATATAAAAATTTTTTTTGAACAGGCCAAACAACTAATCCCCTATTTCATCACACTTAGCCAGACTTAATTATGAAAAATTAAATTTTGTTGTGGTTTTTATTGCTGCAATCGTCTAAATTATTCTCAAAAACGGTTTTACGTTTTTGTAAAAACAACGTCGTTAATCCAAAACAATAATGCCAAAAGCAATAAATATTCAACGCTGTTGTTAACTCGGCCTAACCAACCTGAACCATAAAAACTTTATTTTATTACCAATTTTGTAAAAAATCTTTTGCATTCCCTCCTTGTTGAAGAAATTTAATTAAAGAAGTTCCAAAAACAACTCCATCTATCAATCCTGCAAATGGTCCTAGTTGGTTAGAAGAACTTATACCAAAACCAAGCACCAAAGGACAGGAAAAAATCGTTTTGGCCTTTTTTAGCCTTTCAAGTAGTGTTTCTTCTACTTTAAATGTTTTGCCTGTAGTACCAAGATAGGACACAAAATAAACAAAAGGCGGGTTTAAGCAGGCATAAGCCTGCATTCTATCTACAGAAGTATTAAGGCCAAGCAGAGGGATGTAGTTCACCTGAGTTTGGGCAGGAAAATACTTTTGATATTCTTCTAAAGGCAAATCAGGTATAATCAGACCATCTACACCTGTATTTTCACATTGTTCTAAAAGTTTGTCTAAGCCATATTGATAAAATACGTTAAAGTAGCCCATTAAAACGATCTTGGCTTGAAAGCTATGTTGTTTTAAACCTTGAAAAATATAATTTAAATCCACGCCTCTGTTCAGACATTCTAAAGATACCTGTTCAATAACTGGGCCATCGGCCACAGGATCAGAAAAAGGCACGCCTATTTCCAGGATATCTCCTCCATATAAATCCAATTGTTTTAGTTCTTCCCAAAATTTAGTTTTGTCTGGAAATCCAGCAGGTAAAAAAGGAATAAGAGCTATTCTCCCCTGCTGTTTTACCTGGTCAAATTTTTCTGCAAAAGATTGATTGCTCATGACTTACTCCTTGCTCCATGTACCAAACACAATGTCTAGGTCTTTGTCACCTCGGCCAGAAAGATTGACAATAACGTTGCTTTTAGGATCTAATTTGTGTTTTAAGGTCAAAGCAAAAGCCAGGGCATGGGAACTTTCCAAAGCAGGAATTATCCCTTCTGTTTTACTTAAAGTATAAAATGCTTCCAAGGCCTCAGCATCATAGACCACCTTATAAATCGCTCTACCTTGTGCCTGTAGATGGGCGTGTTCTGGACCTACTCCCGGATAATCAAGGCCAGGAGCAATGGAATGAGAGGGCAAAATCTGTCCTGCTGGAGTTTGTAAAAGTTTACTCCTAGTGCCGTGCAAAACACCAGGGCTACCCTTGGTTAAGGTGGCAGAATGATAGTCATTTTCTTTGCCACTGCCTCCAGCTTCCACACCTATTAACTCCACTTCCTTATCCTTTACAAAGGGATAAAAAATACCCATGGCATTGGATCCGCCACCTACACAGGCAATAACTTTATTTGGCAACCTGCCAGTTTTAGCCAAAATTTGATCTCTTGCTTCCCGTCCAATCACAGCTTGCAGTTCTCTTACCAACAAAGGAAAAGGATGCGGGCCCACCACAGAGCCAATACAATAATGGGTATCTTTTTGATGAGCAATCCAATACCTTAAAGCAGCATTTATAGCGTCTTTGAGAGTCTTTGTCCCACTTTCCACTGCCACTACCTTAGCTCCCAACAGTTCCATCCTTTTTACGTTTAAAGCCTGTCTTTCAACATCTGTAGCTCCCATAAACACTAAACATTCCAATCCCAACATGGCTGCAGCAGTGGCGGTAGCGACTCCGTGTTGACCAGCTCCTGTTTCTGCTATTAGTTTGGTTTTGCCCATAAATTTGGTTAAAAGGGCCTGCCCCACAGTATTGTTGATTTTGTGGGCTCCGCTATGGGTAAGATCTTCTCGTTTTAACCACAAATTAAAACCTAACTCGCTGGACAAATTAGGACAAAAATACAAAGGTGTAGGCCTGCCCACGTAATCTTTTAAAATAGCATTTAACTCTTGCTTAAAACTTGGAGCATCTAAAAATTTTTCCATCCCCTTTTCCAGCTCTTTTAGAGGAGGCATAAGTATTTCCGGGACAAATTGTCCACCAAAATCCCCAAAATAACCTTTGTTCATTTATTCTACCTCGTTATAATTTTTTGCGATTTTTAGTAATTGCTCTACTTTGGCCAAATCCTTTAGTCCAGGAGCTACCTCTACTCCAGAGTTCACGTCCAGACCCAAGGGATTTAAACTGACAAATAGCTTCACATTATCAGGAGCTATTCCGCCAGCCAAAATTATGGGAAAATCTTTCACCAGGGCCTTCCATTCTCCCGGCTCAATCCTCTTACCATGTCCACCTAATTTTAACCCAGCATCAAACAAAAAATAACTTACGTAAGGTAAAAACTCTTCCAATTCTTTGGCCAACAAACTTGCCTTTTCGTACCTGGCAGGCCAAAATACTTTGATCACCTTTTCCTTACCCAAGCTCTTACATACAGTAGGTTCATACTCTCCATGGAGCTGAATTAAGTCCAAATTATATTCCTGCATTAACTGCTCTAAATCCGAGACCTTATAATCTACTACAACTCCAACTTTTTTGGCCCTAGTCTTTACTTGCAATAAATTTCTATCTTTGACATAGCGTGGACTTTTGGGATAAAAGATAAAGCCCAACATATCAACGCCCAAACTATCTATCGCCAAAACATCTTGCTTTTGGGTAAGACCGCAAACTTTTACCAACACAGCAAATACTCCTAACTGACCACACATTACAAAAAAGTTTTCACGCCCACCATCACACTCTTATTTCTTTAAGCTGTGCCTCTTAACTGCATTAAACTACTACTTATGTCTGATTGTTGCATCAAATAAGTGCCAATTAAAAACCCATCGTAACCTAGGGTATGTAGTTGTTGTAAATCTTGAGGCTTGTTTAAACCGCTAGCAGATATCCAGCATTCATTATCTTGTTTAAATTGGATTAACCGTTTGGACTTATTTAAGTCTATTGTTAACGTATCTAAGTCTCTATTATTCACCTGAATAATTTGAGCCTGAATTTGCTTGGCTATTTCCAGATCAGCTTCTGAAAACACCTCTACTACCACTTCCAGGCCCAAATTTAGACTAAGCTCGTATAGCTCTTGACACCGTTTAGGGTCAGAAAATAGTCTTACAATAAGCAAAAGTGCACTAGCAGGGGTGGTCGTGGTAAATTCTACCTGAAGGGGGTCAAGAATAAAGTCTTTTCGCAAAATTGGCAAACCAAAGTCTGCAGCTTGAAACAAAAAGTCTATATCCCCCTGAAAGTATCTCTCTTCGGTTAAAATAGAAAAGGCACAGGCCCCACCCTGTTTATAGGCAGTTAAAACCTTCTGAATACTTTTTGTGCTTATCTGGCCCAAAGAAGGAGATGAGCGTTTATATTCAGCTATAATATTGGGACCGTGTTTGTTCTGTAAAGCCTGTTTTAAACTTTTTCTTGCTCCAGACCAGGGAGCTGGAAACCTGCCTTGCTCTTTCATTGCTTTTAACACTTCTATCTCTGTCAATTTAGCCTGTTTAAACTTGTTTAACATCCTCGCCCCTCTTTAGTAAACCAACCAAAATACATCCAAACTTTTTATCAGAAAATAAATTCTATAAATTTAACTTAAGATTGCTTATACCCTGAGCAACCTTATGCCTGGCTCTATCAAAACAAGACTTCAGATCAGCTTCTTGCTTTAACAAATACAACACCATTCCCAGATTTAAGGCCACCATTTCTTGTAAGGCTTTTGGGCCTTCACCTCTTAACACTTTTTTTTGCTCTATTAGGGCTTGTTCTTTGGTGGGACAAATTAAGTCTTTTTCCTGGACAAGAGAAAATCCATATTCCCCGGGATCCAATTCAAAATTTTGTAATTTCTCATTTTCCACCAGCACTACCTGATTAACTCCGCAAGGCGTTAATTCGTCAAATCCCCCTGCTCCGTACACCACACATCCACATTCAATCCGTTTTTTGGCCAGGACTTTTGCTACAAGAGATAAAAATTGTTTCTGAGGCACACCAATTATCTGATGCGTAGGATGGGCAGGATTTAACAAAGGTCCCATCAAATTAAATAGGGTTCTAATTCCAAGTTGTTTTCTAATAGGCACCACGTTTTTAAACGCGGGGTGAAAATAAGGTGCAAATAAAAAAACAAAATTTTTGGCTTCTAGCTCTTCTTTGGCTTCTTCTGGATCTTGCACCAAGGGAAAACCCAATTGTTCCACGATATCTGCGCTACCACACTTGCTAGACACTGCCCTATTCCCATGTTTGACCACTTTAAATCCCATATCAGCCAAAAACAAAGCAACGGCTGTGGAGCAGTTAAAACTATGCTTGCCATCCCCACCTGTGCCACAGGTATCTATAAGAGGTCCTGCTAGATTTTCTATAGTTCTCGCCCTTTTTAAGGCTGTTTCCACGGCTGCCCATACTTCATGCTCGCTTTCTCCTTTTGTTCTTAAACCCATTAACAACGCGCCACTTTGAGCAGGTTCCAGCTGACCATCAAAAAACCTGGCAAATATTTCTTTACTGACTTCATAGCTCAAATCTTTACCTGCAGCTAGTGTCTCTAAACACTCTTTAACCAACGTCATCCCTTCATACCTCCTACATAAATAAAAAAACTAAAAAATATTATTTAAGATGTAACGCTAATTTCCAGAAAATTCTTTAAAATTTTCGGGCCGTTTTGGCTTAAGATCGACTCTGGATGAAACTGAACTCCAAACCAGGGTCTATCGTTATATTCAATCCCCATAATCACTTTGTCTTCTGTTGTAGCAGTAATTTTAAACAGTTTATTTTCCTTTGGCTCTATGACCAAAGAGTGATACCTACACATTACATCTCGCTCAGGCAAATCTTTAAAAATAGGGCAGGTCGTATCAAACAATATGGTAGAGACCTTGCCGTGCATAATTTGGGGAGCGCCTATAATTTTTGCCCCAGCAAAATGGCCCAAAATCTGATGTCCCAGACACACCCCCAAAACAGGAGTAACGGGCTTTACCTGTTCTAAAATTTTAAGGCAATAACCTGCGTTTTCAGGCCGACTTGGTCCAGGAGAGATAATAATTTTTTCGGCTTTTGAAACCAGTTCAAATAATTCCTCAACATCGTTTCTTACAACTACAGGCTCTATGCCCAATTTTTGGATTTCCTGTACCAGGTTGAAAGTAAAGGAGTCATAGTTGTCTATTAACAAAATCATCAGTATCTCCTTTCTGGGTTAAGGCTCTTATAATTGCCTTGGCTTTGTTCTGACATTCCTGCCATTCTTTTTCAGGCTGGGAATCAAAAACAATACCTGCTCCCGCCTGTCCAAAAACCTGACCATTTCTAAACCACAAAGTGCGAATAGCAATACCTGTATCCAAATTTACACTATCTTTATCCAGTCCCAACCAACCTACAGCTCCAGCGTAAATCCCTCTAGGACAAGGTTCTAAATCAGCTATAATTTCCATGGCTCTAATCTTAGGTGCGCCTGAAACAGTGCCAGCAGGAAAGGTCGCCTGCAACACATCCAGATGTCCCAAACCTGGCTTTAAGTGAGCTCTGAGATATGAAGTTAGATGCATTACATGAGAAAATTTTTCTATTTGCATAAATTTGTCCACATGCACACTCCCACCTGTAGCAATACGTCCCAAATCATTTCGCCCCAGATCGACCAACATTACATGCTCAGCCCTTTCTTTTTCGTCTGCCAGAAGTTCTTTGGCCAAAGCCTCGTCTTCTTGAGGAGTTTGCCCCCGTGGACGCGTCCCTGCAATGGGTCTTAACTCTAGCCTATTTTGTTCACACTTAACCATTAGTTCAGGAGACGAACCTACCAAAACCTCGTTTTCAAAACGCATAAAAAACATGTAGGGAGAAGGGTTAATCAGTCTAAGCCGTCTATAAACAGAAAAGGGATCGCCTTTAAAAGGAGCTTTAAACAAAGTAGATAAAACCACTTGAATGGCTTCACCTTGCCGAATTAATTCTTTGGCCTTCGCCACGGCCTGCTCAAAATCATTTTGGGCAAATAAAAATTTTAACTCGCCCACCTTAACTTCTTTTTTTTCCTGAAGAGCTTTGGGTCTGGGCAGCTTTGCCTGTTTTCCTAAAGAAATAAAAACACAACGATGATAGAGATGTTCAAACAACAATATCTTAGAAGGTAAAACCAGACGAATCTCCGCGTCCTGTTCAGATAATTTTGTTCTCAATTTTGGTTCAAAAAACACACTACTGCCATAGCCAAAATAACCAATAAGGGATCTGGTAAGAGCCGGCAGAGACGGTACGGGTGGTTTCAGATTCAAATTATCTAAAACACATTGCAATCCTTCTAAAAAAGGCTTGCCTGCATAATTTTCTAAGGGTTTTAAAGCAGGGTCAATAGTTTTTAGGCTCAATAACCCCTTCTCACAACCAAGTTCTAAAATAAAATCCCAGGCCAACAAGCTATATTTCCCTAACCGACCATCTACTTCTGCACTTTCCAGTAAAATACCATTTTTTTTGCCAATTATATCTAGGTACAAAGATACTGGGGTCTGCATATCTGCAGACAATATCTTTGCCTCCTGAGCTAGCTCTATCATACCTTATCCCTCCTCATGTTTACCCCACAACTTGAACAGCCCCACTCTGCTGTTTAAGGTCCCAGCACAAAAAAAGCCGTATCCTTAAAGGGAAGGATACGGCTTCTGGCCTCTAACTTTTGTCCTTCCCTTTTTTATATGTACTTTTCCACCACCACCAGCTTTTTTCAGCCAAAACTTCTATTTCTCCTGCAGCTGCCAAATTTAAAAAAGATCTAAATTGTCTTATACAATCTGCAGAATAAGGGTTTCTTTCAAACATAGTGGCAAACAACTTAAAATCCTGACGCAACATTTTCTGAGCAGCATCAAGCCTACGTTTGAAAGAAGGAGTTATAAACCGTTTAATGGGCTCTTCTCCAGCTTTACAAGCAAAATAGGTCAGGGTGGTAATAAAATTCAAACCCTGAATATAAGCCATAGCTTGGTCATGTTCTTGGGCAGTGCACAAAAACGGCTCAAAACCCAACTTCTGCCAAAATTCTAAGCCTTTTTTTAGATAAGAGGCCTTATGGTCATCTACACAAAGAGCTACTTTTCTAAATTCTTGCTGCTGCACCGGACCAAATAAAGGATGAGAACCTATCACTGCTCCTTGAAAATATTTTTTCATGGTCCTAAGAGGCAAAACTTTGACCGAACAAATATCCATTAGAATTTGTTGGCAAGATAAATAAGGAGAAATTTTTGACAACAGGCTGTCCAAAGCATCCATAGGCACACACAACAACACCAGTTCACTGGCAGGCAATAAGGATCTTATGTGCTCTAAATCCAAAGGCAAATCAAAACCATCTACTTTATAACCAGCTTCAAGGGCTTTTTGCCCAAAAAGAGAACCCATCTGCCCCCTGACCCCAAAAATTGCTATGCGTTCAATAGACCTTGCTCTCATTTTAACAAATTACTCTCAACACATCAAAAAAATGAGGGAAAGACTTGGCTACACAAGCAGGATTATCCAAATTTACTTTTAACCCTTTTAAACCATACAAGCTCACGCTCATAGCAATCCTGTGATCGTCATAGGTGTGAAATATTTCTGGTTGTTTTAAAGTAAGACCTGGCTCTATGTCCAGCCCATCTTCCAAAACTTTTACTCTGGCCCCTATGGAGATTAAAGCTCTTGCCATGGCCTCCAATCTATCACTTTCTTTCAGCCTTAAATGAGCAACCCCTTTTATTAAGGAAGGGCCTTTAGCCAAAGAAGCCAAAACCGCAACCGTTGGCACCAGATCAGGGCATTTGCCCATATCCAGTTCTATTCCCTTTAGCGCAGAAGGGAAAACCACTACTCCCCGCTCCTGAAATTCCAAGCGTGCGCCCATTTGTTCTAAAATATCTAAAATAGCTCTATCCCCCTGCAGGGTTTGCAAATTTAAACCCTGCACCAACACAGGTCTTTGTCCCACTGCACCTGCAGCCAACAAATAAGAAGCATTGCTAAAATCCCCTTCTACTCGAAATGACCTTGCTTGCAAAGAACCAGGATAAATGTGAAACTTGATTTTCCCTGGACTAACGCTCTCAATGTCTTGAAAATCCTTAGCCACCCATTGACCATTTTCTAAAATTTCTACCGCAAATTTGCCCCCAAACTCCTTTAATACCTGCAAAGTCAAACCCACGTAAGGCCAGGATAACACCTTATGCCCAACTATCTCTATAGTGATCTTATCTTTGGCTAAAGTAGAACCTAAAATTAAGCCAGATAAATATTGACTAGACTGTTCTAAAGAAACTCGAATCACTCCCCCTTTAAGTCCTTGAGAACGGAGGATAAAAGGTGGACAACTGGGATGCTGTAAGTAGGTAAAAGTAATTCCGTGAGGGGCTACAGCCTGCTCTAGACCATTCATGGGACGTTTGTTCATCCTGCCAGCAGGGATAAACTTAAATGTCCCTTCCATCCCGCACAACATCCCGCTAATCAAACGAAAAGTAGTGCCTGATTCTCCACCATAAAGTTCCACTTCTTGGTTAAAGACAAACCTTTCTTTTGGGGACTCTACCAGATAAAAACCATTGTCTTTTTTAATGTTAACACCAAGCTTCTCCAGACATTCTTTGGTACGCAAAATATCTTCACTTTCCAAAACGTTCTCCAATCTAGAAAGACCTCTGGCCAAAGCAGCACACATCAAAGCCCTATGAGATATGGACTTAGAAGGTGGAGCCTCAACTTTAATAACGTCTTTATTCATCTGATCTCTTCCTTTCAACCTACCTCGCGGTATAATCTATTGATATTTTTTATTTTATTACCGGTACAACCAATTACACAGGACAGACAAACACTGCCTCGCCCTATTCCTAATTCCTTCGCCGTTCACCCTCCTACGCCCAACGAATCTAACTGCACCAATAAACAACGTTTCTCTACGATTGAACGCTAACTTTTAGAAGATCTACCCCATTTAGCTTTCCATTGTTTATCGCCTATAGCCTATCGCCTATAGCCCTATTGCCAATTACAACCCCCTAAAACCTGGCATTAATGTACTCCCCTTTGGGATAACTTCCTAGTACGCGTAAAAAATAGCAATAATTTTTGAGGTCTTGAATCAAATTTTTGTATTGTTCCTGAGTCAAATCACACTCCACGTCGGCAAAAAACACGTATTTCCATTTTTCTCCTTTTAGGGGTCTGGATTCCAATTTTTTCAGATTAATACCTTCTCGGGCAAATACTTTTAATGCTTCTAACAGGGCCCCGGGTTTGTCTGCCAGAGTAAAGACCAAAGATGTTTTTTCCTTGCCTTCTTTGTCTGAAGGCCTGGCCGCAATAATAAGAAAACGCGTCCAGTTGTCTGGTAAGTCTTCAATATGAGAGGCCAAAATGTTTAAGTTAAACAAGCTGGCCAATTTATAATTGCCAATGGCTGCAGCATCCTGTTCTTGGGTTACTCTTTTGGCCGCCTTAGCCGTACTTGCCTCGGGCAGAAGATCTGCCTCGGGCAAATAGAGGCGCAACCAGGTGCTGCACTGCTCTAAGGCCTGAGGATGAGAATAAACTTTTTTGATCTCGCTAATATCCTTAGCTAAAGACAAAAGATTGTGGGAAATTTGATAATAAAGCTCTGCCTGAATAAACACCTCATAACGCATGAACAAATCCAGACTTTGTCCCACACTTCCTTGCAAAGAATTTTCCAACGGGATAATGCCTAGCTCCGCCTCGCCACAACTTATTCCCTGAAAAATACCTTCAATACTATTTTTGGGCCGAAATTCCACACTTTGTCCCAGATATTCTAAAGCTGCCAGATGCGAAAATGTGCCCTCAGGGCCCAAAAACAGCACTACCTGAGGACGTTGCAACCTTCTGGAAGAGGACAAAATCTCTCTATAAATTGCCACAAGATGCTCTGAGGGCAAAGGACCAGGATTGATCTGTTGAATCTTTTTTAAAATTTCTCGTTCTCTAAAGGGCTTAAACACTAGATCATCGCTTTGAGCTTTTATTTTGCCCACCTCAAGGCTAAGTTCAGCCCTTTTGTTCAATAATTCTACTAAATTTTGATCTATTTCGTTTAATTTTTTGCGAATATCTTCTAAACTAGACATAGGCTACTCTTCTAAAATTTGCTCTTTAATTCTCATCCCAAAATGACGCCCTGCCTCATCCAGACGTACCCGCACCTTATCTCCTTTTCGCAATTTTACCACGCTAACAGGCCCATTTTCTCCCACCAAACGAATAGTCTCTGCATTCTGTAAAATCACACTCCCTTTTACCTGGTCAACCTCAGCTTCTATCAACAAAAGAGGGCGTATTTCGGTCTTTATCCTGCCCACTACTGCAATTTCTTGCTGTCCCTCGGCATCTACAATAAGTACCTCTGAGCCAGGTTTTAATTCTTCTAAATAAGCAGTTTTGTCCTCTGGCAAAAAGGTATAAGAATGCACGGCTCCTGCATTAATCCGAAAAGGACGAGGTGAAACATAAGGATTGGCTTCTGTTTCTGCATGGACCAAAAAAGTAAACTTGGAAGAGTTGCCTACCAACATCCCCTGACCGGTTTTAAACAAAGAAACCGTATCCACACATACCCTATGCCCCAAACCAATGGGGCGGATGTCTAAGACTGTAGCCCAGTTAAGGTCTAGCTCTCCCTTGCGTAATTTGGCTACTTTGACAATTTCTTTTAGCTCTGTTGCTGCTTCTGGTAAAACCACCACAAAGTCTACTCCCTTTTCCAATACTCCCAATACGGTTTTAGCCTGCTCTAAAGAAGTTACCTCATGCCCTATATTTTCTACCTGGGCCAAAATGTTTTCCACAGGGATAATTTCTGTATCCTGCGCGAGAACAACCATTTCTCCCTGTCTGGCCAGACTTACTGCCTGTTCTTCATCTTTTTTTTCCTTTATTTGAATAAATTTTAGCTCATCATCCAAAAATACGTCTATCCTGCTTAAAGACAACACGTCTTCTTTTTTATCACTTTCTACTATCACCGCATCTACGCCAGATTCTAAAGCTAAAGTAACGAGTTTTTTATCAAAAGGAATGGCTTTAAAATAAACTCTTTTCATACCCCTCTCCAGAAATTAAAAGCACAAGGTTAAATTATTAAACACTCTAATTCCCAGCCAAAATAGCTTTAGCCTCTTCTACAGTGCCATCTTCATGCACAATACAGGCTAAAGCTTTCACCAATAACTCAGGATTATCGTGTTGAAAAACGTTCCTACCAATGGAAAGTCCAGCTCCTCCTGCAGCAATAGCATTATAAACCATCTTTAATATGGCTTCGTCACTGCCCATTTTCTCCCCTCCAGCAATAACTACAGGCACACAACAAGACTCTACCACTTTTTCAAAACTCTCTGCATCTCCAGTATAAGGAACTTTGACTACGTCTGCTCCCAATTCCTCTCCTACTCGAGCACAGTGTTTAACTACTTCTACATCGTACTCGTTTTTGATTTTAGGCCCTCTTGCATATACCATGGCTAACACAGGCATGCCCCATTCATTGGCTTTAGAAGTGACTTCTCCAAGAGCCTTTAACATATCTCTTTCTGTTTCGTCTCCAAGATTGACGTGCACAGAGACCCCATCGGCACCAAGACGAATGGCATCCTCCACAGTGCCAACTAAAGTTTTGGCATTGGGAAATGGAGATAAACAGGTGCTGGCAGAAAGATGAATAATAAGTCCCATATCCTGCCCCTGCCCTCTATGGCCACATCTAGACAACCCTTTGTGCATCAGAACTGCATTAGCTCCACCTTTGGCAATGTCGTCTATGGTTTTTTTCAAGTCGATTAAACCCGGGATAGGACCTACAGTCACCCCATGATCCAAAGGTACAATAATAGTTCTGCCAGTGTTGCGGTTAAAAATTCTTTCTAAACGAATAACTTTCCCCAAATGCATCTCTTGCCTCCTTGCTTCGATGTGTTTGAGGCCGTTTTCCAACAACCAGAGGCCTAAAAACAAAAAAGGCCGCTGGCTGTTGCCTGCGGCCTTTCGGGTTTCTACTGTTTCTAACCTTCGCCTACACGCCACCCTCCAGACCACAGGCCCTCATAAAATAAAAAAACCAAAAAAAATAAAAGTAATTAGAAAGGCTGTGACTGGAGAGTTGTGCTTTCATAACTCAGGCTTTTAATCCCTAACACAACACTTTGTCAATATTTTTTTCTTACTTCACCAAACAAACACACAAAAGCAATATTTTTGCAACAAATATCCGTGCGTAAGAGTAAAATTGATAGTAAGTAGGAGATGTTAGCGGGTAATTAAGCTGGCTGCACGTGTCCAAAAAAGCTTTTTCACCTAAAAGATGTGACTGCAAAAGTTAAAAATTTGCTTTTTATTTTTTACATTATTAAATTGTAATTAGCTTAAATTTTTGAAAAAATTCTTATCGTATCTAACTGCTTAAAATAACTTTTACGATCATAAAAAGAACCAAAAAAACTTATTTGATGAAAGGCAATTAATGGGTTAATAATTTTCACGGTCCTTGTTTTGGAAAGGAGGGAAATAAAAACTTGCCTCATCAATTTAAAATGATTATGTTTTCTTTTTAAGAATTCCCCAAAAGGAGGTAATTATGGGCGTAGAGGTAAATAAAATCAAACAATTTATATCTAAGAAAAAAGAAGACACTGCTTCAAAGGAGCAAAATGACCTGACCAAAGAAGTAAGCAGTACAAGTCAGGATCGTAGCAAGGTAGCCTTAATTATTTCTATTTTAACGGTTGTTTTAGTTTGTATTCTATTTTTTGGTTTAAACCAAAATCTAAAGGGCCTAAGTCAAGAGGTATCCAAACTAAATAGTCTTTCTTCTAAAGTAGCTACTTTGGACTCCCAACTTCAACAGCTAAGCGACCAAACAGCTAAGCAAGTAAGTACTATCAATACTCAGCTTTCCTCCTTATCTGACAAGGTAGCAGAATTAGAAAAATTGCCTCAAAAAACCAAAAACATGATTATTGCCAACATGTTGCAACAAATGGCCGCCAAAACCAAATACTTAAGCACCCAGGTACAGGATCAAGAACAGGCTACCAAACTAATTCAAATTCAAGAAATGTTAAATCAGCTTCAGGTTGAAATAAGTGGTCAATAATACCAAAAGCTGGGCTTAACCAATTAGGCCCAGCTTTTGGTATAAAAACAATAAAAACTGTTCTTAGTTTTATTCTCTCCTAAAGGCATCAATTTAAAATCCAATTGTAAAAACTCTTTTAAAAAATTGGTTACAACTGTACCAAGTTTTTTAATAATTTGAACTAGTTACAATTTACCAATCAAGCAAAAACACAAATTTTGGGCTTTTGTAGTTACCTCAATGTTCCTGTGGATTTTTACTTTCTGCGATAATTTTTTCTGCTATTTGAGCTGGTACTTCAGCGTAGTGATCAAATTCCATCACGTAAGTACCCTGCCCACTGGTCATGGAAGTGAGGCTTTGCGCATAGCTCAACATTTCGGCCATAGGCACTTCTGCCTTTACTTCGGTTAAACCGTCTTTAGTGTCAGAGCCAAGGACTTTACCCCGTCTGCTGGAAATATCCCCAATAATATCTCCCATGTATTGGTCAGGGATGTATATTGTTACTTTCATAATCGGCTCTAGCAAGACAGGTTTAGATTTGATTACAGCATTTTTAAAGGCCATAGATCCTGCAATTTTAAAAGCCATTTCTGAAGAATCCACACTATGATACGAGCCATCGTAAAGAGTTACTTTAAAATCAACCACAGGATAACCAGCCAAAACCCCTTTTTGGGCAGCTTCTTGTATACCAGCATCCACCGCGGGAATGTATTGTTTCGGAATAACACCGCCAACAATTGCATCCACAAATTCGTATCCTTTGCCCCGAGGTAAAGGCTCTAATCTTATCCAGCAATCTCCATATTGACCGCGTCCACCCGTTTGTTTTTTGTATTTTCCCTGAGCCTCTGCTTTACTTTTGATGGTCTCTCTATAAGGAATCTTGGGTTGTTGCAAGACGATCCCCACCTTATAACGGCGTTTAATTTTTTCTATAGTAGTTTCGATGTGCAATTGTCCCATGCCAGACAAGAGCATATCTCCTGTTTCTTCGTCTCGTGCAAGATGTAAAGTTATGTCTTCATCTAATATTTTTTGCACACTAGCAAAAACTTTATCTTCTTCTCCTTGTTTTTCAGCAGCCAAGGCATAAGAAATAATAGTAGGCGCAAGAGCTGGTTTTTTTAATCTAAAAGGAGCTTGTTCAGCACAAAGAGTATGGCCGGTCTTAGTGTCTTTTAATTTGGCCACAGCAACTATAGCTCCAGGTCCTACCTCTTCTTTTAAAGGGATTTGTTTTTTCCCTTCAAACACAAATAATTGCCCTAATTTTTCTTTATGCCCTTTGTTGGCGTTAAATAACACCATGTCTGAGCCAATTTTTCCTGAAAGCACTCGTAATACACTTAAATGACCAGTAAAAGGATCAGCTATAGTTTTAAAAACAAAAGCAGCACAAGGCGCATCTGGATCTGATGCTCTAGTTTCGTTATTTTCTCCTGAAAAAGGAGCTCTATCTAACGGACAAGGCAAAAGTCCATTGATGAAATTTAATAAGAGGTTAATGCCTTTGTTTTCTAAAGCAGCTCCAAGACATACAGGAAAAAAATTTCTATTCAGCACTCCTTTTCTAAGTCCAGCTAACAGTTCCTCTGGGCTCAGTTCCCCTTGTGTTAAATATTTCTCCATCAACGTCTCATCACTTTCAGCTATATCTTCTATTAAAGAAATTCTAATTTCTTTAATTTTCTCTTCCAAATTTGCAGGGATATCGCCTTTTTGTAATAATCCATCCTCGGCAAAAAAATAAGCTTGATACGCCAAAACATCAACTAAACCCTGAAAATTTTCTCCTGAACCTATGGGATAAAAGAGCAAAACAGGTTTAACCCCTAAAATTTTTTGAATTCCCTTATAAGCTGATTCAAAATCAGCCAGCTCTCTATCCAACTTGTTGAGAAACATAAGGGCAGGGAGTTGAGCCTGCTCTATCTCCTGCCACACTTTTTTAGCCATGGGTTTAACGCCATCTACAACATCTAAAACAAAAACAACTCCATCTACAGCAGTTAGTAAGTATTGGATATCCCCATGAAAATTAGTATCTCCCGGAATATCTACTAAATAATGGTTGCTTTTTTGCCAGGAAAAATACGCAAAACCAGGTTGAATACTGCCTCGGCGCTTAATCTCTTCGGGTTCATAGTCTAAAGTAGTTGTCCCATGTTCTATTTTGCCCAGACGAGGAATAACTTTGGCCTGTACAAGCATAGCTTCAGCTATTGAGGTTTTCCCACATCCACCGCTACCAACTAAGGCATAGGTCCTTTGTTTTACCAATTTTTCCAACATAAACTTGCCCCCTTTTATTATTTTCCCCTGTCCAAGGGATAACTCTACTTTACTGTGATTCTCTAAATTTTGACTAAAATTAGATTGAAAAAACTCTTTTCTTTGCCTATAAAGCTTTTTTAACTTAGAATTATAGATAGATAAAAGAAAAAATGTCAAGTAATGGTCAAAAAATAGACACAACAATTAGGTCAAAAAAGGTATTTTTAGTATCTCCCGAGCACATATCTTGCCGCCATCCCTGGATCGTATGGCCCAAGGAACCTTCAACAGACTTTATTCAACAGATAAAAAAATTTGGCCAGCAAACTCCGGTTTTAGTGATAAAAAAAAATAAGCGCTACCATCTTGTCCACGGATACAAACGAGTGCAGGCAGCGCTCCAATTAAATCAGCCCATCTGGTGTTTAGAAATAGAACCTTTACCTATAAAAAAATTAATCTTACTTTACGTATCCTTAAACGCGCACCAACTAAATACCCCCTGGGCTAAAATAAAAGCTCTGCGCATTTTAACCCCTTTTGGCTGGGAAAAAGAAGATTTGGAATTGTTACAGATTAATATTAAAGGACCTCAACAAGAATACTTTCAAACCTGGCTCAGGCTACCTGCTTACTGGGACGAACTATTAGAAAACGAACACTTATGTTTGGAAAGTAGCACCTATCTAGCAAAGTTAAAACAGCCAGAGCTTGAATATCTTTTCCCTTTTTTTAAACTCCTAAAATGGTCTAAATCAAATCAACATAAATTATTAACTTGGCTAACGGAATTAAAACTCCAGCAGCACATCGCTCTAGAACAGCTAGAGCAAGACCTTGGCCTTATAGCTATCTTAAAATCTAACTTATCTCCTCAAGACAAAATAAAAAACATTTTACATACTGTTTGGAATAAAAGATTTCCTACTATGGCCGTAAAAAAGACCCAATTAGATCAACACCTTAAAAACATTTCTAACGGGACCTTGTGGCACATAGAGCATAAACAACATCTTGAAAATACAGCCCTTTTTTTTCAGGCCCACCTCAATGGTCAAAAAACATTGGAGCAGGCAATTACAGAGTTAAGGCTGATAGCCAAGCAAAACCCCTGGAAAATATGGCATGACCTCCTTACCGTCTAAGTTACCTTCATATTTACATCTAAAGCAAGTCTATGTAGATGCGCAACTAAGCACGAATAATCCTATTGTCCAAAATATTCGTTCCAATCTTCCTCAGGCTCAATTTTTGGTCCTAAAAAAAATAGATGACTGCCAAAAGGGCAGTTTAATTGTAAAACAATTTAAGGGCAAATTTTTGCGCTTTTGTCCTGGAACTAGATATTATAATTGTTGTGGATATAAAATCGTTCACTTTGGGGAAAATTGTCCTCTAGCTTGTTCTTATTGTATTTTACAAGCCTATTTTCAGGACAACACTTTAAAGATATGGGGAAATATAAATGACCTTTATGAAGAATTAGACAGGACTTTGCGCAGCAATCCTAACTTGCGTTATAGGACTGGAACGGGTGAATTTACAGATTCTTTAGTTTTAGAGCCTATTACTGGATATGCTAAACATTTGGTCCAATTTTTAGCCGATTATTCCAACATTCGCATCGAATTAAAAAGTAAAGTAGTGGATCTAAGCTGGCTCTCTGGTCTAAATAAAGTAGATCATGTTTTGCCAGCCTGGTCTCTAAACAGTCCTGACATAGCACAAAAAGAAGAAAAATTTACATCTAGTCTTGAACAGCGTTTAAAAGCAGCCAAAACCTGTACGGAAAAGGGATTAAAGGTTTGTTTGCATTTTGATCCAATTATTCATTATCCTGGTTGGGAAAAAGGTTATGCCACAGTGATTGAAATGATTTTTGATTATCTAAAACCAGAACATATCTGTTATTTTAGTCTTGGTTCTTTTAGAGGTATGCCCACGCTATTTAAAACTATAGAACAAAACCATCCTCAAGTTACCTATATTTACGACGAATACGTCCCTGGCCTGGATGGCAAATTAAGACTATTTTTGCCCTTACGTTTAAAAATCTTTTCTTTTATAGTGAACAAATTAAAACAGGCTGGTTTGGACAAACAGATATATTTCTGTATGGAATCTGATCTAATCTGGGAAAAAATTTTAGGCTATACTCCCCAAAAACTCGGCGGACTAAATAAACATCTGGAAAACTTAAGTTTTGATAATCTCATTTAAACCAGTTCATGCTAACCCCTACCACCTTTATAAATTCTATCTCCCATGGCCTATCATCTTTACACGTACAAGTTATTCTTCACCCTTAAGGTTTGGTGCTCAACCTAGCATGTTGCAAGTCTAGACATTTTTAGTTTCAAAAAAAATATTTTTCCTACCCATTCACCTCTCATTTTTCTCTTTCCTTCCTCAATTTCCTTCTTCTCCCCAAGATACAATTTTGCTATCTCGGAAGGACTGAATTTTTTTAGATTAATTAGTAAAAGTTTTTTCTCAGGAAGATGTTATGAATGTACTTACAAAAATGCAGGCTTTACTTTATGCTATTACTTAGAGCACTGACCAGAATTACAACAACCTGCAGTCAGAGCAAAATAAGCGTGGGCAAGACAAGTTTCAGCTTTTTGCTTTTTGGCATCCAACTTAAAGGAGGGAGCTTTCTGGGCCAAATCTGCCAATTCTGAATACGTTGGAATGGCATAATATCCTTTTTGTAAAATTTTTTTATCAGCACTTTGTATCAAATAAGCTTCTTTGGTATCAGTAACTAACACAAGAGGGATAAACGGATCATATAATCTGGCCACTGCGATATATTGCCGCACAAAGGACGCCACTTCTCCAGGACAAAACGCCAAAAGCATTAAAGGCTTTTTTTGGGGATCATAAATTATAAAGTCTATTAAAATTTCAAAGGATTTATCATTTTCTAAGCTCAAACTAAGCTTTTGTTTGGCCTTAATATTTTCTCTGGGATATCCCTTTTCTTCTACTAACATTTTGGCCAAAGCCTGACGTATATCTTCAAAAGAAGTTAGCTCTATCTCTTTGCCTGTCAAATAATCCTGAATAGTTTGATTTAAACTGGTTTCGTGCATATTAATCCTCTATTGGAATACCTAAAATTTTGTCTCCCGCGCCTTTACCCAAAATTAAAGTACTGTCTTTCACCTGCACCTGCAAGGGACAATCTCGCTTGACTTCTAATTCTACCCCAGGAAAAATACCCAAAGAACACATTCTACCACGTAGACGGCATCCACCACAAAAACTAACTACGCGCACTTTTGATCCAGGACTAAACAGAGATAAAGGTTTGGGGCTCATACTCCTCATCCGTAAACAAATTAATTTCTTTTCACATTTACCATTTTATTGTTCTCAATTTTTTAAACCTCCACACCAAGTAGGCCAACAGGCCCTTGGTGAAAGAACTTCAACGCCTATTTTTGAATTTAAAGTTAGAGATTGACCCTGTCAAGTTATTAAATTACAAAAACCTATTCATTAGTAATTAGTAATTAGTAATTAGTAATTAGTAATTGGTAATTGGTAATTGGTAATTGGTAATTAGTAATTAGTAATTTCTTCAAACCGAATGAGGTAAAAATGCCCAAGAGAACGGATCTTAAAAAAATTCTTTTAATTGGTTCAGGTCCTATTGTAATAGGACAGGCCTGTGAGTTTGATTACTCCGGCACTCAAGCCATAAAGGCACTCAAAGAAGAAGGTTATAAAGTGGTTTTGATTAATTCCAATCCTGCCACGATTATGACAGATCCAGAACTAGCTGATGCCACATATATAGAGCCTATCCTGCCTGAAATTATTGCCAAAATCATTGCCAAAGAAACACCTGATGCCTTATTGCCAACCCTTGGAGGACAAACGGGCTTAAACGTGTCCATTGCTTTAGCTGAGCAGGGTATTTTAGATAAATATGGAGTGGAATTAATAGGAGCATCCTTAGAAGCAATTAAAAAAGCAGAAAGTAGAGATTTATTTAAAGCAGCAATGCGAAAAATAGGCCTAAAAGTACCGAAAAGCGGTATTGCTCACTCTATGGAAGAAGTTTTAGAGCTGACTAAAACCATACCTTTTCCCATTATCATAAGACCTGCTTACACTTTAGGTGGGACAGGAGGGGGTATTGCCTACAATCTCGAAGAATTAAAAGCCATTGCCGCGCATGGTCTTGCCTGCAGTATGAAACAAGAAATAATGCTAGAAGAATCTGTTCTTGGCTGGAAAGAATTCGAACTAGAAGTAATGCGCGATAAAAAAGATAATTGCGTGGTTATCTGCTCTATAGAAAACATTGACCCCATGGGAATTCATACTGGAGACTCTATTACTGTCGCCCCTGCCCAGACCTTAACAGATAAAGAATATCAAAAAATGAGAGACGCGGCTTTTGCCATTATGCGCGAGATAGGGGTGGAAACAGGAGGATCCAACGTTCAATTTGCCGTGAATCCTGAAAATGGAGATATGGTAGTAATAGAAATGAACCCTCGCGTCTCCAGATCTTCTGCTCTGGCCTCCAAAGCCACAGGTTTTCCCATTGCCAAAATCGCAGCCAAGTTAGCTATAGGCTACACTCTAGACGAGATCCCCAATGATATTACGCAAGAAACTGTTGCCTCTTTTGAACCTACCATTGACTATTGCGTGGTAAAAATTCCCCGTTTTACTTTTGAAAAATTTCCTGGCACTAAAGACGAGCTCAACACGTCCATGAAAAGTGTAGGCGAAACTATGGCCATTGGACGTACTTTTAAAGAAGCTTTGCAAAAAGGTTTTCGTTCTTTAGAAGTGGGCTTAAATGGCTATAGCGACCATGGTTTAGAATGTGATGAAGAAGAATTAAAAATAAAACTACGCAATCCTCACTCTAAACGCTTGTTATACGTCAAACAAGGATTAAAAAAATTATCTCTGCAAACAGTCCATAAATTAACCCAAATAGATCCCTGGTTTTTACATCAAATTCAAGAAATAATTGAATTAGAGCAAGAATTAAAACAACTAAATTTATCTACTTTGGCGAAAAATCCTGCTGTGTTGACCAAAGCCAAACAATATGGATTTTCTGATCTAGATTTAGCGCGCATATATAACACCACGGCTTCTGAAATCAAAAAAATCAGACAACAACACGATCTCAAGCCCACCTATTACTTAGTTGATAGCTGTGCTGCAGAATTTGAAGCTTACACGCCGTATTTTTATTCTACTTACGAACCTCATCAAGAAGTAACTCCCTTAACAGGCAAAAAAGTCATGATCCTGGGTGGAGGTCCCAATCGTATCGGTCAAGGCATAGAGTTTGACTATTGCTGTGTGCACGCATCCTTTGCTTTACGGGAAATGGGGATAAAATCCATTATGGTCAATTCCAATCCAGAAACAGTTAGTACTGATTATGATACGTCAGATAGACTCTATTTTGAGCCTCTCACTTTTGAAGACGTGTTACATATTGTGGAATTCGAAAAACCAGACGGCATTATCGTCCAATTTGGGGGACAAACTCCTTTAAACCTGGCCTTACCTTTACTGGAGGCCGGGCTACCTATTTTGGGCACCTCTCCTAAAAGTATTGATCGGGCAGAAGATAGAGAATTATTTAAACAAATGTTAGAAAAATTAAATCTAAAACAACCTGACAACGGCACAGCTTTTTCCCTAGATCAGGCTTTACAAATAGCCAATCAAATTGGTTACCCAGTGGTGGTACGACCATCTTATGTTTTAGGCGGTAGAGCTATGGAAATAGTCTTTGATGACAAAGACTTACAAAATTACTTTAAACAAGCTGTTTGGGCGTCTCCAGATCACCCCGTCTTAATAGATAAATTTTTAGAAAACGCTATAGAAGTGGACGTGGATGCTCTAAGTGATGGCAATCAAACCTATATAGGCGGCATTATGGAACACATTGAAGAAGCAGGTATTCATTCTGGAGACTCTGCCTGTGTATTGCCTCCTCATACCTTATCACCTGAAATCATAGAGGAAATCAAACGCCAAACCTGTTTATTGGCCACGGAATTGAAAGTAGTAGGTCTGATGAACATTCAATTTGCCATTAAAAATAACGAAATATATATTCTGGAAGTCAATCCTAGGGCATCCAGAACTATACCTTTTGTCAGCAAGGCCACAGGAGTGCCCCTGGCCAAACTAGCTACTAAAGTAATGCTCGGCCTCACTTTAAAAGATTTAAAATCTTATCTTACACCATCTACAGGACATTTTGCAGTAAAAGAGGCTGTACTGCCTTTTAATCGCTTTCCTGGAGTAGATGTACTTTTGGGTCCAGAAATGCGCTCCACAGGTGAAGTAATGGGTATTGATCAACAGCCGGCCCTCAGTTATCTAAAAGCCCAGATGGCAGCAGGTCAAAATTTGCCCCTCAAAGGTAATATTTTTGTGTCTGTAAAAGATAAAGACAAGCCTTTATGTGTAGACATAATTAAAATTTTCTACAAATTAGGGTTTAATATTATTGCTACCAGAGGAACAGGACAATTTTTACAACAACACGACATACCCGTGCAAATCGTAAATAAAGTATATGAGGGAAGACCCAATGCAATAGACTACATCAAAAATGGACACATAAATTTACTTATAAATACATCTTCTGGCAAAAAAACTATCCAGGATTCTTCTTCTCTTAGACAAACAGCTCTGTTATACGAGATACCTTATGCTACGACATTAACCGCGGCCAAAGCTATGGCCTTTGCCATCCAAGAACAGTTAAATCATCAAATACGTATTCAAAGTCTTCAGGAATATTATCACAAAGGATAACCAATGAAAAAAGAATACTGTGGATTATTTGGCATTTATGGACATAAAGATGCGGCCAGAATGACTTATTTTGGTCTATATGCACTGCAGCACAGAGGCCAAGAAAGTGCAGGAATTGTAACTTATGATGGACAAAAAACTTTTGAGCACAAAGGAATGGGGCTAGTGCCTGACGTATTTAAAGAAGAAGACCTCAAACATCTTCCAGGCCACATAGCCATAGGACACGTGCGCTATTCTACCACAGGTTCTTCCCAACTGCGCAATGCCCAACCTTTTTTGGTCCACTTCAAAGACATGCAAATTGCCATAGGTCATAATGGAAACCTCATTAACACCTGGGAACTGCGTCAAGAATTAGAAAATGAAGGCATAATTTTTCAGACCACTATGGATAGTGAAATTATCATCCATTTATTAGCCAAATATCTAAACCAATACAGCCTTGAAGAAGCTATTGCCAAGGCGCTAGCAAAAGTCCAGGGCGCTTATAGTCTGCTTATTTTGGCAAACAACAAACTTATAGCTATCCGCGATCCTTTTGGTTTTCGCCCTCTTTCCATTGGTAAGATGGGATCTTCTTACGTCTTGGCCTCAGAAACTTGTGCCTTTGATTTATTAGAAGCAGAGTTCTTGCGCTGCGTAAATCCTGGAGAAATGATTATTATAGAAAACGATAGGCTCCGCAGGGTCCAATTGGCTGAACCCCAAAAATCTGCTTATTGTGCCTTTGAATTGATCTATTTTGCTAGGCCAGATTCCATTATTTTTAACCAATCTGTTTATTTAGCCAGAAAAAAAATGGGGCAAATCCTGGCTCAAGAAGCTCCAGTAGAAGCTGATTTTGTTATGCCGTTTCCTGACTCTGGAGTATATGCAGCCATTGGATATGCCCAAACATCACACATTCCTTTTGAAGTAGCAATGATTAGAAATCATTACGTGGGTCGAACTTTTATTCAACCCTCTCAGGATATGCGCGACTTTGGCGTGAGGATCAAATTAAATCCTGTGGCCAATATGATTAAAAACAAAAAAATTATTATCGTAGAAGACTCTATTGTCAGAGGCACTACTATTAGAACCAGAGTTAAAAAATTACGTGAACTTGGGGCCAGAGAAATCCATATGCGGGTAAGTTGTCCACCTGTTCGCTATCCTTGTTTTTTTGGCATAGATTTTTCTTCTAAAGGAGAATTGATCGCAAGTAGTCAAAATGTTCATGAAATAGCCAAATTTATAGGCCTAGATAGTCTGCATTATTTAAGCCTGGATGGACTCAAACAGGCAATAAATTGGAACGACGATTTCTGTTTGGCCTGTTTTAATGAAGACTACCCCATTGTCCCAGGAAAAAACTGTGGCAAATTCTGTGTGGAGTGGTAATATTATGAAACAATGGGTTAATATTGCAAAACAAGTATTTGACATAGAAATCCAGGGTTTAAAGGAAGTTCAACAAAGTCTAAACCATACTTTTAATGAACTAGTAGAAATCCTGGCCGACTGTAAAGGCAGGATAGTGATTACTGGTATTGGCAAGTCCGGTCTGGTAGGTCGCAAAATAGCAGCCACATTAAGCAGCACAGGATCTCCTGCTTTTTTTATGCATCCAGTAGAAGGAGCTCATGGCGACCTGGGAATGCTCCAAAAAGAGGATATCGTCCTGGCCATATCCAACAGTGGAGAAACTGATGAATTAAATGCAATCTTGCCCAGTTTAAAAGCTATTGGCCTAAAAATCATTGGGCTTACTTCCAATCCCCATTCTACTATGGCCAAATTATGCGATTTGGTGCTGAAAATTAAAGTTTCTAGAGAAGCCTGTCCGTTAAATCTGGCTCCTACCTCTAGCACTACTGCAATTTTAGTTACAGGTGATGCCCTGGCCGCGTGTTTAATCCAAAAAAAACAATTTAAAGAACAAGATTTTAAACGTTACCATCCAGCAGGAGCCTTAGGACAAAGACTGTCTGAAAACATCACCTCTTTGATGCATTCCAATGTCCCTACAATACAACAAGATATGCCCTTAACAAAGGCCTTAATTATAATGAACGACTATAATTTTGGGATAATTTTTGTAGTGAATGAAAAAAAACAACTTTTAGGCGTTTTTACAGATGGAGACTTAAGAAGGATTGCCTCCAAACAACAACTTGATTTTAAGAAGAACATTTCTGCTTTTATGACCAAAAAACCAAAATTTGTTCTACAAACAGAAAAGGCAGCAAAAGCCTTAGATATCATGGAAGAACATCAAATCACTGTACTTCCTGTATTAAACAACAGGGAAGAAAAAAAAATATTGGGGATAATTCACTTGCACGATCTATTGGGTAAAGGTAAATTTAAATTTAGTGTATAATTTTTACGAGCATAACTTAATTCAATCATCTTAAATAATTTGTATGTATAAAAATAATTTTCAATGATTAAAAATAGTTAGAATAGTTAGAACTGAACAGTTAAAAAAAGACTAATTTTCCCATTTTACAGTTGCATTTTTAATACAAAGGATAAAAATATGAAAAAGTTAAAATACGTTTTTATCTCTCTTTTGGTATTAGCTTTATTAGGTTTTGGTGGTCTTGTTGGTATTTATTTTTGGATTCAAAAAGATTTACCTAGTTTTAAAAAAATTACAGATTATAATCCTCCTCTGGTAACTACTGTTTATACTAGAAATGGCAAAGTATTAGGTTATTTTTATAAAGAAAAAAGATTTTTGGTTTCTTTAAAACAAGTAGCTCCTGTAGTGATTAAATCTTTTTTAGCAGCAGAAGATGCTCACTTTTATGAACATGAAGGTGTTGATATATTAGGTATTATTAGGGCTGCTATAAAAAATATTGAAGCAGGAACAATAGTACAAGGTGGTAGTACGATAACCCAACAAATTATAAAATCGTTATTGTTAACACCTAAAAGAAGTTATAAAAGAAAGATCAAAGAAATGATTTTGGCCTATCGGCTGGAAAAATATTTAACCAAGCAAGAAATTTTAACTATTTATCTTAATCAAATTTATCTTGGTCATGGAGCCTATGGTATAGAAGCTGCTGCTAGAACCTATTTTGGCAAACATGCCAGCGAGTTGAACCTAGCTGAAGCAGCTATGTTGGCTGGATTACCCAAAGCACCTTCCAAATATGATCCCTATAATAATTTTAAACTGGCCAAAAAAAGACAACATTATGTATTAAATAGATTAAAAGAGTTAAAATGGATTACAGAAGCAGAATATAACAAGGCCCTTAACTATCCATTGACCCTTAAATCTATGGGAGATCCATCCTGGCAACAAGGGGCCTATTATTTGGAAGAAGTAAGAAGATGGTTAATCAATAAGTTTGGAGAAAAAGAGGTCTATACCGGTGGGCTTGTAGTTCAGACTTGCGCGGACTTAACGCATTTAAATGCGGCTAAACATGCCTTACGTAAAGGACTTATCGCCTCTACTAAAAGACGAGGTTTTAGAGGACCGATTTTGCATCTTAATCCAGACCAGTTTAATGAATTTTTAAACAAACAAATTATTCAACCTGAATTGCTTATTCCAGATAGTGGAGAATGGTTTAAGGTACTTGTAATAAAGGTCAAACCAAAAGGAGCCTGGGTTAAATTTGGACAAGAAAATGGGTTTATCCCTGTCCAATATATGGCCTGGGCCAGAAAACCTGATCCAACCAAAGCCCCAGAAGATGTGCCCAAGATAAAAGATGCTACCAAAGTCTTAAAACAAGGAGATGTAGTCTTTGCAGCTATAAAAAAGAAAGATAAAAATAAAAATCTCTGGATTATGTCTTTAGAACAAGAACCAGAAGTAGAAGGAGGCATTCTGTCCCTTGATCCTCGTAACGGTGAAGTTTTGGCCCTAGTAGGTGGCTATGACTTTTTTAGATCTCAGTTTGATCGTGTCACTCAGGCCAAACGTCAACCAGGATCTGCCTTTAAGCCTATCGTGTATTCTGCAGCTCTAGACCATGGCTTTACTGCAGCATCTATTATTTTAGATGCTCCTATCGTGTATGAAGATACAAAAACTAATTCTACCTGGAAACCACAAAACTTTGAAGGTATCTTTTTTGGACCAACTTTATTTAGAACAGCTTTAGTCAAATCAAGAAATTTAGTTACCATTAGAATAGCTTCCAAAATAGGTATTAAAACCATTATCCAAAGAGCCAAGGCGTTAGGTATAGAAGAAAATTTTCCCAATAACCTCTCTATTAGTTTAGGTTCTGTGCCAGTTACGCCCTGGGAATTATGCAGGGCCTATACAGCTTTTGCCCGGCTGGGAAGTTATATCAATCCTTATTTAGTTAAAGAAGTTAAAAATTCCTGGGGAAAAGTGCTTTATCAAGTAAAACCTGAAATAAAAAATGCCATCTCTCCAGATACTGCTTACATTATAACTTATCTGTTACAACAAGTGGTGCAGGACGGAACAGGATGGAGAGCAAAAGTTTTAAAACGCCCTGTTGCAGGTAAAACAGGAACCACTAATAACGAACAAGATGCCTGGTTTATAGGTTTTACACCCTATCTCCTAACTGGAGTATATGTGGGCTTTGACCAACCAAAACCCATGGGAAAATACGAAACTGGCTCTCGAGCTGCATGCCCTATATGGGTGAACTACAGATTGGCAGTAGAACCAAATTATCCTATTCAAAATTTTCCCAAACCAGATAACATCGTTATGCTAAAAATAGATGCTCAAACAGGAAAATTGGCCGGGCCATCCAGCAAAAAAGTATATTTATTGCCCTTTAAAAGAGGTACAGAACCTACTCAAAGCTACGATAATAACGTAAATAGCAATCAAGATGCTATTTTAAAAAATATCTTTTAAGATCTAACTGTAAAAATTATTTTAAAGCAGTTAGATTCAGGTTAAAGTTACAACTTGACAATGTAATCCAAACTAAAAATTTTTATAGTCACATTTTTTCGCCCAATTTTTTAAAATTTTCTATTAAAAGAGATATGTTTATATTTAACATTTTTGATTAACGATGAAAAAACTAAATTAACAATTTAACCTTGTTAAATTGTTTCACTATTTTTTGAGATGATTAGAAAATAGGACCATAATTCTTAGATAAGTCATTAATAATACGGATAAATTATGTTTCCAGAAAAAATTGTTCCAATAAATAATTACACATACGAACCTTTATTTCAAACTGCTTTAAACACAAATATTATATTGTTTAGCGATAAGACGCTAATTTCTCAAATAGAAAAAGAGGTTTGGAGACAACTCTACAACGTAGCCTGTTTACCTGGAGTGGTATCTCCTGTGTGTGCAATGCCAGATACGCATGCCGGATATGGATTTCCTATAGGAGGCGTAGCTGCTTTTGATCCTGAAAGAGGTGGGGTAATTTGTGCTGGTGGGGTAGGTTTTGATATAGCGTGTGGAGTAAGAACCTTATTGAGTCCCTTATCTTATGCGGAAGTAAAACCCATTCAAAAAGAATTAGCTGATGCCTTATTTCAGGCTTTACCTGCTGGAGTAGGTTCAAAAGCAAAATTTAAGTTATCTATAAAACAATTAGATCAATTATTGTTACAAGGAACAAAGTGGGCAGTAAAACAAGGTTTTGGAGAGCAAAGTGATTTAGAATTTATAGAAGATAGAGGTGAAGCCAAACAAGCCAGGCCAGATTATGTTTCGGATAAAGCCAAAAAACGCCAACAGCAAGAAATGGGTACTCTTGGAGCAGGAAATCATTATGCAGAAATTCAAGTAGTAGAAAAAATCTTTGAACCAAATATAGCCAAAATTTTTGGCTTAAAAGAAAATCAAATAGTTATAAGTATTCACTGTGGTTCTAGAGGACTGGGTCATCAGGTGGCAACGGATTATATTGCTGAAATGTTACGAAAAAGTTCAGTGTCTATTCCAGACAAAAACTTAGCCTGTGCGCCTATTTTTTCTAAACTAGCAGATCGCTATCTCGGAGCCATGTATGCTGCTTTTAATTGTGCCTGGGTCAACAGACAAATTTTGACTCATCTCATACGAGAAGTGTTTTCTAAATTTTTTAAGGCTATTTTCCTACCTTTGCTTTATGATGTTTCTCATAATACCTGCAGGCAGGAAACATACAAAATAGATGGTAAAGAAAGATTACTTTTCATTCATCGTAAAGGAGCTACCCGTTCGTTTGGTCCAAATCATCCTGATCTGCCTCTAAAATATAAAAATACTGGCCAACCTGTTTTAATTGGAGGGAGTATGGGCACTAAGTCTTATATCTTAGCCGGCACCAATAAAAGCTTAGAACTATCCTTTGGGTCCACCTGTCACGGAGCAGGAAGAATTATTAGCCGCAAACAGGCTAAAAAAACATATTCAGGAAAGATATTGTTAAAAGAATTGAGTCAACAAGGTATAGAAATTAGATGTCGATCTTTTCAAGGACTGGCTGAAGAAGCTCCTTTAGCTTATAAAGATGTAGCACAGGTAGTAGAAATTACTCATAATTTAGGATTAGCCAAAAAAGTAGCCCAATTAAAACCTGTAATTGTAATAAAAGGATAATATTTTTTATAATCAAGGAGGAAATAATGTCCATAAGTAAAGAACTGTTAGATATTTTAGCCTGTCCTAAATGTAAAAATAATCTTAAACTAACAGAAAAAGAAAATGGTCTTGTCTGTGAAAAATGTAAAAAAGTCTATCCTATTCAAGATGATATTCCTATTTTGTTAATTGAAGAAGCAATCGATCTAGAAAAATTTTACAATAACTCTGATAAATAAGATTTATTTAAAACATTACTTGGCAACAAAAAGTATTAATATTTAGATGTTAATATTTAGAAAAGACAATTTTTTTCTGAAAAATATTTGATTAAATGATCCAAATTAAAATTTTTTTAATAAATTAAAGGTAATTAAAAAATTTTTTTCAATAATTCAATTTAGTTAGACATTTAGACATTTATAATTTAACCAAAAACACAGATTTTTATCTTTTACAGTTATATCTTAAATTATAAATTAAATTTATTTTAAATTATTGGAAAAATTTTTGTTAAAAAAATTTAAAAAATTTTGTAAAGAGATGATAAATAACTATGAAAAAAAATAAAAAAATTAGAATTAGCCCAGAAACCATTTCCTTACCCTGCTGTGGCGTAGATAGTCATGCTCATTTAAGTTTAAAAAATTTTCAAAATAATTTAAATCAAGTCTTAAAAAGAGCTAATAGGTGTGGAGTTCAGTATATTGGTAATGTTTTTTTATCATGTGATGAATTTATAAAAAATGTTAATAATCTAAAAAATAAAAATATTTTCTTTATTTTAGGAATACATCCTCATGATGGACAAAAATTAGGGGTTAAAGAAATAGAAAAAATCAGGCAAATTTGTTTAGAATATGATATTAAAGCTATAGGTGAAATTGGACTTGATTATTATTATAATTTCTCAGAACCTAAAATACAGCAAAAAATATTTGAATATCAAATAAATTTAGCTTTAGAATTAAATAAACCAATAGTAATACATTCAAGAGAAGCCAAAGAAGATACTTTTGCTATTTTAAATAATTTTAAAAAGATCAATAAATGTCTATTTCATTGTTTTAGTTATGGTAAAAGTGAAATAAGAAAAATATTAGATCAAGGTTGGTCAGTATCTTTTTCTGGAGCAATTACGTTTAAAAAAAGTCAAGAACTACAGGAAATTGCAAAATATACTCCTATAAGGCACATTTTGTTAGAAACTGACTGCCCATATCTTACTCCTGAGCCCTATAGAGGTAAAAAAAATGAACCTGCTTTTATTGTCTTCTCTGCTTATAAATTAGCTTTTTTAAAAAAGAAAAATGTTATAGATATCTGGTATTACACAGGTCAAAATGCTAAAAAATTTTTTAATATAATCTAGCTACAAAAAAATTTTCATAATTTACATGGTTATAGCTTAACAATTTCAAACTGCTTACAACTTAACAACTCAATCAAAAACAAAAAAAATTCATTTTCTTTGCAGTTTATTCTTAAAATCTGATAAACAAACTTTGAGAAAATTTAATGAAATTGTTAAACCTTATTTTATGAAAATTCAACCAAACAAAAACCAAATCCGTACATTATAAAAATTGCGAGATACCTTATTGCCAAAATTGATGAGTGGGGAAGCGAGGGTGAAGATGTGAATTTTTTGTATTTTATTCGTAGGGGCAGAATCTATTTCTGCCCGTGAATCTATTTCTGCCCGTAAATATGAATCTGCCCGAAAAAATAAAACACGGGCGGATATGGAATCCGCCCCTACGGGGGAAACGATGTTTCATTGCCTAAAATTATACAAACATTTAAACGATATTCTACAATTGAATATATAAAAATGGTGAAACAGACTGCAAAAAAACAAAATTGACGTTCTTGATTAAATTATCAAAATATAACTAGTTTTTAAATTATTAATTACATTTTTGATAATTTTTATTTATTGTAAAAATTTAATACTTATTAAATTTGCTGCTTTTATTTTTAGATTACCAAATTTTGTTTTACCAACAAAGTAAATATTTTTATTCATTACAAAATAGGAAATATCACCATTTTTAAAATATACTTTAATTTTTAAAAATTTGTTTTGATTATACAGGTCTATTTTATTTATTTTAGCAAAATCTAAACTTATATCTGTCTTACCTAATTTTACTGGAAGATAAGTAAGACCATCAATAGAAAATTTACTTACTGTTATTATATTTTCATCAGTATCAACTATTTTTACTTTAAATAATCTATCAGGATTAGGTATTTTAGTTAAGATTCCCTGATTTGATCCCATAGCATACAAAAATAAAGATAATATAAAAACAAAAATCAAATTTAATTTTGTTTTAACTTCTCTATTCATAATTATACTCCTTTTTTATGTATAAAATATTTAAATAAAGTTCATTTTTTAATACATCTAAAATAGTCATCAATCTATTATAATCATCTTTAGAGCAAACAAGCTGAATAACTGCTCTATATTTATCAATAACTGTAAAATAAGCTATATTATCCCAGCCTTCAAGAATAAATTTAAAATAAGCTATATCTTGTCTATCAAGTTCTAAATAAATCCTATCAGAAAACATAACAACTAATGTTAGTAAGTGATTCTGTTATATTTTTTTAAATAAATACATTATGATATAACTGCAAAAATTAGCATTTTTAATTAAATTGTCAAATTGTAACCTTCTTTAGGTATTGGGAAATTTTTATTATTAACCGGAATTTGATTAGACAAAAATAATTTTACAGATAAATCATTTTTTGGATCTTTTAAATTATTTGCAAGCCATTTTTAGTTACTAAGCCCATATATTCCCATCTAATTCCTCCCCATTTTTGGTCATATAACCCAGGTTCTATAGTAATCACCATCCCTTCTTCAAATACATCATCATTACGACCTATACCTGGTGGTTCGTGAGTATCAAGACCTATACCATGACCTAAGGCATGGGGAAAATTATTCTCAACCCCATTTTCTTTAAAAAAATTTTTAACCAAAAAATAGGCATCTTTTAATTTTTCACCTGCTTTTATAAAATCAATAGCCTTTTTTTGAGCCTCTTTTACTAATTCTAATGTGTGCAAAAAAATATCAGAAGGATTTTTACCAAACCAAAAAGTTCTTGTTTGATCAGAGCAATAGTCATTTAACCTGCAACCTATATCGACTAAAATTAACTCATCTTGTTTTAATCTTCTATTAGAAGGAACTGCATGTGGTTTAGCTGAATTTTCACCAAAAGCAACAATAGGAGGAAAAGATACTTCACTAGCTCCATGTTCTCTAAAATATTTTTCTATAAACCAAGCAATCTCTCTTTCTGTTTGACCAACTTTAAAATATTTTGGTAAAATCTCAAATACTTTGTAAACTAAGGAATTTGAATCTCTTAATCTTTGTATTTCAAAATCATCTTTGATTTTTCTTAAACTCTCTATTACGTTTTGAAAACCTATTAAATTAAAATCTTTTTTTAAATTAAAATAAAATTCATAAGGAAAAAAATTATATTCAAATCCAATAGATTTAATGTTTTTTTTCTTTAAAATATCTATTACATATTTAAATTTATCACTATGATAAATAAAAATATTATTTTTATCAATTAATTCTAAAGCTGAAGTTAAATATCTATTATCTGTAAATAAAAATAAATTATCTTTAGTTATAACTAAAAAACCAGAACTCTCATTATACTGGACATCTTTTAATTCAAATCCAGATAAATAATAACGATTAGTTGGATTTAAAACCAAAAAACAATCCAAATTATTTTGTTGAATAAAATTTTGAACTTTTTTTACTCTTAAAATTCTCATGTTCGAAAGTTTATTTATTTTCATAACTACCAAAGACCAAAATTTGTATTTTTAATTAAATTATTAAAATATAACTAACTTAAATTATTAAAAAAAAAAATTTATCATTAAACTTATCTCTAACTGCCTTAATTAAACAAAATATTCTTGGGGCTCGGTCAGTAAAAATTTTCCTTTTTTAATCCATTCTTTTAAAACTTCCGCTATTTCTAGAGATAGAGAATAACTAGTTAGAGGTACTGTATTAACTTTTTTACCTTCAAAATCTATCGTTCCTGAAAGTAATTCTTCATATGTGACATATTTAAGAGGTTTTGCTTTTCCTTGACCGTACTCTTCCCCATAGTCTACTAGGGGTACCTGTATATCTTGGTCAGACACTCCTGTGTAAAAGGCTATTTCTTCATCTAAAATAGGGATAGGAATACCAACTCCCACACAAATAGAGCAACCATAACCAAGAATACTAAGTCCTCTAATATATCTTGGATTCATTTGTTTCAAATCACCTTTTAACATTAAAGTAGCAGCTGGTTGAAGCGGAAGACCTCGCTTATTTCTAGGAGGATTTGGATTGTGTTGGGTTCCATGACCTATTACATAACCAATACCTCCTCCAAGAAAAATCTTGGTGCCAGTACCAATTGTTTGTAAGTAAGGATCATTTAAAAGAGGACTTAAAGCACCAGAGGTAGCAAAATTAGCATTTGCCCCATAAGGACGAAGAGGACCCATATAAGTATATTTAATTTTAGAACTTAAATTAATTGCACAATTATAATTTTGATAACAATTCCTGGGATTTAATAAAATAGCATCATTGAGCTCACCTAAAGTAATATCTCTTTCTAAAAATTTCCTTGGATAACAATCAGTTCCATATGCTTCTGCTCGTAAATGAACGGATCTTCCTCGTAACAAATCCTCTATTACGTGACCTCCACCATACTTAAACTGCCCTGGAAACACCCTGTTTAGAGGATCATCTTCTTTAGGTTCTGTAGCTCCTAAATAAGCATCAACAGCAGCTAAACCTCCATAAGCTGGCACACCATTTAACCATACTTTAGAAGCTTTAATCAACGGTGGATATTGCTTAAAATTAAATAAAAACCCCGATGAACACATAGGAGAAAAGGTCCCAGTAGTAACTACATCCACTTCTAAGGCAGCTTTTCTTTTACCAACTTTTTTCACTAACTCAGTCATTTCTTTTGCATTTAAAATAACTGCCTTTCCTTTTTTAATCTTCTCATTAATTTCCTGAATAGTCTTTTTTATACTTTTCATCAGCTCCTCTGAAAAATAATTACTCTCTTAAAGTGAAATCCTTAATTAACTTAAACCCATTCATTTTACACGACTTTTAATGGATAGAGATTATCATAAAAAAATATAATAATTTCTACATGTTAAGAATAAAAGTGTATAATAAAGTTTATTTGCAATTATTGAAAAAATCAGTATAATAATTTCATCTTATCTAGGCTATTGCTAGTAGTCAATATTCCTTAATTTGTAAACCAGCTCCTAACGCGCCAAAAGTAGTTAATAATGGTTAGCAATACTTTCTAATTCACCTATTATCTAAGATGGCTAACTAAATACTCCAAATGGTATTTTTTAAGCCTTAAAGAGTTAACAAACTTATACGTTTGAACATGTGATTAAATTTTGAAAAAATATTAGCAACACTTGATCTAAAAAAAACTTACTGGTGTGACTAAAGAATTGAGTAATGATAATCCCTGGAGCTAATTTGTAACTAAATTGATACTTCAATAACTAGTTAGGAACAATTTCATTTAAAAACAAAAATCAATTAAAGGTTATAAACAAAATTGTTTTTATTTTTTTATTAAAATAGTTAATAATTTTAAATAGTTATTTAAAATAAGAACAAACGAACAAATATAATAACAAAAAGGAGAATAAAAATGAGAATTAGTTTTAAAAGAGAAGAAATTTTAGAAGGCATCCAAAAAATAGCTTCTATTCTTCCTCAAAAAAGTGGGGCTGCATTTCTTAGAACCGTATGGATAAAATCTGAAAATAATAACCTAAATTTTTTAGCTACAGATTCTAATATTGAAATTATTTGTAATTATCCTGCTCAGGTTTACGAACCAGGATTAATAGGGGTTCAGGGTAAAATTTTTGCTGATCTAATAAAAAAAATGAACCCAGGAGAAATAATTATAGAACTTAAAGAACAAAAAATTATTATTAAACAGGGAAAGAATAAATATACCATCCCTGTAGTGGAAAGTTCTTGGTTTCAAGAACTTCAAAATTTTCCCGAAGAAAATAAACAAATTTGGTCTGGAGATATTTTTAAGGAAATAATAGATAGAGTATATTTTTGTATTTGTGATGATGAAACTATGGGAGCTATGACTTGCCTAAGTATAAAAAAAGGACAACAATTTGGAGAAGTAGAATTTTGTGGATTAAATGGTCCTAAGTTAGCAGTGTTTCAATTAGATAACGACGATATATATAATACTATACCTGATAGTGGTATCTTGATTCATAAAAAAATAGTAAATGAGTTAAAAAAAATATTACCTGAAAACGAAATTGAGCTTAATATAACTCCTGATAAACTTTTTATTAGAACTATAGATAAAAAAGAAATGTATTCTTTTCCTTTAAGTTCTTATGAATTCCCAAAATATAATGAATTTGTAGATAAATATCAAAACAAATTAAATTCTATTTTAACAATAGATAGAAAATTATTGATAGATTCTTTAGATAGATTACTTTTATTTAATACATCTAGTAAATCTACTATATTTCAAATATCAGAAAATAATTTAATTTTAAAAGCTTATGGCTCTGAATTAGGTGAAGCAGAAGAAGTTTTACCTTGTACATATAATGGTAAATTAGAAAATATTACTCTTTTAACAAAAGATGCTATTGAAATTTTAGATCATTTTAATTCTAATTTAGTTAAATTTTGTTTTTCTGATAATTCATCAGAACCATTTAAAGTAGAAGGAGAAGATGAGTTTAAATACTTTATTTTTGCAATGCCTGTAGAAATTAGAGAAGAAAATTATTATAGTGAGGAGTAAATTTTTCTTATGACTAATTATAATGCTGAAAGTATAAAAGTATTAGAAGGTCTTAGTGCGGTTAGAAAAAGACCAGCCATGTATATAGGGAGTACTGATTATAGAGGTCTCCATCATTTAGTTTATGAGGTTGTTGATAATAGTATTGACGAAGCAATGGCTGGTTATTGTAATCATATTAAAGTGATTATTCATCTTGATAGTAGTATAACTGTAATTGATAATGGTAGAGGAATACCTGTTGATATTCATCCAAAAGAAAAAAGACCAGCTGTAGAAGTCGTTATGACAGTACTTCATGCTGGAGGAAAATTTGATAATTCAACTTATAAAGTATCAGGAGGTTTACATGGTGTAGGTGTTTCTGTGGTGAATGCTTTATCTGAATTTTTAGAAGTAACGATCAGAAGAGATTCAAAAAAATATTTTCAAAGATATGAAAGAGGAATTCCTGTTACTAAATTACAAGAATTAGGAGAAACTAAAAAAAGAGGTACAACTATAAAGTTTAAACCTGATGCAGAGATTTTTGAAGATGTAAATTTTGATTATTCCATTTTAGCAAAGAGATTTGAAGAACTTGCTTATTTAAATAAAGGAATTTTAATTGAGATTTTAGATGAAAGGACTGGAAATTATGATAATTTTAAATTTGATGGAGGGATAGTTTCTTTTATAGAAAAGTTAAATAATGATAATACATCTCTTCATTCTGTTTGTTATGGATTTACAGAAATAAAAAATATTCAAGTAGAATTTGCTTTTCAATATTCAAGTAATTATTCAGAAAAAATTTTATCGTTTGCTAATAATATCAAAACCATAGAAGGAGGTACTCATTTAGTTGGATTTAAAACGGCTTTAACGAGATCTATTAATAATTATTTAATTAATTCTAAAGATTTTAAAAAGATTAAGACAAAAATATCTGGAGATGATGTTAAAGAAGGTTTAACTGCTATTATAAGTGTAAGGCTTCCTAATCCCCAATTTGAAGGTCAGACCAAAACGAAATTAGGTAATAGTGAAGTTCAAGGAATAGTTGCTAGTTTTGTCTATGAACGAGTTAGCACTTTTTTAGAAGAAAATCCTAAAGAAGCAAAGGTAATTATAGAAAAAATCATTGATTCTGCTAAAGCCAGAGAAGCTGCCAAAAAAGCCAGAGAGTTAGTTAGAAGAAAAAGTGCTTTGTCTTCTCATTCCTTACCAGGAAAATTAGCTGATTGTCAGACTAAAAAACCAGAAGAGAGTGAAATATTTATTGTAGAGGGAGATTCTGCAGGAGGTTCAGCTAAACAAGGTAGAAATCCTAAATTTCAGGCAATTTTACCTTTAAGGGGTAAGATATTAAATGTAGAAAAGACAAGATTAGATAAAATGCTGGAAAATAAAGAAATTAGGTCTTTAATTACAGCTCTTGGTTTAGATTTAAATCAAGAAAATATGGATAAATTACGTTATCATAAAATTATCATCATGACTGATGCTGATGTGGATGGTGCACATATTAGAACTTTACTTTTAACTTTGTTTTATCGTAAGTTTAAAAAAATAATTGATAATGGATATCTTTATATCGCTCAACCACCTTTATATAGAATTTTAGATAAAAAAAAGGAATATTATTTTTTAGATGATAAAGAGTTAAATGATTTTATTATAAATAGGATATTGGATAAAATAGAAATATTTTATAATGATAAATATATAGATAATAAAAAAGAATTTATTATTAATCTAAATAATTTAAAATATAATATAGATAAAGTTGTAGATTTTGGTATTGATCCTGATTTATTTTATTTATTGGTAACTTTTGATAAAGAAATAAATTATAATAAAGTTTTAGATATTTTTAATGAATTATGTAACTATTTAAAAGAGTTTAATATTAATTCTAGTTTAGAAGAAAAAATAGAAGATGATGAAATAAGAAAATTTATTATTTTTGAAAGATCTGAATATAAAAGTAAAATTGCTTTAGAGTTTTTTAATTCTAATCTTTATAAAAAATCTTTTCAACTTATTCAGTATTTTAAATCATTTTCAAAAAATCTTGAATTTAAATTAAGATTTTTTGATACAGAAATAATATTAAATAATATTTTAGAGTTTTATGTTAAATTATATGACCTTTCAAGAAAGGGACTTAATATTCAACGCTATAAAGGTCTAGGAGAAATGAATCCAGAACAATTATGGGAAACAACAATGAATCCAGAAAAAAGAATTCTTTATCAAGTAAAAATAAATGATGCGGAGGAAGCAGATGAGTTGTTTTCTAATTTAATGGGAGATAAAGTTGAACCTAGAAAAGAATTTATTCAAAAAAATGCCTTATTAGTAAAGGAATTAGATATTTAGTTTATCTTTTTTTGTCTTGAATAATGAAAGTTTAAAAAATAAAAATAGTAGGGAGCAGGAGGAATGTTTTGCAAGGTGTAAATAATAATAATATCCTCTGGCATAAAGGAAAAATTAACAAATCTCAGCGCTGGATAATGAATAAACATAAGTCAGCTTTAATTTGGTTTACTGGTTTACCAGGTTCTGGTAAATCAACTCTTTCTACTGAGCTAGAGTATAGATTGTATAATATGAATATTAGAACTTATATATTAGATGGAGATAATATTCGTCATGGTCTTAATAAAGATTTAAACTTTTCTCCAGAAGATAGAAGAGAAAATCTTCGACGAGTAGGTGAGGTAGCAAAATTATTTGTAGATGCAGGTATTTTAACTATTGCAGCTTTTGCTTCTCCTTATTTAGAAGATAGAAAGATGGTAAGGAATTTGTTTTGTGATGGAGAATTTATAGAAGTATATGTTAAATGTCCTTTAGAGATTTGTGAACAAAGAGATCCAAAGGGTTTATATAAGAAAGCAAGGAATGGACAAATTAAAGGACTTACAGGATTATCTGCTCCTTATGAACCACCTGTAAATCCAGAAATAATTGTTGAAACTGATAAAATGGATGTAAATGAGAGTATAAGGATTATATTAGATTATTTAGATAGAAATAATGTATTTAAAATATAAATATAATTAAAAAGGAGATGGGTTGAGTGATTAATTCTGTTAATATAGAAGAGGAGCTAAAAAAGTCTTATTTAGAGTATTCTTTAAGTGTTATTATTGGAAGGGCCCTTCCTGATGTAAGAGATGGCTTAAAGCCAGTTCATAGAAGAATTTTATACGCAATGTATGAATTAGGTAATACTTATAATAAACCATTTAAAAAATCTGCTCGTATAGTTGGTGATGTTATAGGTAAATATCATCCTCACGGAGATGCTGCAGTATATGATGCTTTAGTAAGGATGGCTCAAGATTTTAATTTGAGAGAGCCACTTATTGAAGGACAGGGTAATTTTGGATCTATTGATGGTGATGCAGCAGCTGCAATGCGTTATACAGAAGTAAGATTAGCTAAAATTACTTCTGAATTTTTAATTGATATAGATAAGAATACTGTTAATTTTAGACCAAACTACGATAATACTTTAAAAGAACCTGAAATATTACCTACCAAAATACCTAACCTTCTTATTAATGGTTCTTCTGGTATTGCTGTTGGAATGGCTACTAATATTCCTCCGCACAACTTAAAAGAAGTTATTGAAGCTACTTTATATCTTTTGGATAATCCAGATTGTTCTATTCAAGAATTAATGAACTACATCAAAGGACCAGATTTTCCAACAGGTGCTTTTGTATATGGTAAAGATGGACTGATATCAGCTTATACTACTGGTAGGGGAAGTATTAAAATACGTTCTAAAATAGAGATAGAAGATAATAAAATTAAATCTATTGTTATTAAAGAAATACCTTATGCGATGAATAAATCATCTCTTGTAGAGAAAATAGCTCAACTTATAAATGAGAATAAAATAGAAGGCATAGCTGATTTACGTGATGAATCTGATAGAAATGGTATTAGAATTGTTATAGAATTAAAAAAAGGAGTTTATGAAGATATTATTATTAATAAATTGTATAAATTTTCAGGGTTAGAACAGTCTTATGGTATAAATTTAATGGCTGTTGTAAATAATAAACCAAAATTAATGAATTTAAAACAGATTTTAGAATATTTTTTAGATCATAGAAAGGTTGTTGTTTTAAGAAGGTCTAAATTTGAATTAGATAAAGCAGAGGCTAGGGCTCATATTTTAGAAGGTTTAAAAAAGGCTTTAGACATTATTGATGAAATAATTGCTACTATAAAAAGCTCTCCAACTCCTTTAGAAGCTAAAATTAAGTTAGTAGAAAATTATGAATTTTCTGAAATTCAAGCCCAAGCTATTTTGGATATGAAATTACAGCGTTTAACAAATTTAGAAAAACAAAAATTAATCGATGAATATAATGAATTAATCAAAAAAATAGAATATTTAAAATCTATTTTAAATAATAAAGAAGTATTGCATAGCGTAATTAGGGAAGAATTAGAAAAGATTAAAGATGAATATAAATCTGAAAGAAAAACAATTATTTTAGATGATGATCCTGATAATATCAATATAGAAGATATTGTTCCTGATAGTGAAGTTGTTGTTACTTTAACTAAAAATGGTTATATTAAGAGAACTTCTCTTAGTAATTATAATCAGCAAAAAAGAGGTGGTAAGGGTATTGTTGGGGCCAATGTTTCTAAAAATGATTTTGTAATTGATTTAGTAACTACTTCTAATCATCAAAATTTATATCTATTTTCTAATCAAGGTAAGTGTTATAAAATAAAAGTTTACGATATACCTGAGGCTAGTAGGACATCTAAAGGGATACATATAAAAAATATCATTCCTTTAATGAAAGATGAATTTATAAGACAATTAGTCTGCCAGCGTAATTTAACAGAGAATGACTATTTTTTATTTGTTACTAAAAATGGTTTAGTTAAAAAAACATCTATAATTTTATTTAATAATATTAGACAAACAGGTATTATTGCTATTAAATTAAATAAAGAGGATGAATTAATAGAAGTTAAAGTTGTTAATCATGATTCTGAAATAATGTTAATTACCAAAAATGGTTATTGTATTAGATTTAATACAAAAGAAATAAGACCTATTGGTAGAAATGCTATGGGAGTAAAAGGAGTAGCTTTGAGACAATTTGATAGTGTAGTTTCTGCTGTAGCTATTAACGATCCATTAAGATTTGAATTATTAACTATTTCTGAAAATGGATACGGTAAAAGAACTTGTTTGGATATGTATAGGTTGCAATCAAGGGGTGGAAAAGGAATTAAAAATATGAAAGTTAATTCAAAGACAGGACTAGTTTGTGGATCTGTTTTAGTTAATGAAGGAGATGAGATTATTATTTTAACTTCTGCGAACAAGATTATTAGAATAGGGGTGAAAGATATTAGAAGAGCTGGAAGAGATACTATCGGGGTAAAACTTGTTAATCTTGATCCAGAACAAAAAATTGTTTGTTTTGATCGAATAATTAAGGAAGGAATTTTAGAATAAGATTATCATCGTATAAGATATCTATTCTAAAGATCCCACTGTAAAAACTAATTTAATTAGTTAGACAAAAATTTTACAACAATTTTTTAAATACAGTTTGGGAATTTAATCAAAAACGCCAATTTTGGGCTTTTGCAGTTACGTCTCTAAAAGATTCCCCTGTAAAAATTATTTTAATCAGTTTGATATAATAAATAATTTTATTTGGTTATAATTTAATGATTTAATAATACAAACTTTGCTTTATTGTAGTTATATCTTAAAAGATTGAAAATTATAGGATAGCTCTCCTGAAACACTTTTAATAATCTTAAGTAAAGGATATAAATAAATTATTGTTCCCTGTTATTAAAGTGGAGGATTAAGGTGTAAATAAGAGAATTTAGGGGTGATGAATTTGTTGATAGAGAAAGGGAAATCTAATTTTTAAAAGATTGGGCAGATAACGTACCAAAAGAGATCCTCTGGCTATATGGTCCCAAGAGTACAGGTAAAACAACTTTAATAGAATACGTTGTGGAAAATTACTTATTTGATGATTTTCAGTTGTTTAAAAGTAATAAATATAATATAAAATACATATCTTTTAGAAGAAGGGCGGTTTATAATTACGATAGTTTTAAGCATGTTAGCTGACGAAAAAGTGGTTAAAGAATGGAGTATAGCTTTAAACCTAGAGTTTTTTGTGGTAAATTATAAAAGAGTACAACAAGCTAAAGAAAATAGGGGAGATCTTTTTAAGATATTAGAAGATGAATTTAAAAAGAGCAATAAAATAAACGTATTTATAATAGACGAAATACAGATTTTAGGAGATTTATACATAAATGGACAAAAAGAACTGCTGAAAGAGTTTTTAAATTTTTGTGTTAGTTTAACACCAAAAGAATTGCATCTTGTGATGGATTTATAATCTGTTTTTTATCCATCCAAATAACAATTACTTTATGATTAATTAAGTTTTTTAGACGTTGGTTTGTTTATTTTTTCCATTTTTAAAGAGTAAAGTATTTTTTTTCCTTGATCACTTTCTTTCCATTTTTGAAATAAAGAGATCCAGACTTCAAAAGGTAAAATTTTTTCTTCTAATTGATTTTCGAACAAATTTAACCATACGTTAAAAAGTTGCATTTCTCTAAAAAAATTTTTACTATCTAAAATAGGGGCAACTACTTCTCTGCCTTCTATTTTTTCAAAGTGTTTTTGTAAAAATTCAACTATTATCTGCTGAGACAATTCTGGAGTAAGATTTTTATGGTTTAAATTTTCTGCAATTTCAACTAGATCACCATAACAGTTTTTTAGTTGATTTAAAAAATTTTGATCAAAATCGAATTTTAACTTATTGTTTTTTTCCTGAATAAAATAAAATCGTAACCAATGTTCAAATTGAAAAACCTGGATAACTTTATTTGCTATAGATATAGTTTCACTCATTTTCACTCCTACGAATAATAAATTTTGTAAAAGTTATTTTTTATAAACTTATCTCAATATGTCAACCTATATTTAATTAAATAACAGCATAGTTATATCAAAAATTATTATAGACTCTAACTTCTTAAATGCACAAATTGTTGACTTTCAAAAAATATAAAACAATGAACCTTGTTAGTTTTTATATAGTTTTTCACTAAAAAAAAGAGATCTCCTTTCTATACTATTTAGCCGCTTTTGTTGCAACGCATTGGGTTTGTCAATTGTTTTTTGCCATTATATGGCTTAAATAAGAGGATTAATACCAAAATTAATGACGATCGTTAGTGGATAGGTGTATGTTAAAGTTTGTTAAATAGAGAGTAGCTTTCCTAGTTTTGTAAGAAAAAATAGGTATTCGAATATTTGATTAACGTATGTTAACAGTTTGTAATGGATTACCTTGAATTAAGTAATAAAACTATCTTTTTTGTTTTAAAGATTTTAAAATTTAGAGTTGCTTATTTTTTAAGATCTAATTATAGAATTGTAATCGATACGACAATAGGTAATTTTTAGGTGTTTAGAGTTGAAATTTTTTAATTAACACAGCAAAATATGTTTCACGTGAAACAATGAGTAAAAAAATTGCTATAGCTAATCAAAAAGGTGGTGTGGGTAAAACTACTACCGCGATTAATTTGGCAGCATCATTAGCTGTTATGGAAAAAAAAGTTTTATTAATAGATTGCGATCCTCAAGCTAATGCCAGTAGTGGATTGGGTATTGATTCTCAAAAAAACGATCACCATTTGTATTCAGCTTGTATTGGGGAATCTACTTTAGATCAGGCTATAGTCCAAACAGAGTTGCCATTTTTATACCTGTTGCCTTCTCATCAGGATTTGATAGGTTTAGAAGTGGAATTGTTATCTCAGGAAAAGAGGGAATATTTTTTTAAAAATTTAATTACTCCTTTAGAGCAAGAATTTGAATATATTTTTTTTGATTGCCCCCCTTCCTTGGGTTTATTAACTTTAAATGCCTTGGCAGCCAGTAATTATCTTATAATTCCTTTACAATGTGAGTATTTTGCTCTTGAAGGGATAGCCCATCTTTTAAAGACGTATGAATTAGTTAAAAAGGGTATTAATCCTATCTTATCTATTCTTGGTGTTTTAAGAACCATGTATGATAAACGTATCAATTTATCGCACCAGGTCAGTGAAGATCTTTCTAGATATTTTAAAGATAAAGTCTTTAAAACTATTATTCCTAGAAACGTACGTTTATCTGAGGCTCCAAGTCATGGCAAGCCAGTGTTGGCCTATGATATTCGTTCAGTAGGAAGTATTGCTTATCTTGAGTTAGCCAAAGAGGTGGAGCAGCGTTTAAGCTAAAAAAATAAGATTATGCTTGAACTCTTGTTTTTGGAGAAAACATATTTTTTTATAAGATCCAACCAATAAGAAAAATTTTTGTATAATTCAAAATGGTTATAACTTAACAATGTATAAAAATACAAGTTTTATGGTTTTGCAGTTACGTTTTTTAAAGTATTATAGTCTGATGTTCGCGAGCTACAAAGGCATCTATTTGAAAAGGTTTTAATTCTTTTTTTATCCATTTTTCTATCTTAAGCAATTCTTTATCTGTTCTATGTTGCGAATGGTGGAAGATGCCCAATTTCTTCACCTTTGCTTCAATAGCGAGTTGGATTACGCTTTCAAAATAAGAGTGGCCCCAACCTTTGGTTAGGTTATATTCATGTTGAGTATACTCAGCGTCGTGAATCAATAGGTCGGCTTGAAAGCTAAAATTTTTATAATCTGTATAAGATTTTCCTGTGGGGTGTTGTAGGTTTAGTTCATTGTCCGTTAAGTAAACGAAAACTTTTTGTTGGTGAGTAAATTTAAATCCCAATCCTGGATCAGGATGAGAAAGAGGGATAGAAGTAATTTCTAAATCGTGGTAATGAAAAGAAGGAGTTAAATGATGAATAGAGATTTTAGATTGAATATCTTTTCTTTCTACAGGAAAATAAGGTTTTTTAAATAGATGTAAAATTTGATCGAATAATTTAGGTTGGTGTTTTGGACAAAAAAATAAATTTATTTTTTGGAAAATATTTTTATATAGAGGTTTAAAGAAAGGCAATCCAAGGATATGATCCCAGTGGACATGCGTAAATAAAAAGTTTATTTCTGGACTAAAATTTTCCGGTTGAATTAAAAGCTCTCCTAATTTTCTAATACCTGTTCCAGCATCTATAATAAAACAAGTTTTAGGTGTTTTTACTTGTACACAAGGAGTATTACCTCCAAATATAACATATTCTTTTCCACTTACAGGAATACCTCCTCTACATCCCCAGATAATAACTTCCATCATAGTAATCAATTACTCCTTAAATAAAATTTGATTGTATTGTTGAAATATTGTATTGCCTTGAAAGCTTACTTTAGTTGTAAATTTGATTAAGGGTCAAGCTAAAAAAATAGTAATTACTGAGAGGCATAAAAAACTTTGATTTACATAAGGTGATACTGCAAAAGCCTAAAAATTGTGTTTTTGATTAAATTATAAGTTATAATTAGTTTAAATTGCTAAAAAATTTTTGTTGAACATGTAATTAATTGTTTAAAAAAATTTTTGCAGTTGGATCGGTAGAAAGTTTAACGTGGAGATCTTGCTAATTGATGGATTTGGAAAAATTATGTTTATCTATTCATCTTAATTTTCATGAAGGATGAAATTAATTTTTAGGAGGTAATAGATTTATGGAATCAAGGAAGAATATTTTTTATTGTCTTTTTATATTTTTTATTACCTATTTTTTAGGATGTAGTTTAAGAATGTGGGAATTTCAATTTTGGAATAATCCTGCTTTTTTTATCCACAATGAACCTCTTATGGCAACTCACGATGCTTATGCTTGGCTGGCTGGGGCTATAGGAGTAGGTCCTTATGTTGGATCTCCTATGTCGCAGATTTTGCAATGCTTACACGCTATAACCGGTATTAATTTGGCTACCATTAGTTTTTGGTTGCCTGTGTTTGTAGCTCCTTTAGCCTGTGTGCCTGTTATTTTGGTTTGTGCTATGTTTAAAAGAATAGAAGCAGGGATTGTGGCAGGGATTATTACTGCTCTTGGACCAGGATATTTTTTACGCACTAGGATTGGATATGGAGATACAGATATTTTAACCTTATTTTTTCCTTTACTTTATTGCGCTAGTTTAATTTTCTGGCTCAAGCCATTTTTAGGTCAATGGAGTAAAGTAAATGAAGTGGAAGAGAAAATTTTAAACAAACACAATATGTTGGGAGCGGTTTATACAGGGGTCACTGTTTTTGGCTATCAATGGTTTTATCCTAATGGATATCCAATAATAATGTATTCTTTTATTTTAATGTTTTTTTTGAGTCTTATTTTATGTTCTAAAAGAATTTTTATAAAACTTTTGCCAGGCTTTGCTATTATATTAAGTCTTGGATTTGGCGGTATTTGGGGTTGGGTTTTATCTATTTTATATTTATTGTTAGAAGGGAAACAAATACGTTGGTCAAAGCTTAATTTGGGAGTTGTGTTTTTTGTTCTAAGTATAATTGTGTTTTTTTTGGAAAAAGGAGAAGGGGCTATTTTATCTCTGATTGAGCCTGTTTTAAATTATGCCAGGATTTCTTCTTTTTTTAAAGCAGAAACATCCAAACAAGTGCTTAAATTACCTGATGTTTTGGTCAGTGTAAAAGAAGCTCAAACAGTAGATTGGAATGTACTTATAAATCGAGTGGGGCAAGGACCTTTTGTTTTTGTCCCGGGCATTATTGGTTATATTTGGGCCTGTATGCGTTTTCCTGTGTTACTTGCCTTTTTGCCTCAAATAGGTTTGGCCTTGTTGTCTGTAAAGTTGGGTAATCGTTTTACCATGTATGGACCTCCTGTGATTGGTATTGGTTTGGGACTGGGAATTGGATTTTTGTTAGATAAAATAAGAATTTCCAGAAAAGCAGTTGTGCTGATTATTTATTTAGTGCTTGCAATTCCACTTCTTTTGCCCAGTGTTAATTTAGCGAAAAAATTACGGCCTGTACCTGTATTACCGAAAGTTTATGCTTTATCTTTAAAAGAATTAAATAAACTTACTCCCAAGGATGCTATGCTTTGGTTGTGGTGGGACTATGGTTATGCTGCTCAATATTATGCTCAGAGAAAAACCTTTGCTGATGGAGGAGCTCATAGTGGTCCATACTTATATCCTTTAGCTTTGGTGCATTCTACCGATTCTCCTAGGCAGGCCAATCAGGTCATAAAGTTTATTGCCCAAGACGAGCAAGAGCAGATTGAAGAATGTATAAAAAACGGCACAAAACCAGCTCATCCTGAGGCCAAGGTAATTTATTGGCCAGTGGATCCAGTGCGTAAATTAAATTTAATGGGACCAGAAAAGGCTCAATTATTTATTGATAGTTTGCGAAATAAAGAAATTGTGCAGGCTCCGGATATTCCTGCCCAATACGTCATTTTTTCCTGGGAAAATATTAGGTTGGGATATTGGATTACCTATTTTGGAAACTGGAATCTTATTACAGGCAAAGGAATTCACTCTAGGATCCAAACGGTGTATGGAGGAGTGAATATTGACTTAAAAAATGGTTATCTTAATTGGCGGCAGAAAAAAATACCTTTGCTTAAATTGTTAATAATTGACAAAAAAACAGGACGATCTAGAGAAAAAGTTTGGCCCCAGGTGAAGGGGGTTTGTGCGCTTTATAATTCATACATAAATAAATTGATTCTTGTAGATAGGTCAATGTATGATTCTTTAATGGTTCAGATGCTGTTAAAAGATCCTGAAGAATTTAATCCTTATTTTACTTTGGTAGTAGATAGATTCCCTTGGGTTAGGATTTATAAAGTAAACTAAGGGGGATGAATATGGATAATTTTAATTTTCATTTATCTCAGGAAGAAAAAGATTATCTCAAAAAAATTGCCAGATTAAGTATGATAGAAGAATTATCAGGTAAAAAAATTAATTATCCGCCTCCAGTTTCTAAAAAATTGACCTCGTCTTTAGGAGCTTTTGTTACCTTAAAAAAGAATGGAGACTTACGAGGGTGTATAGGCCAGGTCATTGCCCAAGATCCGTTATGGAAGACTATTATTGCGATGGCAAAAGAGGCCGCATTTAAGGATCCAAGATTTTCTCCTGTGCAGTTAGAGGAACTAGAGGAGTTGGAGATAGAAATTTCTATTTTAAGTCCTTTAGAAAAAGTCACAAATTTAGAACAGGTAGAGCCAGGCAAACACGGTCTTTTGATCAGGAAAGGATTTTATTCTGGTTTATTATTGCCGCAGGTAGCTACAGAATGGGGCTGGGATAGAAAAACTTTTTTAGAGCAAACCTGTTTTAAAGCTGGATTAGACAAAGATTGTTACCTGGATAAAGATGTGGAAATCTATTTTTTTCAAGCTGAAGTTTTTTAGCTTGGTGTCAGATTGTTACGGGTAAAGACATAAAATGTTATTATAATGTGGCTGCAAAAAATTGTATTTTAAATTGTCCAATTGTAACAGCTTAACTTATTGAAAACATTGTGATACTCGTATTTAACTGTTGTAAATAATTTTTGCGATGGAATCTTAATTATGATTAGAATCACAGAAATTTTAGATAAAGCCAGAACCTATCTTAATAATAAAGACATTGCTTTGATTCAAAAAGCTTATGTGTTTTCTGCAGCTGCTCATGCTGGACAAACTCGTTTAAGTGGAGATCCTTATCTTTCTCATCCTTTAGAAGTAGCCAAGATTTTAACGGACTTTTATCTGGATGGCCCCACCATTGCTTCAGGATTGCTCCACGATACAGTGGAAGATACAGATGTGACTCTTGAAACTATTAGGGAACAATTTGGAGAGGATGTTTTTAAAATTGTGCGTGGAGTCACCAAGATTAGTAAAATAAATTTTAGTTCAAAAGAAGAAGCTCAGGCAGAAAATACTCGTAAGATGATCTTAGCAATGGCAGAGGACATTAGGGTGATTTTGGTAAAGCTTGCAGATAGGCTCCACAATATGCGTACTTTAGAGCATCAAAAAGAGATTAAGCAAAAGCTGATTGCCCAGGAAACTCTGGATATTTATGCTCCATTAGCCAATAGACTGGGCTTATATAAAATAAAAGTAGAGTTAGAAGATTTAAGTTTGCGTTATACAAAACCAGATATTTATTTTCAGATTGAGCAAGGCATTAAAAAATTTCAGACCACAGGAGATCAATACATTAAAAAAGTTTGCTCTATTTTAGAAGATTTATTGAAAAAAAATAAAATTCAGGGAAGAGTGAACGGTAGGATCAAACATATTTATAGTATTTATCACAAAATGGAGACACAAGGTCTAACTCTAGATCAGGTTTATGATATTGTTGCCTTTAGAGTAATAGTTCAGAATATTAAAGATTGTTATGCGGTTCTTGGTCTTGTCCATGCCTTGTGGAAACCTATCTATGGCAGGTTTAAAGATTATATTTCTATGCCCAAGGCCAATATGTATCAAAGTTTACATACCACAGTTATTGGTCCAGATGCTGAAAGAATAGAAATTCAAATTAGAACAGAAGAAATGCACAAAATTGCAGAATACGGGGTGGCTGCCCATTGGACTTATAAAGAAGGTGATACCAAACTTAATGAAAAAGAGATCAAAAAATTTTCTTGGTTAAGACAGATTTTGGATTGGCAAAAGGAACTTAAGGACCCAAGAGAATTTATCAATTCTTTGCGTTGTGATCTTTTTCAGGATGAGGTTTATGTGTTTACTCCTAAGGGAGATGTAAAAGAATTGCCAGAAGGAGCTACGCCAATTGACTTTGCTTACTTAATTCATTCTCAGATAGGAGATCATTGTGCAGGAGCTAAGGTAAATGGCAAATTAGTTTCTTTAAATACACCTTTAAAAAATGGAGATGTGGTAGAAATTATCACAGATCCTAGCAAGCATCCTAGTAGAGATTGGTTAAAATTTGTTAAAACAGCCAAAGCCAGGACCAGAATTAAATATTGGATTAGACACGAAGAAAGAGAAAGTAGCATTGCTTTAGGAAAAGAAATTTTGGAAAAAGAGGGCAGAAGATTGGGATTAGATTTCCAAAATTTGTTAAAAGAGGGGAAATTTTTAGAAGTTGCTCAAGAGTTTTCTTTACAAAGTGAAGATGATTTATTTTCTGCAGTTGGGTATACAAAGATCAAACCTCGTCAGGTATTAAATAAATTTTTACCCAAAGCAGATGTTATAACTGAAAAAAAGGGGAAAAAAGAACAGGTCGTTGAAAACAAGTCTGTCCCTGGGGTAAAAATAAAAGGCGTTGAAGATATATTGGTTAGGTTTGCAAAATGTTGCAATCCCGTTCCAGGAGATCCTATAGTAGGTTATATTAGTAGAGGTAAGGGAGTTACAGTTCATACTATCGATTGTCCGAACGTAAAAGATTTGGAACCTGAGCGGAGATTGAGTGTTGTATGGGATGATGAAACAGATCAAAGTTTTCCTGTAAAGATAAAAATAAACTGTGAAAATAGACCAGGGATGTTGGCAAAAATTACTAAAGTATTAGGTGAGCAAAATATTAATATTGAGTCTGGAACTTTTTATTCTAATGTGGATGGAAACTCTGAGCTAAATTTTACGATTCTTGTCCAAAGCACATCCCATTTATATAAAGCTATAAGGCAGGTCCAAAACATAAAAGGGATTCATAAAGTCGTTCGCCTGAAAGGTGGATTTCGCTTGCCCTAAATTAAACAAAAAAAGAGGTAGAAAATTCTACCTCTTTTTTATCAGATAGATGGTGAAGGTTAAGCTGAGATTAGTTCTATTTCAAAAGTTAAGTCTTCTCCAGCCAAAGGATGATTGGCATCTATAACCAAAACATCGTCTTTTACGTCCACGATAACAGCAGGAAATTCCTGTCCTTCTGGACTTCTAAGCAGGATCTGTTGTCCCACTTCTTTGGGAATGTCTTGAGGTATATGCTCTAATGGTAGTTCTATAACCATTTCTTCTCTTCTAGGACCATAAGCATCGTCACTGGCAATAGTGATAGTTTTTTTCTCACCTACGGCCATATTGGCTACAGCTTCTTCAAAAGCAGGAATAACTTGTTGTTGTCCTAAAGTAAATTTAAGAGGTTCTCTCCCTTCAGAAGAGTCAAATACTGTCCCATCCTGTAATTTTCCTGTGTAATGGACCTTTACTTGGGTGCCATCTGCAAGTTTTGTCATAAAAACTCCTATTTTTTTGATTGTGTTTACTTGGGGTTAAGCGATTTGATAGGGGCTTAACCTAAAAACCATCCAAACTTCTTGAAAGATGCTTTATTTTCAAGAAGTAAATTTTACCTAAAAAGGTATTTAAAAATGAGCACATTCATTTTTAGTCCTAAGCTAGTTCAAAGGAAAAGGCAAGTTAAAAGAAAAATTTAAAAGATTTTTTTATGTCTAAAAAGTTTTGAATGATTAAATGGGGGTAACAATTATTTAATTTTTCCAAACCATCTCTCCATCGAAAAGATCTTTTATCTCCAGCAAATAAAGCTGTTTGCCAACCAGCTTGTCTAGCCGGCCAAATATCTTTTAAGCGGTCATTACCTATGTATAATATTTCTTGGGGTTGTACTCCATGTTTTTGGATCGATTTTTCCAGTTTAGAAAAAAGATAGCAATCTGGTTTGGCCCTACCTTCTTGATAGGACCAGATGCAGAGATCTAATCTAAACCCTAATGTAGATAGATTTTCTCCAAGCAGAGTTTCTAAAAGTAAAGGAGTGTAAAATTGGGCATTGGAGATAATGCCTAAAAACAGATTGTGTTCTTTGCAAAAGCTGAGAAATTCTTTTATAAAGGGCATAGGAGCGCAGGGATTAATCAATAGTTCGTAGCAAAGAGCAAGTTCTTGTAATTCGTTTTCACTCAATTTCAGGTTATATAGAGCTAAAAATTTGGACCAAATTTGAACAATATCTACTTCTGGATAAGGAATACCTTGTTTTTTCTTTTGTTCATGTTCTTGGGCAATTAGTTGTAAAAAAATTTTAGCCAATTCGCTCTTTGGTAACTTTTTGGGGTCAATCTTTGATTGGATAACTTGAAAAAGCATCTGGTTGGCTTCTTGTTCAAAACCAATATCGCCAGCAGCAGATACTAACATGGTACCATACACGTCAAAGATGACTGCCTTTACTTTGTGAGTAAGAGCACCAATTTGTTTGTACTGCTTAAGTTCTTTTTTATCTAAAGGAATAGGGGATAAGGGCTTGTTGTGGGCTAAAATTATTTTTTTTAACTTTTCTTTGTTCATAATTTGACCTCAAATTTTAACTAATGCTTAAAAGATTAAATCTTTGAGGAGATAAAAATTCTTTTAAAATCAAGCAGGTATCGATGCAATACGTACTTTGTTTGGAATTTTTTTCTTGCAAGAGATGGGTATAGATATTTATTAGTTTTTGTTTGTATGTATTTAGATCAAAATATTTGGCAACAATGTTTTTATTGTGGGTTACGCTCTCAGGATTTGGCACTTGTAAGGCTTGTGTTAGTCTGTGTTTTTTAGACTTGTCTTTGAGCAGAGATAGAAGAATTTGTGTTTGAAGATCTTCATCCAAAATACCAAAATCTAAATATTCTAGTCCTGAAATATGGGCCCAGATTTGTTCAAATATCTCCATATCGTAGGGAATTAAGTAATCTTGGCAAAGTTGGTATAAGTTGCTTTGAATTTTTTCTTTTAAGGCATTTAAATCAATCCACGTTTTAGGTATTGGTAAGGTATCATATAAATTACTCAAATTTAGGCCTACTTGGACAAAATCAGCGGTGATTTCTGGCAAGTTTCTCCCTGTTAAGGGAATGTTTTTTAACCATGGTTCTAAAAAGGCCAGGCCAAAACCTTCTTTGACACTGGTAGTAATAAAACTATTGGCCCAGCTAAGCAATAAGTGGAAATCATATTTTTGGGCCAATTCAAAATAAACGTTTTTTAGGTTATATTCCTGGACAAAATTTTTCCATTGCTCAAAAATAGGCCAGAATTTTGGATTTTGGGGACCTCTTGTGGTTGCAAAAACTATGTCTGGATAGAGTATGGCCCAAAAAATAAACTCTCCTATGTTTTTGCGTCTAATGGATCTGGTAGGATATAGATATAAAGGCGCTTTGAAAGGAGAAGGTGAAACATTAAATGGAGTTTCTTTAGTAGGAGAGATGGGATTGGGGATTAAGTGTACTTTGTTAGCAGGTGCGCCAGCGTTTACGAGCAATGTAGCATCTCGTTTATTTAACACAAGATAATAAATGCGTTCTTGTCCTGGGTATAATTTTTGGGAAAGAAGATTATGGTTGTTATTGGCTAGGGTAGAGAGTAAGCGTTGATAATTTTTAGCACGTCCATCTTCGGGAAAATCGTGAATATGTAGGCAAATAAAATAATCTTTGGCTCTAAATTGAGCAAGCACTTCCGTGATAAGGAGATTTTTGCCTAAAGAATGATTGTGAAAATGCCAGATATCAGGCAGCTGGTGAAAATGTGCTCTGGCAGCCTCTTCCATTTGCCTGCTCAGTTCTAGGCCAGAAATTGGCATTCGTTTTTCTTCATAAGCTAAGCCTGGTAAGACTGTATAAGGATATGAAAAATCTGGAGCAGGTTTTTCTCCGGTTAAAATTAAAAAATTTATTTCCTGGCTACAGGCTTTGAGCGTGTTTAAAATAACAGAAGTGACTCCACCTGGTTGCAAATGATAGTGAACTATTACGACGTTCATTTTTTTAGCTTTTTTTGATAGGCCTCGATTTCGATCATAGGAGGGCGTTCTTCTTCAAATATTTCATAGACGATTTGTTCGTATTTTTCTCCTCTTGCCTGAAATTGTCGCAATAAATTGGGAAGTTCCGGCAGACAATTCATGTTTTTGATCTTTTTTAACCTATTAAAAAAGACACGTAAAATTCCAAAGGCCATTTTACCCAGGGCTCTGGTTTCTTGATGTCTGTGGACTCTTCGGTCAAGGTCTGTTTGAGCCAGAGCGTTTAGACCCCACTGGGAATAAACGTCAATCAAGTGAGCTGTTTCTACTCCATAGCCAATAGGAAAGGGAATCTTTTCTAAAATCTCTCTTTTGGCAGCATATTCTCCTGAAAGCGGCTGAATTAAAGCTGTAAGCTCTGGAAAAAATAAGGAAAATAGAGGTCTAATCAAAATTTCTGTGACCCTACCGCCTCCAGAAGGTCGAATTTGTCCAGACATTGCCAGGGGACGATCGTAAAAAGCTTTTACATACTTGATGTCTTGCCGAAAAATAAGAGGCCCTACTAAACCATAGACAAAACGAGGATGGATGTTTTTTATGTCCGCATCAACGTAAACAATAATATCTCCTTTGAGTTGATAGATGGCTTTCCATAAATTTTCACCTTTTCCTTTTTTCGCTCCCATTTCTGGGATAATATCTGCTGAAAGATAAACGTCTGCCCCAAAGGAAGCTGCTACTTCTAAAGTTCTGTCTGTGGAACCAGAGTCAATAACTGCCAGTTCATCAAGCAAAGGATAACGATCCATGAGTTCTGATTTAAAAATTACGATCTCTTTACCAATGGTTTTCTCTTCATTTAACGTCGGAATACATAAAGAAATGGTAAGGTCCTGTTTTTCTTTGGCTTTGACTAATTGGGCTATGTCTTTAAATTGACTGTGATGAAACGTATTAGATTCTAACCAGGAATTGATGTTTTGCACTGTTCTCCTCCGTCAATGGCCATTAAAATGCCGATTAATTGGGATAGGCCAAGATGAATAGGTGATATTTCTATAAATTCATCTAAGTAATTGATGTTGTCAGCTTCTGTTATGCCTATACATAGAGCTGGTATTTTATGCTCGACCAGGGGAGAAACTGCTGGATCGTAGATACTGCCTTGAGGTTTTATTTTGAGGGCGTCGTGAATTTTCCTGGCACATAAAACAAGAGGATGGTTGGAGTCTATACCGCCACAGGTAGAATTGGCTATTTGTCTGAAATGAACAGAGATACCTGGTTGTTGGGCAATATTGTCTAACAGGCTGTATATATCAGACGTTATTTGAGTTATAGTATGGTCAGAGCTACTTTGGATTTGAAATTCTAAAGTTCCGTTTCTGGCTGGATATTTATAAGTTACTCCGCTTTCTATAGCTCCTAGGGTCAAAAACGTATGAGTATCAGAGGGAAGGGAAAGATTATTTAGGCCCGCAACTACCTGACATAATACGTTAATTGCACTTTCCTGACTAATACGTCTGTTTACTTGACAGGTCACCAGGCCACCTAAGGAGGCTATGGATTTAAAGTTTAGTCTGCCCAGCTGGGCTCCTTCTAAAACAATACCTACGTCAATGGATTGTTTGCTATTGGCCAAAAAAAAGCGTAAACCTTCTTGATTGCCTTTATGGAGGTTTCGTACAGAGGTTAAAAGCATTAAGTTGCTGGCCAGGCGAATATTTAATTTATCTAACAAATAGGGCAAGGTCGTTAAAACTGCTACTCCTAAACTATTATCAGCCACTCCAGGACCATGCACTTCTGTAGAGGTCATGTGAAAGGTATGGTCTTCTGTATTGGAAAAGGGGGTATCAGCGTGAGCCACCAGGAGGATGGTTTGCTCTCCCTTTTCTCCTGGCAAAAAAGCTAGTCCATTGCCCAATTCGTCTGTGGAGCACGTTTCCACGCCATATTCCACCATGCGTTCCATGACAAAAGATATGCGGGCCTGTTCACTTCCAGTGGGAGCAGGTATTTCACCAATCAAAACAAGATTGGCTAAAATAATTTCTTTAAATTTTTCCAGACTCCCTGGTAGGGTCCTTACCTGTTCTAAAATTTTACTTAAATGACTATCAATCATTGACTTCACCTGATGTTTTCTGAAGGGGTTAAAAAGGACTTTTTTAGGTCGTACGCCCAAAGTCATCTTCTAAGCGTTCGATATCATCTTCACCAAAGTAATCTCCCAGTTGGACTTCTATGAATACTAGAAGTTCTGGGCTAGGATTTTCTACTCGATGAATTTGTCTTTTTTTTATGTCCACAGATTCTCCAGCAAATAGAGTGAGCTGTTTGTCATCCAGCGTAACCAAGGCTTGACCTTTGACGATTAGCCAGTGTTCTTGTCTATGCTGATGCCGTTGCAAGGAGAGACGTTTACCCGGTTTTACTTCTATACGTTTTACCTTATGATCTGGTTCATCAGCCAAAACAGTAAAACTGCCCCATGGTCTGTGCTCTGTAATTTGTAAGAAATTTTTTTCTTCTATGTTATTTTTCATTTCTTTGCCTCCCGTTTATTAACCAGCAACATTGGTATGGCTCTAAGGTTAACTGATTATTTTGACAGGTTGTTTTCGGATTATAGATATTTGCTAACAAATCTTTAGCAAAACAAAAATCTTTAGGCAACTGACATTTTTGGGTTTTGTCAGTAATATTGTGGATGCAATAGATGGTTTCCTGACTTTCAGGATTTTTTCGTTTGAAAGCAAAGATAGCTTCACCCAGATCCAGCACTTCCTGGGCTGCATCTGGATGAAAAGCAGAGTGTTTTTTTCGGATTTGCAGTAGTTTTTGATAAGTATTGAAGATTTTACTTTGTTTTGAGTCAGGGTTATTGAGTTGTTCTCTAAGGTCCCTATCATCTAGTCTTTGTCTGTTTATCGCTCTATTTTGTCCTGTTTTTTGAACACCTTCGTAATAGTTGGAACTACCTATTAAATTATGGAAATATATACCAGGAATGCCTTTTAAACCAAGCATAATAATTTGAGAGCAGAAGAACCTTTTTATTTGCCAATCTAAATTTTCAGGCTTGTGCAGATCTTTTAGAGCGTCAAAATAGGTTATATTTAATTCATAAGGCTTAGCTCCTTGTGGAGTTTGTCTGTAGGATACAAGTCCGCCAAGCTGATGTACAATGTGTACTAATTCGTTGATTTCTTCCTCACTTATTAAAGATTCTAAGGGCCTTACTCCTATACCGTCATGAGAAGCTGTAAAATTTAAAAAGGTGCATTGAGGAGGGCATTGGCTCACAGTTTTGGCCCAATTGCTAAGGGTAGAAGCATTTCCTTTGTGCAGAGTGTAAAGCAATAAAGGTGGCAGGGCAAATTGATAGACCATGTGGGCCTCATCTCCATTTCCAAAATAACTGATGTTTTCGTCGTGAGGCAGATTGGTTTCTGTTAAGATTATGGTGCCGGGGGCCAGGTGATCTACAATATCGCGAAATAGTTTTACCACCTCGTGAGTTTCTGGTAGGTTTAAACAGGTAGTGCCGATTTTTTTCCACAAATACGCAATGGCATCTAATCTGATAATTTTTGCCCCTTTAGTAATGTAAAAAAGTAAAACTTCTAATATCTCCATGAGTAAATCATAACACTGGTAATTGAGATCAATTTGGTCAGGACTAAATGTCGTCCAGACATAGCGTTCTCCAAATACGGTTTTTACTTTGGTCAATAGAGGAGATGTTCTGGGGCGGATGACCATGGATAGATCTGTATTGGGATCAACTTCGATAAAATAATTAAGTGCTGGCGCGATGCCACTCAAATAGTCTTGAAACCAGTTAGAACATCGGGAAACATGATTTAAAACCAGATCGAACATTAAACGAAAATTTCTACTAAGCTCTTCAATATCTTCCCACTCTCCACAATGCGGACTAACTTGTTTATAGTCAATTATAGAAAATCCCTCATCTGAGGTATAAGGGAAAAAGGGCAGGATGTGAACGCTTTCTATGCTGGTGGATAAGTAATCTACGAGAAAACGGTTTAAGGTGGTTAAAGGTTTTTCTCCTGGCAATTTAATCATGTCCGGGTAGGTAATCAGGATGTTAGACTTTTCGTCCCATAAAGTGGTGTCCGGTTGTTTTTCCCTTAAATAATAATATCTAGCAATAAAAAGCCCTATTCTCTCCAACAAGCGATGAAGTTTTTCTTCGCCGTATAAAAAAGTAAGTCTTTTAGTGATCTTATTTTTAAAATCATAAGGTAATCTCCACATTTTTGCCTCCCTATAGTTTTAAGTACGTTTTTGGTTTAATAGAGAACGATAGTCCTTTTTTACAATATTGATAAATAGCAAATTCAAATTATTTTTTAAAAGTTCGGCCCACCGAGAGATATAGAGATGTTAAAAATTATTTTAACTTAAAAATGCCTTAAAAAAAAGAAAATGACAAGTATTTTTTACAAGATCGTGGCAAGGCATCAAAATAACTGCGAATAATAGTTGTAAATTCTAGAAATTAGAAAGAGAATTTTTTCTCTCAAAAAAGTTCACGTTATTTAGACGATCTTACACGAAGTTGTGTTTTTGTAACTGTCTGGATGAGAATGTTTTAATTTGAGTAAGTTAATATTTTTTAAATCAGGCAGAAATTTTTATTGTTTTTAGCTTAAACAGATAACTTGCAAGAAACCAAAATTATTGTTAAGACTTTAAAAGATATTAATTTTGGAGAAAAAATAGCTTTTTTAGCAAGGAGGAAGACATGAAAAGATTAGCAATGAGTGTAATGTTGGTTGCTTTGTTTGCTTTTGGCTGTGCCAAAAAGCAAATAAAAAGCGAACCAGTAGCTCCGGCAAAGGAACCAGTTGTTAGTCAACAACAGGTGCAACCAGAGCCAGTACAACCAGAGGTAACTCAACCAGAGCAAGAAAAGACAGTTGCTCCTTCTCCTATGGAATTGTACGAACAAAAATACTCTCAGCTCCCTACTTCTCATACTGTGGTAAAGGGTGAGTGTTTGTGGTGGATTGCCGAGTATAAACAAATCTATAACGATCCTTTTATGTGGCCTCTAATTTATAAAGCCAATCGCGATAAGATCAAAAATCCTGATTTGATTTATCCTAACCAAGTTTTTGTTATTCCAAGACATTTTTCTTTACAAGAATTAAAAGCTAGCCGCAAAATGGCAGGAGCTCCAAGACCTTATTTGCCACCTCAGGATGCCAATTTACCCGCAGATTTAAGACAAGAATTGGGTTGGAGTTTCTAAAAAGTAGTACTTAATACAAGGCAGCAAACCCCCTCAGCCTTTTTGGGTTGAGGGGGTTTTTTAAGAGATTTTACCGAGAACTTATACTATAAATGAAGATCAATTCCCTTAAAATATTGTCTAAGACATGGTGTAAACTTGGGTTATTTTTTGTCTTTTTAATTAGTATAAGTGCTCTTTTATTTTTTTATATTGAGCCTAATTTTAAGTCGCTCAAGGATCTATTTTTAGCCTTTTGGTGGACGATTGTTACTGTTACGACAGTAGGTTACGGTGATGTGGTCCCATCCACTTTGGCAGGCAAGGTTTTGGGCATAATTATTATGCTCACGGGTATTGGTTTGGTTTCTATCTTGACAGGTAATCTTGCTTCCTTTTTAATGGAGCAAAGATTAAAACAAAGAAAAGGACAAGCTGCTGTGTACTTAAAAGATCATCTCGTTGTTTTAAACTGGAACAAGTTTGGCTTAGAGTTGATAAAAAAGGCGGCATTTCCAGTACTTATAGTAGCTTCTTTGCAAGAAGAAACTTTTGAACATCTTAAGTCGGAATCAGAAAGAGAACTTCACTATATAAATGCTCCTTCCATAACTGAAAATATTTTACGTAAGGCCAGGGTGGGCTTTAGCAAAGCAATTATTATTTTAAGTCCTGACACAACCACGTCTAATATCGATCCCGATCAGGAAGTGCTTCATACCTTACTAAATATTAAACAGATTGCTCCTGGGGTTCCAGTATTTGCAGAGATTATCAAGGTTGAAAATAGACCTCATCTTATTAGAGCTGGGGCAGACAAGGTCTTAATTCGAGGAGAAGCAGCGGCCCTTTTACTTAGCCAGGTTGGCATTTCTCCTTTTGTATTTACTTTTATGAACAAATTGCTAACAAATTCTAATGAAATTTTAAAACAGAGATCTCTTTCTGCAGAAGAAAAACAATTGACTTGGCAAGAATTTAAAGAAAAAAATAAAGGGATAATACCTCTTGCTTTATGTAAAGAAAAATCCTCGATTTCCTTATCCCAAATTATGGATGACAACACTGCCTTAGATGTTTTTATTCAAGAAATGTTTACAGCTAGTGGTGTAGAAGAGCAGTTTAATGCCTTAGAACCGGATGTAAGACTCAATCCAGAACCTACGACTATTTTAAGTCAGTTTGACGCGGTTATATATATTTAATGTTAATTTTTTTTAATTTAAAAAAATTTTTGCAGGTTTTTAAATCGTTGGTTGAGCTATGTTTAATTTAAAAAAAATACCTTTTTTTTCGGACTTAACATCGCAACAAGAAAAAAAAATTTTATCTTTAATGGAAAAAATAGAGATAGAGCCTGGTGTTGAGCTAATAAAAGAAGATGAAGTGGGGACAGAAATGTTTATCTTAATTTCTGGTCAGGTAAAGATTGTCAAGCGGATGGTAAAGCCAGAGATAGCAGAAAAAATTCCTTTTCTTGAGGAGAATTCTAAAGTCTTAGCCACCTTAGATGGCAAGGATTTTCCTGTACTAGGAGAGATCGCTCTTATAGATTCAGATAAGCGCTCAGCCACTGTTTATACCTTAACAAGCTGTACTTTTCTAAAACTTACGCAAGAAAAATTTTTATCTCTGGCCCACGCAGAGCCAGAATTAGGGCTAAAGATTAGTGTGGCCGTTTCTAAAAGTTTAGCTCAAAAGTTAAGACAAACGAATGGAGACATAGTAAAGTTAACCACTGCGTTAGCTTTATTGCTATACAAAAGAAGATACGTGTAAAAAAGGAGGACAGTTATGAGAAAATTATTACTTATTTTAAGTTTGTTGGCCCTATTTGGCCTTAGTGCTTGTGGTCCAAAACAAGCGTCTGCTCCCGGACCTACTCCACCTCCTCCACCAGCCAGTAAAGATGCGCAACAAACCTATTATGATTTTGACGACATTCCTGTGCCTAAGGATATGAAACTGTTGCCCAAAAAGTCCATTGTGTTTGAGTCTCCAACTCTAAAAGCAGGAGTGGTGTATTTTGAAGGTAGAGTAGATGCAGTATCTTTATTTAATTATTATGTAAATACTATGCCCCAAGAGAATTGGTCCTTGCGTTCTTATTTTAAATACGGACAATATATTTTAGTTTTTGAAAAACCAACTAAAGATTGTATTATTCATATTCAAGACGGACCTCTTACCACTGAAATGCAAATCTGGGTTACTCCTCGTTTAGCTCCAGACTCAGATGTTCCTTCAGCCAAACCAATTAAGTGATGAATATGATTTTTCAGCATTATCTGGGCAAAAAGGTACAGTTAGGAGTTACAGGTAGTATTGCTGCTTATAAGAGTCTGGAACTTTTGCGCAAACTTACTAAGTCAAATGTTGAGGTAGGAGTTACGTTAACTAAGGCAGGGGCAGAGTTTGTCCCTGCCTTAAATTTTGATGCCTTAGGGGCCAACGTTATTTTTCAAGAAGAGGATTTTTTTTCTAGCGATTTCCCCCATCTCTATCCGCAAAAAGAAAAGCATTGTTTTGTAATTTGTCCTTGCTCGGCTAATACCTTAGCCAAAATATCTTTGGGTCTGGCAGATAATCTTTTGACTACTCAGATTTTGGCCTTTTCTGGTCCTATTATCATTGCCCCGGCTATGAACACGAAAATGTGGGAAAATCCTCTTACTCAGGAACATCTTCAGCGTTTAAAGCAACAAGGGCAAATTATTATAGAGCCAGATGCAGGGCAAATGGCTTGTGGGGATACTGGCAAAGGTCGCTTGCCTGACATTGACTTCATTTATTTTTATGTGCTCAGAGCGATTAGCCCCCAGGATATGCAAGGGCTAAAAGTTTTAATTACGGCTGGTCCTACTCGTGAATACTTTGATCTGGTTAGATTTTGGTCTAACCCTAGTTCTGGTAAAACAGGACAGGCTCTGGCTCTCGTAGCTTGGTTGCGGGGAGCAGAGGTGCATCTTGTGCGAGGTCCAGTTTCTGGTCACATTATGGAGCAACTTCCGGGCCTAAAGGTCTATCCTATTACTACTGCCAGAGAAATGTTGCAGATAAGTCTTGAACTTTGGTCTGATATGCAGATAGGAATATGCTCTGCAGCGGTTTGTGATTTTCGGCCCCAGGAGGTAGGAAACATAAAAATGAAAAAAGCAAATCAGGAACATCTACAAATAACATTCCTACCCAATCCTGACATTCTTTTAGAACTGGGTAAAAGAAAAACGAAGATACAAAAATTGGCCGGTTTTGCTTTAGAAGCAAAAAATTTGGAACAACAAGCACGGACAAAATTAGAAAGAAAACGTTTAGATTTGATTATTGGGAATGTAATTGGGGATACCCAACCTTTTGGCCAGGATGAAAATACTGTTTTTGTCCTGGACAAAACTGGTAAACAAGAACAATGGCCCAAGTTGGCTAAAACCGAAATAGCCTGGCGTATATGGGATATTCTCCTTTCCTTGTAGATAAAAGCCTACAAACCAAAATATACAAACAACTTGGATTAAACTTTGTTTTTAAAAAGTTTGCCTCTCCTCAATCTGTGCCTAAGTCCCAAGTGAGCCCCACTCTGGTTAAGCCAGTTGGGAGCATTGAATGGGAAAATATCCCGGTCCCTATAAGACAAAAATTGCTTCAACAATATCGTCCGGCCTATAGTCTATGGCTTTATTATGACTATTATAACGATTTGGAGGACCCGGAATTAAATCCTAGAAAAAAATTGATTTTAAAAATTCTAAAGGCCCTGAATTGGGGGAAGAAAATAAGTTTTTGGCCTTTATTTAGAGCAAAAGGAAGTGATTATTTGCCAGATATGAAATTTTTTTATCACGCTTTGCAAGAAATACGGCCCGTATATATTTTTTGTTTTGGGGCAAGGTGTTTTAAAATTCTATTGCCAGATGAAACTTTTAGTTATCAACATTATAACTACAAAGATAGGATGCTTGTGGCCTTACCAGATTTTAACGAACTTTTACCTGATAATAGGGAATTAAAAAAAGTAGTCTGGCAAATTTTACAAAAATATGCTCCAGCCTAATTTTTATGGGATGTAGAGAAAATGAAAACAACGGCGACATTACTTATTTTTTATGTGATTGTGTTGTTTAATCTACCTGCTCAAGCAGAAAAGGTCATGACTATCCCCTTAAAGGGGGCTATTACTCCTGTAATGGAGCAGATTTTGAATAATGGCTTGAGTAAGGCGCAAAAAGAGTCTTGTAAAGCGGTTATTTTGCTTTTGGATACGCCGGGAGGTTTTATTTCCTCTATGCGTAAAATGGTAAAAAGCATTTTAAATACTCCTTTGCCTGTAATTGTTTATGTCAGTCCCAAAGGGGCTCAGGCTGCGTCTGCAGGTATATTTCTTGTGGCTAGCGCAGATATTGCGGTCATGTCTCCTCAGACCATTATTGGTGCAGCCAGTCCTGTGCAAATAACAGGAGAGGATTTGCAAAAAACCATGCGTCAAAAAATAGAGCAAGATCTATTGAGTTTACTTTATAGCTTGTGTGTGAGGAACCAACGCAATTTTTCTGTGTATAATTCTTTTGTCCTTCAAGCCAAAAGCCTTAGTGCTAATCAGGCTCTAAAACAAAAGGTTATAGATTTTGTAGCAATTTCTTTGCCTAACTTATTAAAACAACTTCAAAACAAACAATATCACGTTAAAGGCCAAAATTTTAGGTTAACCAGGCCAGAGCTAATACAATTTGAACCAGGTGTGGTTTTACAATTTTTAAGTTATATTTTGCATCCTCAGATTGCTTATTTTTTGTTTATAGGTGGACTTTTGGGCTTGTTTTTTGAATTGTCCCAGCCAGGGGCAATTTTGCCCGGAGTTTTGGGTAGCATTTTTCTCCTCTTAGGTCTTTATGCCCTATCGATTTTACCTACCAACCTAACGGGTATTCTTTTAATTTTGCTTGGCACGTTGTTTTTTGGATTGGAATTAAAATTTACCAGTTATGGCTTATTAAGTTTAGCTGGGATTATTTCTTTATTTTTAGGCTCATTATTATTTTATGCTCAAGATCAGTCCTTTTTAAATTGGACTGTAAAAAATTTTTTCCCGGGCACAATTATTTTGATTCTATTACTGGGCGGGATAGTTGTTTTAGTTGCAAAATCTCAATTAAAAACACCTTCTAACCCAGTTCCTGTTGGTAAAATAGGAGAGGTAGTTTACTGGCAGGGTAAAAAAGGACAGATAAAGGTGCAAGGAGAGTTGTGGCAGGCAAAAAGTAAACAGGAAGAAAATTTTTGTCTAGGAGATGAAGTGTTCATTATAGGTCATAGGGGCTTAGTTTTGGAAGTAACCAAAAATCAACCACAGGAGGCATAGCTATGTTTTCTTTAACTATTCCTTTTTTGTTTATTGTCTTTTTTTTAATTTCTTCTTTAAGAGTGTTAAACGAATACGAACGAGGTATAATTTTTAGGTTAGGTAGGGTGTTAGATCCAAAAGGTCCTGGTTTAATCATTGTTTTACCTGTAATAGATAGGTTAGTTAAAGTGGATTTGCGTATAGTGACGTTGGATGTGCCAAATCAAGACGTTATTACCAAAGATAATGTTTCTATTAAAGTAAATGCTGTTGTGTATTACCGAGTAGTTGATCCTAAAAAGGCTATTTTAGAAGTGGAAGCCTATAATTACGCTACATCTCAGCTTGCTCAAACCACTTTAAGGAGCGTATGTGGTTCTGTAGAGTTAGATGAAATTCTTGCTCATAGAGACAAAATTAACTCTATTATTCAAAGCATTTTGGACGAGCATACAGATGCCTGGGGGATTAAGGTGACAAGTGTAGAGTTAAAATACATTGACCTGCCTCAAGAAATGCAAAGGGCTATGGCCAAACAAGCTGAGGCCGAAAGAGAAAGACGAGCCAAGATCATTAATGCAGAAGGAGAGTTTCAAGCTGCCCAGAAATTAACTGAAGCAGCAAAAATTATTGGTGAGCATCCTCAGGCTTTGCAATTGAGATATTTGCAAACAATGCGTGAGATGGCCGCAGAAGGCAAAAATGCTACAGTTATTCCCATCCCCGTGGATGTTTTAAATCTACTTGGTACAAGGCAAAAATAACAAAATAGATCAGGATTAAGGCAATTAGAGTTAGTATAGGCGTATGCTCTGGCTAAAGAGATCGCTGGGTGAGCGTAAAAAGCCACTTTGCGCAATTAGCCGGCTCTATGCAGGTGAGATTTCGTGAGCGTTATTTCCTTATCATAAACTAGTAACTCTTAACTAACCCAGTATGTTTTATACTTTAAATTTTATTTCTATTTCTCCGGGTTTCCAGCCTTTTAATTGAGCAAGCATACCTACAAGGGCTCCCTTTATAAAGTCTTTGACAAAGCTTTTTGTAACCAATCTTTCGCCATTTATAAAAATTTCCATTTCATCATCAGTTAGGCTTTTACACAAGTCTATACTTTTATGTTCGTAAATAATTTTTTTGGCTATATCCAGACAACTGGCGCCACAATCTCCACAATCTAAGCCTGGTAAGGTAAAACCATGTTTCCAGACAAAAGAAGCCACTTCTTTTGCTGTAGAGAGGTGTTGCAACTGGCTGTTTAAAGTATGCTCAGAAAAATAGGCCATAGCCAGACCATTATCTAGCTCTACGAGGTCTTGTTCCTTAGAAGGAACGATAATGCGAGGCAACCAGGTCAAAGATTTGCCCCCTTCTATTAAGACTATATCTACTTCTAGCAGGCCTAAAAGATCTCGCAAATATTTTTTTTGGGGCCAGATCAAAAAAGTTTCTTGTTCATTTAAACCAAGCACTTTGCAACCCAACTGAGTAAATAAATTTGTGTCTGTACCTTCTCGATCAAAAGGTTGATGAGAGAATTTAACTACCCCCACTTTTATTCCTTGCTGTTGCAAAATAGGAATTATGGCCTTAATCAAAGAGGTCTTGCCAGATTTTTTATAACCCACAAAATTAAAGGCTTTTAATGTTTTTTTCATTGCTTTTTCCTCCTACAATATTAATAAAGATCCAACTGCAAAAATTGGTTTAAGCAGTTAGACAGAAATTTAATAAAAAAGTTTTTTCAATAATTTAAGCTGGTTACAATTAAAAAACTTAATCAAAAACGCCAATTTTGAGCTTTTGCAGTAACGTCAATAAAATTATCCGTTCACAAAATCCTCTCAAATGCCTTCACGTATATTCTGCTATTGGCTGTAACTATATTTTTTATTGGATCAAAAAATAAAATTTCAACGTTACAAAATTTATTTATAATCTTATTTAATTCTTTTCTTCTCTTTTCATCGTCTTCATTAAAAATAAATTTGCCATTTTCAATTATTATTTTAGCTAATTGTAAAAAGAGGTCGTATTCTTTATTGCTTAAATTGTTATTTTTTTCGAAAATGATTTCGTTTTTGGCAATTTCTGCCATTTCGTCTAATTGTTCTTGTAGAGAGTTGTATTCTCTTCTAAAATCAAGCAATTTTTTTATATGGGCTACACTTCCTCCCAAATAGTCATAAATAAGATCTATATCTTCTTCTCTAAATCCTAAATTTTTGTTAATTAGCCACGCCTTTATATCTTCATAGCCCAAATGATCTATTAATTTAAAATCACTGGTCACTTTCATTTTGGCGTTATTGTATATCTCGTTTAAAAAGATAGTGTTAGAAGTTGAAATCAAAACGTGAGATAGATGCGTCTCTTTAGTAAGTCTTACACAAAAATTTAAAAATTCATTTAAAATCATTTTATTGCCATTCATGTAAATATCTTGCAAGGTCTGGATCTCATCTATTATTAAAATATTTTTTTTCTTGGAGTTAAAAAGTTCTTCCTGCACTGCCTCAAAAAAATCAAATTCTCGTTTCTTTATGCCTTCGTATAGTTTGCTATCTACTTTTAGAAAGTGAAAATTTACTGAAACACTTAAGTTTTTAAAAAACGGACTGTCTTTGGGTTTTATAAAAGCATCTACAAAATTGTCGTAATTTGCTATCATTTTACCTCTAAAATTTATGTATTTTACGTTATGATCTTTGTTTTTTAGGAGATGATTTTCTACTATGTATTCTATGAAAGTGGTCTTGCCTGTGGACTTTGGTCCATATATCCAAAGCACCCTATTGGGATTTTTTTTAAAATAATTTAAAAGAAACTCTATTTCTTTTTCTCTATTGATAAAATTTTCTCCTCTAAATTCTCTAATTAACATAACGTCCCTCTGTAATCCACAACCTGTTGACTATAGACCAACCACCATTCACTAACGACAAATTATAAATAACCAACCCATCGACTCATAAGTTTTGCCTCTCCAAGCATTGTGCTCAGTGCTCACAGATCGCAGTTTACAGAATTCTCCTTCCACATCTACCCCATCTAGAACTTCTCCAATCTCATCCCTTCTCCAGTTCTTAACACTTAACATTCAATGCTAATCGATTTACCTAAAGCTTGGTCAAGTTCGAGAAAACAGGCCCCACTTTTTTATGTTCCCTTTTAAATGTTAGGCTGGATAAGAAGTAGATGATTTTAAATTTTAGAGGTGATCGGAAAAACTAATCATGTATCCTTCCGGATGTGTTGATAAATAGTTAATCTTAATATGGCCCGCCCTGAGGGATTTGAACCCCCGACCTGCGGATTCGAAGTCCGACGCTCTATCCAGCTGAGCTAAGGGCGGATTGGGATTAAAATAAATTGTTGCGTAATGGTTTAATGATCTTGTCCTGCAGTAAGTTTTAACTCTATAATAATTAAAAGCACCATAATAAGACCTAGGCCTAATATAAAACCTCCAAACATAGCCATACCCTCCTTTTTTCACGAAATTTTCTAGAATATAAACTTTTTTTCTTATAAGAGCAATAAAAAATTGTAACTAAGTGCTAAAATGGTTGCCTCTAAGAGAATTTCAGGCTATCCTAATTAAATAGAAGTATGAGTTAAGTGCTATTTGTTTTTAATAAAGTGCGATGGATAATTTTTTACTGACAGATATTCCTGATAGTCTAAAGGGCTAACTTCAACACTTAGTCAGAGAATTAACCTTAGAGGGGAGAAAAACAAAATTTTTTCCAGTCCGAAAAAAAATGGAGTATTTTTAAAATGCCTTATTTAAATGTGGCAATAAACTCTAAAATTTGGACCATAAAAAGACCTGGAGATTTAGAAACTTACTGGGATAAAATGGATGATACTATAGACGAAGACCATATCCCCTACTGGCTAGAAGTGTGGCCTGCAGCTAAGCTATTGGCTGAACTTATTGTCGTCAATCCTGCTCGTTTTCAACGAAAAATAGGTCTTGAACTAGGTTGTGGATTGGGGTTAGTTAGTATGGTAGCAGCTGAGGCAGGAGCCAAACTATTGGCCATAGATTTGGAAAAGGAAGCTCTGTCCTTTGCCAGGGTAAATAGTCAAAGTAATATGGTTTCAAATATATGTTTTGCCAATATGGACTGGAATCGTCCTGCCTTAAAAGCTAAGAGTGTAGATTTTATCCTGGCTAGTGATGTTTTGTATGAAAGAAGATTTTTTGCTCCCATTGTGAATTTCTGTTATCAGGTGCTAAAACCGTGTGGCTTTATCTGGCTTAGCAATCCAGAGCGGAATGTATCTAAAGAGGGCATAAGTTATTTTATTCAGCAGGGATGGCAGGTAAAGCAAATTGGAGAAAATAAAATCAGCGTAAGCAGTAATTCTAGCAAGACCCTGGTAAAGGTTTGGGAGATTACAACTTAAACAATAGCTTGCCAATTGATGACTTCTTTAGGAGAGAACAGTTAAGGCTTAAAAATCAATAAATTTAGGAGGTTATATTTGATGGGCAAAACTATTCGTTTTGGGGTATCTTTGGATGCAGAGTTATTAAAAAGGTTTGACCAGCTTTGTGAAGAAAAGAGTTATCAAACCAGATCGGAAGCCATTCGGGATCTGATTCGGAATGCTTTGGTTCAAAAAGAATGGGAAGATCCAGATCGAGAAATTATTGGAATTTTGAGTATAGTTTATGATCATCATCAAAGTGATCTGTCCCAAAAACTTACGGAAATACAACATAATGCTTTAGATACGATTATTACTTCGCTTCACATCCATCTGGATCACAATAATTGTTTAGAGGTTCTTATTTTGCGGGGAACAGGAAAACGAATTAAAGATACAGCCGAAAAGATTATCTCTACCAAAGGAGTAAAACACGGCCATTTATCTATGACCACAACAGGAGAAGATCTTTTATAATGAGCAAACAACTGGCAGACATTCAAAATGGTCCTGCAAATATTCCTTTAGACATTGATCAGGTAGGAATAAAAGGTCTTACCTTGCCTTTAGAAATTCTGGACAAATTCAGAGGTTCTCAATACACAGTGGCTAAGATAGACTTAAACGTTGACTTGCCTAGTCAATTTAAAGGCACGCACATGAGTAGATTTTTAGAAGCCTTGAGTCTTTGGGAGAGAAAACTAAGTTACACAACTGTCAGACATTTGCTAGTTTCTTTGCAGAAAAAATTAAATGCCAAAAATGCCCACGTGCGTTTTTCTTTCCCTTATTTTATAGAGCAGTGTGCTCCAGTCAGTAAACAAACGTTTGCTATGGATTTTGAATCTAAAATAGAAGGCCACTTAATTGAGGATCAATTAATTTTTATTTTACAAGTGAAAATTCCAGTAATGACGGTTTGTCCTTGTTCTCTAGCTTTAAGTAAAAAAGGGGCACATACCCAAAGAGCTGTCATTACCATAACTGCCTGGATTAAAAAATTTTTATGGTTAGAAGATCTTATTGCTATTGGACTGAAGGCTGGATCGTCACCTGTCTATCCTCTAATAAAGCGGGCGGATGAGAAAGAAATTATAGATCAGGCCTTTTCCAATCCTATGTTTGTAGAAGACGTAGTGCGCAACGTGGCCAAGGAATTAAATCATCTAGAGCATGTGCTTTGGTATAAAGTGGAGGTAGAAAGTTTTGAATCTATTCACAACCATAGTGCTTATGCTAGTATTGAAGGTGAGTTACCAGAATCAGACCAAGCCCGTCTAAAATTATTAACAAAGACAGGACAATGTGCGTAACAAACAAAATTTGCACGCTAAAAAGTTCAAAAATTTAAATTGGCGTGTTTTGAAAGGAGTTTTTGGTGCCATTTGCCTGCTTTGAATAAATTGGAAAAAATTATTGAGGAGTAAAATTATGAGTAAAAAGGGACTCTCTCCACAAGACGCCAAAAAAGAGGCCTTAGAAACAGCTTTGACTACTATTGAACGCAAATTTGGTCAGGGAGCAGTGATGAAACTTTCTGACCATGCTCATTTAAAGGTGCCTACTATTCCCACAGGTTCTATTGGTCTGGACATAGCACTTGGCGTAGGAGGTATTCCAAGAGGTAGAGTTACTGAAATCTATGGACCAGAATCCTCAGGCAAAACCACTTTGGCCTTACACGTTATTGCAGAGGCCCAGAAAAGGGGAGGCATTGCAGCCTTTATAGATGCAGAGCATGCTCTAGACGTGGAATACGCTAAAAAATTGGGCGTGCAAACAGAAGAACTTTTAATCTCCCAGCCAGATTATGGAGAACAAGCCTTAGAAATAGCCGACCTCTTAGTGCGTTCTGGCAGTGTGGACGTGGTAGTAGTAGATTCAGTGGCTGCTCTTATCCCTCAGGCAGAGTTGGAAGGAAACATGGGAGAAACCCAGGTTGGTAGTCAGGCCCGGCTTATGTCGCATGCTATGCGTAAATTAACTGGCACCATTCATAAATCCCGCACAGCCATTATTTTTATCAATCAAATCAGGATGAAAATCGGCATGATGGGCTATGGCAGCCCAGAAACCACCACGGGTGGTAATGCCTTAAAATTTTATTCCTCTATCCGAATGGACATTCGCAAAATTCAAACTCTTAAAGATAAAGACGAAGTTTACGGGAATAGGGTAAGGGTAAAGGTAGTTAAAAACAAAGTAGCTCCTCCTTTTAAAGAAGCCGAATTTGATATTTTATACGGTAGAGGCATATCCAGAGAAGGCGAGTTGATCGATCTGGGAGTTAAACTGGGAGTGGTGGAAAAGAGTGGGTCCTGGTATGCCTTTAAAGATGAAAGACTTGGACAGGGCAAGGAAAATGTGCGTTCTCTTCTTTTAGAAAATAAAGAATTAGCTCAGGCTATTGAACAGGAAATTTTAAAGAAACTTGGTTTTACTGAAGAAACCAACGAAAATAATCCAGAGCAGATAAAGGAGAAGTAATGCTAACAGCAAAAGAGATAAGAAGCAAATTCTTGAATTACTTTGCCCAAAATGGGCACACCATAGTGCCCAGTTCCCCTCTTATCCCTAAAGACGATCCCACATTACTTTTTACGAATGCGGGGATGGTGCAGTTTAAAAAAGTTTTCTTGGGACAGGAAAAAAGAAGTTATACACGAGCAACCTCAGCCCAAAAGTGTTTGCGGGTAGGTGGCAAACACAACGACCTAGAAAATGTAGGACGTACGGCGCGTCACCATACTTTTTTTGAAATGCTGGGGAACTTTTCTTTTGGAGATTACTTTAAACAAGAGGCGATTAAATTTGCGTGGGAATTTTTAACCAAAGAACTAGATCTGAACCCAGCCAGACTTTACATTACTGTCTATAAAGACGATGACGAAGCCATGTCTTTGTGGCAAAAGGTAGCTGGAGTTGCAGAAGAAAAGATTTTTCGTTTAGGGGAAAAGGACAATTTTTGGTCCATGGGCGATACTGGACCCTGCGGCCCTTGCTCAGAAATTCTCTACGATCAAGGAGAGGATCTGGCCTGCGGAGAAAATTGCGGCATAGGACAATGTGATTGTGACCGGTATTTAGAAATCTGGAATTTGGTATTTATGCAATACAACAGAGACGAAAACGGCAATTTAACTCTTTTACCAAGGCCAAGTATTGATACAGGTATGGGGCTGGAGCGTATTGCTGCTGTTTGTCAGGGAGTGTATTCTAATTTTGATACAGATCTATTTGCAGGCCTCATTAACAATTTGTGTGAACAAGCAAAAGTAACATATCGTCAAAATGAAAATATTGATACAGCTCTTAGAGTTATTGCGGATCACTTGCGAGCCATGTCCTTTATGATAGCTGATGGAATTTTGCCTTCTAACGAAGGAAGAGGGTATGTCTTGCGTAGATTAATTAGACGAGCTTTTAGGTTTGGCAGGGTTTTAAATTTTTATGAGCCTTTTTTGTATCAGATGTTATCTAAAGTTAAAGAAGAAATGGGTGAGGCCTATCCAGAATTAAAATCTAATGAAAATTTTGCTAAAGAAGTAGTCTTAAAAGAAGAAGAACGTTTTGCCCAGACTCTGGATAAGGGACTAAGTCTTCTTGAAGATCACTTGGCTCAGATGAAAAAACAGGGACAAAAAGTGTTTTCTGGAGAAATTGCTTTTAAACTATACGATACTTATGGTTTTCCTCTGGATATCATCAACGACATAGTTCAGCAAAAAGGCCTCACCGTAGATGAAAACGCTTTTAACCAACGCATGCAAGAACAAAAACAAAGGGCCAAGGCTGCCTGGAAAGGAAGTGAAGGGACACACTTGTCAGGTCAATTTGACGAACTTTTAGCAAGCCACATACACTCCGAGTTTACAGGCTATCATACCCTCCAAGATGAGGGGAAAATTGTTTATTTATTAGACGAAAACGGCCAGAAATTAGATAGTTTGGCTGTAGGTGAGCGCGGTTTTATAATAACCAATAAAACTCCTTTCTACGGAGAAAGCGGTGGTCAAAAAGGAGATCAAGGTCTTATTTACAACGAGGCATCACGTGCAAAAGTTGTCACTACTCTTAAGCCAAATAAAAATTTAATCGTTCACCAAGTAGAAGTGTTAAAGGGCACGTTTTACCTGGAAGATCAAGTAACTTTACAAGTGCAGTCAGAAAAACGCCTGGCCACGGCTAGAAATCATACAGCTACTCATCTTTTACACGCGGTCCTACGCAAAGTTTTGGGCGAACATGTAAAGCAAGCTGGTTCTCTGGTAGAAGCAGACAGATTACGTTTTGATTTTACGCACATTCAGGGGTTAACTCCAGAAGAAATACAGGCTGTAGAGCAAGAGGTAAATAGAATAATTTTAGCTGATTTGGAAGTAAAAACCTTTGAAACAGATTACGAAAGGGCCGTGCAAATGGGGGCTATGGCTTTGTTTGGAGAAAAATATGACCAGCAAGTGAGAGTGGTGCAAATAGAAGACTTTTCCTTAGAGCTTTGCGGAGGAACTCACGTAGGTCATACTTCCCAATTAGGTCTGTTTTTAATCACAGGCGAAGAAGCCGTGGGTGCTGGAGTAAGAAGAATAGAAGCCATTACTGGACACAAGGCTTATTTGTTGGTGCAAAAAGAGAGGAACAATTTATCTCGACTCACCCATTTATTGGAAACTTCAAGGGAACAAATTCTAAAAAAAGTAGAAGCGTTGATTAAAGAACAAAAAAGACTACTTAAAGAAAATAAACAATTACAACAAAAGCTTGCTACAGCTCAGGTAGAAGAATTATTGGCTCAGACTGAAAACATAAATGGCATCAATGTCTTGGCAGTGAAAATAGACGGTAATATAGATACGCTGCGTTCAGTTATGGATAAATTGCGTTCCAAACTGAATTCAGGAGTAATTTTATTAGCAAGCCAATATCAAGGTAAAGCCTTGTTGCTTTTGGCTGTGTCTAAAGATCTGCACTCCAGATTTACTGCCCCAGCTCTTATTAAAGACGTGGCCAAAGAAATAGGAGGTGGTGGAGGCGGTAGGCCAGATTTGGCCCAGGCAGGCGGCCCAAAAGGAGAAAAAATAGATCTGGCTATAAAAAAATTAAAACAAATAATTGGTAATTGGGCCATAGGTTAAAGGCTAAGGCATTGGGTAAAAGGGAAGTGGGTTGGTATCATCACCAATTTTAGGCTTGCTAAAAGAGTGAGGATAAGATACTTGAGGCTATGCAGGTCTTTTTTGGGATGCTTTTTATTTTGGAGTGTAAACTTTTAAACAAGGTGAAAATAGCAATATGGGATTTAAGATAGTCAAAAAAAGAGTTTTAATTCCTGGCAGGGTTACAGAGGTGGTGTTTCTTGCTCCAGACATTGCTCCCACAGCAAAACCAGGCAATTTTGTTATTATAAGAGTACGAGAAAATGGAGAGAGAATACCTCTTACCATTGCGGATAAAAATCCTGAACAAGGTACCATAACTATAGTTTATTTGGTTGTAGGCACCACTACTGCTTTATTAGATTTACTTCAAGAAGGGGATGAAATTTTAGACGTATGTGGTCCTCTAGGTAAGCCTACCAAAATTGAGAAAAAAGGCGAAGTGGTGTGTATTGGGGGAGGTACAGGCATTGCAGCTATGCATCACATAGCCAAAGGTCATGCGGAAGTGGGAAATAAAGTTATTTCTATTATTGGCGCTAGAACAAAAGATTTTCTTTTGTTTGAAGAGGAATTGGCTAAATTTAGTGCTGAGGTGCTAGTGGCTACCAATGATGGCTCTAAAGGACATAAAGGATTAGTTACAGAGGTATTGGATAGTTATCTGGCTAATCATACCGTACAGGAGGTAGTGGCCGTAGGCCCTGTAGTTATGATGAAGGCCGTGGCTGAGGTAACCAAAAAGTATAACGTTTTTACTACCGTGAGCTTAAATCCCATCATGGTAGATGGTATTGGCATGTGTGGTGCGTGCAGAGTAAGTGTGGATGGACAAGTCAAATTTGCTTGCGTAGATGGACCAGAGTTTGATGCCCATAAAGTGGATTTTGATGAACTTATGCACAGACTAAATTCTTATAAACAACAGGAAGAATTATCCTACAAACAATTTTGTGAGTGCCATGGAAAAGAAAAAAAGAACTAAAAAAATACAGCCTAGGACCCCTATGCCAGAACAGGATCCTAAAACAAGGATCCACAATTTTTCAGAGGTGGCTTTGGGATATAATTTAGAATTAGCCATTACTGAGGCCAAACGTTGTTTACAGTGTAAAAATCCTACCTGCCAACAAGGGTGTCCAGTGGATGTGGACTGTAAAACCTTTATTCGCTTTGTAGCAGAAGGTAAGTTAGAAGAAGCCTATCTCACCATCCAAAAGACTAACAGTTTGCCAGCAGTATGTGGTCGAGTCTGTCCTCAAGAAAACCAATGCGAAGGCTCTTGTAAACTAGCTCCAACAGGTCAACCCATCGCAATTGGCAGATTAGAACGATTTGTAGCAGACAGCTATTATGCCAAACATCCTTGTGATGACGATAAAAAACAAAAAGAGTGTATTGGTCCTAAGTCAAGACACAAAGTAGCAGCTATTGGTTCTGGTCCTAGCAGTTTAACTTTTGCTGGTTATTTAGCCTTAAGGGGCATTAAAGTAACTATCTTTGAAGCCTTGCACGAAGCAGGAGGAGTCTTAGTTTATGGCATACCAGAATTTAGATTGCCCAAAAAAATCGTCCACACAGAACTAGAAGCCCTAAAAGCTATGGGAGTAGAGATTAAGACCAATTATGTCGTAGGCAGCACCCTAAACCTACAAGACATTTTTGATCAAGGTTATGAGGCCATATTTATTGGAGTAGGAGCAGGCTTGCCCAGATTTTTGGGTCTGGAAGGGGAAAATCTCATTGGAGTTTATTCTGCCAATGAATACCTCACTAGAGTAAACTTAATGCGCGCTTATAAATTCCCTGATTACGATACTCCTCTGCCAAGAGGGCAAAATGTGGTGGTCATAGGCGGTGGTAACGTAGCTATGGATGCTGCCAGGACTGCTCTTCGCCTTGGTGCAAAAAAAGTGTATGTTGTCTATAGGCGTACCCAACAAGAAATGCCAGCAAGGCGTGAAGAACTGCACCATGCCTTGGATGAAGGGGTACGGCTAAAAGTACTGTCTTCTCCTGTGAAATTTTTAGGAGATGAGCAAGGAAAACTTCAAAAACTAGTGCTCCAAAAAATGGAATTGGGAGAGCCTGATGCTTCAGGAAGAAGAAGCCCCATTCCTATCCCTGGGCAGTTTGAAGAAATTGTCACAGATTTAGCTATTATTGCTGTAGGAACCAGGTCAAATCCTTTACTCTTACAGGCCACACCCCAGTTAAAATTAAATCAACGAGGCTATATAGAAATAAATCCTGATACAGGAGAAACCAGTATTCCTAACGTATTTGCAGGAGGAGATATTGTTACTGGAGCAGCTACTGTGGTTTTGGCCATGGGGGCAGGAAGAAAAGCAGCTCAAGAAGTGGCTAAACGCCTAAAACTCACGGCATAACCGACAGGCGTGAATGAACTTTTAAGCCTAATGAGCGTAATAATAACTGCATATGGCGAAATTTTTATTAATCAGTCTTAAAGTTTAACCCTTAACTCTAACGAGTCAACTGGTCTGAAAAGGAGAAAATATAGATGAATAAGTTTGTGGGAGTGAAGTTTAGGCCCTATGGACCAGTTTATTATTTTGATCCCAAAGAATTTTATTTAAAGGTGGGAGATAAGGTCGTAGTAGAGACTGCAGAAGGACCTGGTTGTGGGGAAGTGGTTATTATAAAAGATAAACTGCCTGGCGAATTACAAGAGGAGGATTTAAAACCTGTAATGCGGCTGGCCACAGAAGAAGATTTAGAACAGGTGAAAAACAATCGAATTTTAGCCAAAGAAGCTTATAAGTTTTGTAAAGAAAGGATAGAGGCCAGAGAATTACCTATGAAAATGGTGGACGTGGAGGTGTATTTTGACCGATCCAAAATTATCTTTTACTTTACTGCTCCTACGCGGGTTGATTTTAGAGAATTGGTAAAAGATCTGGTCAAGGTCTATAGGACCAGAATAGAACTACGTCAGATAGGGGTTAGACACGAAACTCAAATGTTAGGAGGTCTTGGAAACTGTGGTCAAATCTGTTGTTGTCGCCGTTTTTTGCGCAAATTTGAGCCAGTAACCATAAAAATGGCCAAAGATCAAAATTTGTTTTTAAATCCTTCCAAAATATCAGGTGTATGTGGACGTTTATTGTGTTGTCTAACTTTTGAAGAAGATCATTATTTGGAATTTCAAAAAAAATTGCCTTCCATAGGAAAGCGTTACCAAACCTCGCAGGGGATCTGTAGAGTTACAAGGGCAAATATTTTTAGACGAACTATCACTTTTTTAAACGAAGAAGGTCAGGAGGAAGAAATTCCTCTAAGTGCATGGGAAGAGATAGTAAAAAATAAAATAGAGGAGCTGGAGCAATAATGGATACTTTTTTTGTTAGCACTCCTATTTATTACGTAAATGCAGAGCCACATCTAGGGCATGCTTATACAACTATTGTGGCCGATGCTATTGCGAGATTTTATAAATTAAATGGTTCTGAAGTATTTTTTTTAACTGGCACAGATGAACACGGCGATAAAATAGTTCAGGCTGCTGCGAAAAAAGGTAAAACCTCTCAAGAATATGTGGATGAAATAAGTTCTATTTTTAAAAATCTCTGGCCAGGCTTAGAGATAGATTACTCTTATTTTATCAGGACGACCCATCCCAAGCACATTCAAACTGTGCAAAAATTCCTTCAAAAAGTCTATGATAATGGGGATATCTATTTTGGAGAATATGGCGGATATTATTGTTTTGGCTGTGAAAGATTTTACACAGAAAAAGAGCTAACTCCAGATGGGTTGTGTCCGGATCATCTTACTAAACCGACATTTTTAGAGGAAAAAAATTATTTCTTTAAAATGTCCAAATACCTAAAAGCTCTTCGAGAACACATTGAAAATAATCCCAATTTTATCTGGCCAGAAAGGTATAAACGAGAGGTCTTAGGGTTATTAAAGGAAGATCTGGGTGATCTTTGTATCTCCAGACCCAAATCCAGGCTGAAGTGGGGGATAGAACTTCCCTTTGATAAAAACTTTGTTACCTATGTATGGTTTGATGCCCTTATCAATTATATTACAGCCCTTGATTGGCCAGATGGGGAAAAATTTCAAAAATTTTGGCCCAACAGTTACCATATAGTTGCCAAAGACATTTTAAAACCCCATGCTATTTTCTGGCCTACCATGCTTATAGCTGCTGGCCTGCCTTTATACAAAGGACTACGGGTGCACGGCTATTGGACAGTAGATGAAACAAAAATGTCCAAAAGTTTGGGCAATGTGATCAAACCTTTGGAACTAAAAGATAAATATGGGTTGCCTGCTTTTCGTTATTTTTTACTGCGAGAGATGCAGTTTGGTCTTGATGCCAACTTTTCAGAGCAATCTTTTGTCACCAGACTTAATGCTGATTTGGCCAATGATTTGGGGAACTTGTTTAGCCGAGTTCTTACTATGACCAACAAATATTTTCAGGGCCAGGTCCCAGAACCAAAAGAACTTACAGATGAAGATCACGAGTTATTACAGGTGGGGTTGAGTAGCTGTAGCGATTTCCAAAATTTATTTGCCAGATTTACCTTTTCCAAAGCCCTAGATAGCCTGTGGGTGTTTATTCGTCATCTAAACAAATACGTTGATACCACCGCTCCCTGGCTGATAGCCAAACAAGGAGATCTAAATCGACTTCAAACCGTTATTTACAATTTGCTAGAAGGATTAAGGAAAGTAGCCATTCACCTTTGGCCTGTTATGCCTTCTAAAAGTGAACTTATGCTGAAACAATTGGGTGTGAAATTCAACTTAGAAAAAGTAGAGCTTCTATTAGAAACCAAAACCTGGGGACTTTTACCTACAGGAGTTAAAGTGGCTCAAAAATCCAATTTGTTCCCCAGGGAAGAAGTAAAAAAAATAAATAACCCCGAGCCTCAATCTAAACCCGAGTACATTTCTTTTGAGGAGTTTAAAAAACTAGACTTGAGAGTAGGCACAATCTTAGATGCTAAAATAGTAAAAGGCTCAGACAAACTGCTCGCCCTAAAAATAGACGTAGGAGAAAGAAAAACTCGTCAGATTATATCTGGTATTGCCAACTACTTTAAACCACAAGAACTAATAAATAAACAAGTAGTAGTCATTGTCAATTTAAAGCCACGTAAAATATTTGGCCTTGTTTCAGAAGGAATGGTGCTTGCGGCAAGTTTCGAAAATGATTTATCCTTGCTACATCCAGATAAAACTATGCCCGCAGGAACTAAAATTAGCTGACTTATCTACTACATAAATCCTCTTAAAAATTGTTACAACGGCTGGCTAACTGCGTGAACGCCAATTTTTTGCATGTTCCCAAAACTAAAAAACTCCTGTGTCCACCTTTAGCCAGCCTTACAGTTTCTATTTTTCCTATTTGTTATTCCCAACTACTGCCACTAATTTTGGAGAGTTACTCTTGCCCTTTTATCCTCCATCAACAAACCTTAAAAATTTTTTTTGGTCTTGACAAAATTTTTAAATTCAGGTTTAAATAGTTTCTACTTAATAATACGATATATATTTTTTTGTTACTTTATAATACTCAGGGGTTTAGAAGATGAATTTCTTGTGGATGCATTTTGCTATACTTTTGTTTTTGGCTGCAGGAGTTGTCTTTGCTCTCACTCCTATTGTAGTTTCTTTGCTATTGGCTCCCAAGGCAAGAGATAAAGAACTGTTTTTGCCGTATGAATGTGGGGTAAGGCCTTATGGTTCTTCATGGGTGAGATTTGGTATAAATTATTATTTTTATGCTCTATTGTTTTTAGCCTTTGACGTGGATGTGTTGTATCTATTTCCAGTAGCAATGCATTATCCGTTTAGCGAAGGATTTGCGCCGTTTATCGAAATCTTGATTTTTGTTTTAATTTTAGGCGCAGCTGTGATATTCTTCTTTAAAAAAGGAGTATTTAAGTGGCCAAAAAGAATCAATTTTTAAGCTGTGAAGCTGAAGATCAGCTTGTTGAAGCGCCTTTTATAAATCTTCAACTTACGGAAAAGTATTTAAATATCTGTAGAGCCATGTCTTTGTGGCCTATGACTTTTGGTTTAGCTTGTTGTGCTATTGAGATGATGGCAGTGGGGATGGCCAGATTTGACATGGCCAGGTTTGGAGCAGAGGTTTTTCGTCCTTCTCCAAGGCAGTCGGACTTAATGATCGTAGCTGGCACTGTGAGTAAAAAAATGGCTCCCTTGTTAGTGAGGTTATACGAACAAATGCCAGCTCCCAAATGGGTTATAGCGCTTGGCAACTGTGCTATTTCTGGAGGTCCTTTTTGTTTTAAGGGGCAATATGGTATTGTAGAAGGAGTAGATAAGCTTGTCCCTGTTGACGTATATGTTCCAGGATGCCCTCCTCGTCCGGAAGGGTTGTTAGAGGGATTGTTTAAATTGCAGGCCAAACTTACTGGGAAGCGTTGGTGGCCTCTTCCAAAAGGAGTAGAAAATAATGACTAAAGAAGGTTTAGGGCACGTCTTGGAAGTAAAACCTGGTTTTTGTGCTCTTTTGGCAACTGGCAAAGTTGGCTATAAAAAACAGTTATTTATTTTGCCTGACGACTTGTTAAACGTTGTAAAACACTTAGATGAATGTGGATATGCCTTAGAAAATATAACAGCCTTAGAGATAGAAGAAGGATTTTTGCTGGTCTATCATTTTAATCAATGGAATAATGGAGAAAAGCTGGCCTTAAAAGTACTTTTGACAGATGGCGTAAAGGAAATAGACTCTATTTCCGATGTTTATCCCGGCGCTTTGTGGCACGAACGAGAATGTTTTGATTTTTTTGGTATTGTTTTCAAAAACCATTCCAATTTGATACCACTTTTACTAGATCCAAAGGAAAACATTCATCCTTTATTAAAGGCTAAAAACAAAAGACAACCTCTTGCAGCCATAATGCCAGAGAGTGAGAAGATTGAGCAGTATATCAAAATTGAAGAATTAGGGAAATAAACCTTTTTAAAAATTAAGGAGTTTCATTAACTCAAAAGAAGGAAATAAAGGGATAGTAAATATGCTGGATACGACATTAGATAGCCTAGATCTGCGGGGAGATTTTTATACCAGAAATTTTCAGCCTCATCCTTCTGAAAACAGGCTCATCTTAAATATGGGACCTCAACATCCCTCAACTCACGGAGTGTTGAGGGTTATTTTAGAAATAGATGGAGAATATATTGTTCGGGCAGAACCTGTTTTGGGATACATTCACCGTATGCACGAAAGGATGGCTGAGGTTAAAAGATATGAACAATATCTTCCTAATTTAGGACGTATTGATTATTTACATGCCTTGGCCTGGAATTGGGCTTATGTGGGAGCAGTAGAGAGATTAATGGGGTTAGAAGTTCCTAAAAGGGCTGAATATATACGAGTTATTACTTGTGAACTAAACAGGATAAGTTCCCACTTACTTTGGTGGGGAGCATATCTTTTGGATTTAGGTGCGTTTACTCCGATTATGTATGCGTTTGCAGATAGAGAAATTATAATGGACATTTTGCAGCGTATTACAGGTTCGCGTTTGACTTATTGTTATTATAGGTTTGGGGGAGTATCTCAGGATATAGACGACAAGTTCATAGAGCAAACTAAAGAATTATGTAAATATTTAAGACCTCGTTTAAAAATGTATAAAGATTTTGTAACGGATAATATCATTTTTAGAAAGCGGGTGGAAGGAATAGGCATTATTGAAACAGAGATTTTACGAAAATATGGTGCCACGGGACCTGTTTTGCGAGGATCTGGCATTGCTTATGACGTTCGAAAAACAAAGCCTTATTCTGTATATTCAGAAATAGAATTTGATGTTCCAAGTTATGAGCTAGAGGATGCTTTTGGGCGTTATTTGGTAAGGATGCAAGAAATGGAAGAGAGTTTAAAAATCATAGAGCAATGTCTGGAGCAGTTGCCTGCAGGGGATTTTATTTTGCCCAAAGCTCCCAAAAGACCCAAACCACCTGCGGGGGAAGTGTATTTTACAGTAGAGGGAGCAAGAGGAGAGATAGGTGTGCATTTACTTAGTGATGGTAGTGCCTATCCTTATCGACTAAAATTACGCTCTCCAAGTTTTTCTAATTTAAGTTTGTTTCCCGAAGTCGTAAAAGGCACTTTATTGGCTGATGCAGTATCCATTTTAGGTAGTTTAGACTTAGTCATTCCGGAGATAGACAGATGATAAGTTTGGCCCAAATACCTATACCTTTAATTAAGATTGTAGTAGGTTTATTAGGAATTTTGATTTTTATTGGTTTAAACGGATTAGCCTGCGTTTATCTGGAAAGAAAGGTCGCCGGTCATATTCAAAGAAGGCCAGGACCTTTTGAGGTAGGCCCTCACGGTATATTGCAACCCATAGCCGATGCGGTAAAATTGGTGGCCAAACAGATGATTACGCCTAAAGGAGCTGATCCTATCTTGTATTGGTCCGCCCCAATTATTTCTTTTGCTCCGGCCATAGTTTGTTTTTTGCCTTTACCTTTTGGTCCATCTTTACAAAACATTTCTATAAATATCGGGCTTATTATGGTTTTGGCCTTTAGTAGCCTAAATGTATTGGCTCTATGTTTAGGTGGCTGGAGCTCGCAAAATAAATGGTCTTTGTTGGGAGCTGCAAGAGATATTGCCCAGTCTGTTGCTTATGAGATTCCGTTACTTTTATCTATGCTACCTATAGTGCTCTTAACTGGGAGTTTAAATCTGGCAGATATTACGGCTTATCAGGGAGCCTGGCCTTGGCAATGGCTGGTGGTAAAGCAACCTTTGGCTTTTATTATCTTTTTTGTCTGTATTTTTGCAGAAACCAACCGAGCACCTTTTGATTTGCCTGAAGCAGAAAGTGAATTAACCGCAGGCTTTCATACAGAATATGCTGGAATGGGATTTGGCTTATTCTTCTTAGCCGAATATTCTTACATGGTAGTGGGGTGTGCGCTCGCAACTATTCTTTTTTTAGGAGGTTATCAGGGTCCAGTTGCTCCTGGATGGTGGTGGTTTTTGATAAAGGTATATGGATTGCTGATGGTAATGATTTGGGTGCGCTGGAGTTTTCCTAGAGTAAGATTTGACCAATTGCTTAATTTGACCTGGAAATGGTTTACCCCTTTAATTTTAATTAACATTTTAATAACAGCTTTGGTGGTGAAGTTAATATGAGTAACTACAGCAAATCACAATCAATCAGGGAAGGAATTTGGAGTCTAATCGTAGGATTAAAGATTACAGCCAAAAATTTTTTAAAGCCTACCATTACTGTTCATTATCCTAGGGAAACTGTGCCTACTGATAAGTTAGAGGGTTATAGAGGGCACATTGAACTGGTGCCTAAACCAAAAGATCCTTTTACGCCTAAATGTATTATGTGTAATTTATGTGCCACGGTCTGTCCTTCTGGCTGTATTAAACTGGTTACAGTAAAAGAACCCATTGAAGAGAAGTCTAAGAGCGGTACTAATACTCAGGAAGATAAAAAAACAGCTAAAAAGAAATTTAAGAAAAAGCTTGTGGCTTTTGAATTAAATTATAATTATTGTAGTTTATGCGGCCTATGCGTACAAAATTGTTCGGTAAAATCTCTAAGATTTTCAAAAGATATTTATTTGGCTGGATATAGCAAAGAAGAATTTGAGTACGATCTTTTGGCCAGGCTCCGAGCTAAGGCTAAAGTAAAGTCGGCCAAAGAATTGCCGCAAAAGAACTCGGAGGGATAACATGGAACGATTAGGTCTCATTACTTTAATTTTGCATATACTAATTGTGGTGGTGGGGGGTTTTATTACCGTATTTGCTAATAATATTGTTAGAAGTTTAACAGGGCTTATCTTGACCTTATTTGGAGGAGCAGGTTTATATTTTTTAATGGCCGCTCCTTTTATAGGTATAATGCAGGTATTAATTTATGTAGGAGCAGTAAGTGTAATTATCTTTTTTGCCATTGCCTTTACCAGAAGGGCCCAATTTGGACTTACTGAATCCCGAAAAAGTAGCCAGTATTTCTTAGTCTGTCTTTTGCCGATCTTGCCGGTAGCTGTACTTGGATATTTTCTAGTAAAAGAAATAACTACTTCCATTCCTGTGCCTCAAATTTCTTCTGTGCAAACACTGGGTAAATTTTTTCTTGGTCCCTATGTACTGCCTTTTGAATTAATTTCTTTGGTGCTTTTGATAGCTATGATGGGGGCTGTAATCTTAGGGTTTGAAAAAAAGAGAATTCAAATGGAGCAATTAGATCAAGCCAAACAAGAGGAATAGGTTTATGAATTATTTATTAATTTATCATTTAGTGGCTTTATTTTTAATGTGCATGGGCTTAATAGGCGTTGTGTGGCGAAGGACATTTGTGGGCATTCTTATTTCTATTGAATTATTACTAAACGGAGCTGGCTTAGCTATTATGGCTTCAGCCAAATTGACTCCTACTGCAGACTTTTTAGGCCAAGCTGGCACGTTAGTGGTGATGGGCTTGGCTGCAGCAGAGGCTACGATTTTTTTGGCCCTTGTGTTGGTTGTTTTTAGAAGATTTGGACGCATAATAGTTAAAAACACTAATTTGTTAAGAGGCTAGTAACCATGAACATTATTCATTCTTCTGCTTTGCTTATTCCCATAGCCATTACCATGGTAACACCACTATTTATTTGGCTAACTCGTCATAATGAAAATTTGCGAGAGGGCGTATCTTTTGTGGCGGCCTTATTAACTTTTTTTAGCTTAATCCCGATAGGTATTGGAGTTTTAAAAGGCAATATTTATACTTACACTTTATTTACGATTTTGCCCGGCATTAAGGTAAAATTTTGCGCGGATGGATTGAGTTTAATTTTTGCTATTATTTCGTCTTTTCTCTGGTTTTTTGCTACTAGTTATAATGTGGGTTACATGCGTTCCCTAAAAGAACACGCCCAAACCAGATATTATATATGTTTTGCCATTGCTATTTTTGGAGCCCAGGGAGTAGCTCTGAGTGGAAATGTTTTTACCCTGTACCTATTTTACGAAATTATTACCATCTTTACCTATCCTCTAGTGGCTCATCATCAGGACGAAGAGGCTTACAGGGGAGCTAAAAAGTACATAGTCTATTTGATGGGAACTTCTAAAATGTTTCTTTTGCCGGCCATGATTTTGACCTATGTTTTAGCTGGCACGCTGGATTTTAGATTAGGTGACATTACGCACGGGATTTTTCCTCCAGGCACCAATCCTATCTGGATTAGTATAACCTATTTTTTGTTTATTTTTGGTTTAGCCAAAGCTGCAATTATGCCTCTTCACAATTGGCTGCCTTCGGCCATGGTCGCTCCAACTCCTGTATCTGCCTTGCTTCATGCTGTGGCCGTTGTTAAGGCCGGTGTCTTTTCTATCAGTAGAATCATTTTATCTGTGTTTGGCTTGCAGGCTATGAAAGCCTTTCATCTTGGCCTGCCCACAGCGTACCTGGCTGCTTTTACCATTGTCACGGCATCGTTAATTGCCTTAACTAAGGATGACTTAAAAGCAAGGTTGGCTTATTCTACGGTAAGTCAGTTATCTTATATTATTTTAGGTGTGGCTATGCTGTCTCCTTTTGGGGTAGCAGGTGGACTTATTCATATTGCCAACCATGCTTTTAGTAAAATTACGTTGTTTTTTGCTGCCGGTGCGATTTATGTATCAACTCATTTAAAAAAGATTAGCTTAATGGATGGATTAGGCAAAAAAATGCCTTTTACTTACGGGGCCTTTGCCTTAGCCTCTTTGAGCATGATAGGAGTGCCGCCTGTATGTGGTTTTGTGAGCAAATGGTATTTGGTCAACGGAGCTATAGATATAAATAGAATAATTTTATTAGTTGCCCTGCTGGCAAGTACGATTTTAAATGCTGGTTACTTTGTCCCTATTGTGTATAAAGGTTTTTTTGCTAAACCTCATCCAGATGTAAATATTGATTCCTACACGGAAGCGCCCATGGTGATGGTAGTGCCTCTTTGTATAACGGCTATTATTTCTGTTTTGCTCGGATTATATCCAGATCCATTTTTGAACTTTATTAAGAGTTTGGGAGGGGTGAGATGGCCTTTTTAAGGGATATTTTGATAAGAGCAAGAGAAAAAAGTGATTGGTGGAAAAATTTTTTCTTTTCAGTGTTAGCCTGTTTAGTTATTTTAAATATTTTTATTCGACCTCACCATCCTCATTTTGAAGCAGAAAATTTTCCAGGTTTTTGGGCTTTGTTTGGCCTTGGGTGTACTGTTCTTCTGGTAAAAGTGGCTAAAGGATGCGCACATACTTTTTTAGGAAAAGACGAGGACTTCTATGAACACGATTAATTTTATTCATCCAGCTTTTATTTTTATAATTTTTGCAGGTATTTTAGCGGTCTGGAAACACGAAAGTTTCAAGTACATATTGCCCTTGCCGGGCATCCTGGCTATTTTGGCTGTGCTGGCTATGAAGCCAGGTACGTATGACGTCATTCACTATTTGGGCTTTAAATTAACTTTAGGGCGGGTAGATGCCCTTTCTATAGTGTTTGCCCATGTTTTTGCTATTCAGGCTATTATAGGTTTTATTTATGCTTTCCATGTAAAAGAAAGGGCTCAGCACATTGCAGCAGCGCTATATGTAGCAGGAGCATTTGGCTCTACTTTTGCGGGAGATTATTTTACTTTATTTATCTTTTGGGAGCTGATGGCTGTTGCCTCCGTCTTTTTGATTTGGCTCAACAAAACTAACACTAAAGCAACAAATGCTGGTTTTAGATATTTTATTTTCCATACCTTAGGTGGGCTATTTTTGCTAGGAGGTTTATTGTTACGTTACAAGACCGTGGGTAATTTTGATTTTGTTCCCATTTCTCCAGCTAGGGCCACGATTTATGACTACTTAATTCTAATTGGCTTTGCCGTAAATGCAGCTGTAGTGCCTCTACATGCCTGGTTACCTGATGCTTATCCAGAGGCTACTATTACAGGTGCGGTTTTTATGAGCGCTTTTACCACCAAAACCGCAGTTTATGTATTGGCAAGAGGATTTGCTGGTTTTGAAGTGCTGGCTATTGCGGGAACGATTATGGCAATCTATGGAGTTTTTTATGCAACCATAGAGAATAATGCTAGGAGAATTTTAGCTTATCATATTGTCTCTCAGGTGGGATACATGGTAGCTGGCATAGGTATAGGCACTAGTATGACCTTAAACGGAGCATGTGCCCATGCTTATGCTCACATCTTGTATAAAGGACTCTTATTTATGGGAGCTGGTTCTCTGTTATACGCTACAGGCACGGCCAAACTTTCTGAACTAGGGGGACTTGTGAGCAAACTGCCCTGGGTCCTTGTCTTTTATATGGTAGGAGCTGTGTCCATTTCTGGTTTTCCTCTGTTTTCAGGTTTTGTTAGTAAAACCATGGTCATTGCCGGGGCCGCAGAAGCTCACAGAACTATCTTGGCTTTGGGCTTAGAGCTTGCAGCTGTAGGTACATTTTTATCCGTAGGTATAAAACTCCCTTATTTTGCTTTCTATGGAAAGAAAGAATTTAAAGGCGATATAAAACCTTTACCCAAAAACATGTACGTAGCAATGTTTATCGCTAGCTTTTTATGTTTCTTTATAGGTGTTTATCCTCATTTTCTTTATCACCTTTTACCCTTTGAAGTGGAGTATACACCTTACACACCTTGGCACCTGGAACAAAGTTTGTTGTTACTGTCCTTTACTGGTCTTGGTTTTTATTTACTGCGCAAAAAACTTACTCCTGAGGCCAAAATTAATTTAGATTTTGATTATTTTTATCGTTTAATAGGCAATTGGTTTTTAAAGCTTTGCAAGACACCTATAGAAAAGATAGACAATTGGTGGTCTGAAGTTTACGAGCGGGCAGGTTTACGTGGTCTTATGGGATTGGCTAGAGGAGCAGCTTTGTTTGATTGGGAAGATATTGACAGAGCTGTGGATGGGTTTGCTTATAATTTCGTGCACTGTGGAGGTAGTATCTCCAAGGTGCAAAAGGGTGATGTCCGAATTTATGTGGGTATTAGTGTAGCTATAGCATTTGTTATTTTTGCTTTGGTTTACTTTTTTAGGATTTAAGCGGTGTTAACTTTAAAGTTAAGCCCTTTAAAACTTAATATGTAACACTTTATTTTGCAGGTACATTTTTAGTGGAGTAGCATATGGTGGAAACTTGGCCTATTTTAAGTAGTTTGATTTTTTTTCCTTTGCTTGGGGTGGTATTTTTAATTGGCATTAAACAAGAAAAAGCGATTCGTATTATTACTTTGATTATTAGTTTGATAGAAATGGGACTAGCCTTGCCTTTATTAAAGTTTCAGTTAAATTCTGCTAAATTTCAATTTATTGAATTTCACCCTTGGATTAAGCAATTTCACATTAACTACCATCTAGGTATAGATGGTATTAGTTATTTAATGGTACTATTAACGGTATTTTTGTTGCCTTTATGTGTGTTGTGTTCCTGGAATTACATTCAAAAGAGAGTCAAAGAATTCCATATTTGTTTGCTTCTCATGACCTCAGCTTGTATCGGGGTATTTGTGGCTTTGGATTTGGTCTTGTTTTACGTTTTTTGGGAAGCAATGCTTATCCCTATGTTTTTGTTAATTGCTATTTGGGGTGGTCCCAGGAGAAAATATGCCTCTATTAAGTTTTTTATTTACACTTTAGCAGGAAGCACCCTCTTACTAGTGGCTATTATAGCCTTTTATTTAAAAGGAGGTACTTTTTCTATTCCAGAATTGTTAAAAATGGACTTTCCTTTCCATTTCCAATTCTGGGCCTTCTTGGCCATGGCTATTGCTTTTGCCATTAAAGTGCCAATGTTTCCTTTCCATACCTGGTTACCGGCAGCTCACGTAGAAGCTCCAACTGCTGGTTCTGTTTTGCTGGCCTCTGTTTTATTGAAAATGGGTACTTATGGCTTTCTTAGATTTTGTCTAGGTTTAACTCCTGCAGCCAGTGTTTATTTTGCTCCCTTAATGATCGTTCTATCGCTGGCGTCTATTTTATACGGAGGATTGGTTGCCTTGGGACAAACAGACATGAAAAAATTAATAGCCTATTCTTCAGTAGCCCACATGGGATTTGTCACTCTGGGAATTTTTATGTTTAACTTACGTGGAGTAGAAGGGGCTATTATGCAAATGTTAAATCATGGTATTACTACAGGTGCTCTATTTATGCTTGTAGGTGCTATTTATGAACGTAGCCATAGCCGAGAAATTGAAGATAATCTTGGACTTGGCAAGTATTTACCTGCCTACATGTTCTTTTTTGGCTTATTTTCTCTGTCTTCTTTAGCTTTTCCTGGCACTAACAGCTTTGTAGGAGAAGCTCTGGTTTTAATTGGTGTATTTGAAAAATATAAGATCGTGGGATTGATGGCTGTCCCTGGGGCTCTGCTGGCAGCTGCTTATATGTTGAGACTGTTACAAAAATTAGCCTGGGGAGAACCAAGTAAAGGCAAAAATTTTACAGATTTAAATGCAAGAGAATGGTTATACTTAGTACCTTTAGGCCTTTTAGTCTTTTATTTAGGATTTGCACCCAAATTAGCCTTACAAACAATGGACAAATCTATTCAAAAGAGTTTGATTAAGGTACATACGGTGCAAAAAAGTTCAAACATTAATTTAACCTTAGTTAAAAAGGAGAAGGACATTGATTAAGAATATGTACTTATTTTTACCTGAGATTTATCTTATATTTCTGGTAATAGTCCTTTTCTTTCAAACTCTGAGTAAAAAGAATCTATCTACTCAGTGGCTTTCGTATGCCTTGTTTATAGGACTTGGGGTGTGTTTTTATTCTTTGCCAGCAAAGGGCTTACTATTTTTTAACACCTATAAAATAGATAGACTGAGTCAATTTTTTAAATTGCTTACTTATCTAGGACTAACTATATGTGTGCTTAATGCCAAAAAAAATCCCCAATTAACTGCTTCGGTAAAAAAATCAGATTATTATTTGTTTATGTGCTTAAGTAGCCTTGGGATTTTATTTTTAAGCAGCTCTATAGAAATTTTTACCATTTATATTGCTTTAGAACTTACTTCTTATAGCTTATACATTTTAGTGCCTCTTAGAAGCAATAGTCCTAAAGCCGTAGAAGCAGCTATAAAATACATGCTCTATGGTGCAGTTGCCACTGCTCTTGGTTTGTACGGCGTATCCTATATCTTAGCAGTTCATCATACTACCTTTTTAACCACTCTTGCTACCCAAAATTGGAATTTTACTGCTTCTACCCTATCTATTATTGGATTGGGATTATTTTTGTTAAGTTTTTTATATAAATTATCCTTGTTCCCATTTCACTTCTGGAGTCCTGACTTATATGAAGGGACCAGCAACGAAACCGCTACTTTTGCAGCAGTTATGCCCAAAATAGGAGCGGTTATTGTCTTAATCAGATTGGTAAGTTTTGTTCCTTGTGTAGAATTAAAAACAATTTTAGCCATATTTGCGGCTTGCTCTATGACATATGGTAATATATTGGCCCTGGTCCAAAAAGATGTTAAACGCTTACTTGGCTATTCTACTATTTCCCATGCAGGTTATATGGTAATGGGCCTGGTAGTAGGGACAACGCAAGGGCTTGGCTCCGTGGCTTTTTATGTCTTTGCCTATGTGTTGATGAATTTGGCCATTTTCTGGGTAATTACCCATCTTGGACAAGATGGAAATAATGTGTCTATAGAAGACTTACAGGGATTGTATCAACGTGCCCCAATCTTTGCCTTTGTGCTAGCAGTAGCTGCCTTTGGGTTAGCAGGCATTCCGCCTACCATAGGCTTTACAGGTAAGTTTTTTCTTTTGACTTCGCTTTGGGGGCATGGTTTTAATTGGCTGGTTATAATTGCTGCCTTAAATACAGGCATTGCCATCTTTTATTATCTAAATTTAGTGCGTTTTGCTTACACCAAAGAACCCACAGAGCAAGAACTGGCAACAGACTTTAATAGTAACCTGGTAGCCTTTAGCCTTAGTGTGGGCATTCTTGTCATAGGGCTTTTGCCTCAAAATATTGTTCAGTTTTTAATCAATTCAGTCAGTCAATTAAAACCTTAATTAGTAATTGGCGATTAGGCGAGGGCCTGCCTTTTTACGCTTTAGTTCTACAACAAAAAGCAACGCACAACAGCCCTACCTCAAAACTAAAAAATACATTCCTCAACAACTTCCATGTTTTGAGGAAACACTTTTTCTGAAATGTGTTGAGGAAAAGGCTATCATTTACTTTACATAATCAGCAGTCAAAGATTATCTTGTAAAAAGTCAGGTAAATTAGTACCTACCAAATTAACGTTTTATTTACATCACACTGTAATTTATGAATAGCAAACATTCAAAACCTGTTTTGTTTCGAGTAACTAACAATTTAGATTTAGGAGGTGTACAAAGGCGTCTTTATGCCTTATTGCCCGAACTTACTCCTTTTTATCATGTGCACATTGTAACTTACAAAAAAAAAGGAATTTTGTTTGAGGAACTCCAAAAAAAAGGAGTATTCTGTCATTATTTGCCTCTTCGAGGAAAATGGGATCCTATTGGTATTATAAAAATGGCCAGATTATTTAAGAAATATCAAGCCGATATTGTGCATACTCATTCTTTTGGGGGAAATATTTCTGGCATTTTAGCTGCTTTTATTGCGGGTGTGCCTGTTCGTATCGGTCAGGTGCATTTAGCCAAATTACATTGGTATGCAAGGGGATTACATCGAAAAAAACAAATTTTTGAAGAAAATATTATTCATTTACTACTATCTAAAAAAATACTTTTTGTATCTAAAGAATCCTTAAATTATTTTTTGCAACATACTATAGGATTAAAAAGTAAATGTTTGATATTACATAATGGAATAAATTTAACTCAAAATATAAAGACAAAGAAAACAGAATTAACTAACTTAAAACAGATCAAAATTGGTTTTGTAGGAAGAATAGCTAGAGGAAAAGGTTTAGACTATTTTTTAAATTTTGCCCTAGAAGTATTGAAACAGGATAAAAATTATCTTTTTGTAGTTATTGGAGGTGGAGATATTACCTTTTGGAAGAGCAAAATTCCTGCTTGGGCAAAGGAAAACATTCTTTTTTTAGGTCAAAAAAAAGATGTTTTTTCTTATTATTTAGACTTGGATTTGCTCTTATTTACTTCTGAGCCAGAAGTAGAGGGCATGCCCGGCGTAGTGCTGGAAGCTTGTGGCTGTGGGCTACCCATTTTAGCTAGAGAGTCTGAACCTGTAAAAGAAATAAAAGAATATTACTCAAGAATTATGTTTATTGATGAAAAAAAAACTGCCTTGGAAAATTTATCTAAGGCCTTAGCCATGCCAAGAGTTTCTACGGATAAGCTTTTAGAGCATTTCTCTCTAAAGGCCATGCGCGATAGAACCCTTACGTTATACCAAAGTTTATTATGCAAGTAGCCTTTATTAATTCTACCCATAAGTGGGGAGGAGTAAAGACCTGGATGCTGGATATGGCCCTTGGCCTAAAACAGCAGCTAGGGATAGAATGTTTTATCGTGGGGAGGGAAGGAGCGTTTATAGAAAAGGCCAAAGCGCTAGGCCTAAAAGCCTATGCCTTTAACTTTGGTCCCGATTATAATCCCAAAACTATTTATTTATTTTGGCGTCTTTTTCAAAAAGAAAACATAGATAGAGTAATTGTGAACGTAGGAAAAGATTTGCGAACCGCTGGTATTGCCGCAAAACTGGCAGACATACCTGTAATCCACAGAGTTGGACTGCCTGGAGATATGAAAAATAAGATAGATGTTAGATTAATAGATAAGTGGATACGACCAACGATCTTAGTGCCTTGTGAATTTATAAAACAGGGCTTACTAAAGACACTACCTTGTCTCACAGCAAATAGAATAAAAGTTATTTATACAGGAAAACAACCAAGCACCCAAGCACCAAAAAAAATCAACCAGCCTTTACAATTTATTTCTACAAGTCAATTAAATCCAGATAAGGGACATGAATTCATACTAAAGGCTCTATATTTGCTAAAACAAAACGGATTTAAATTCCACTATCATGTGGTCGGTACTGGCAGGTGTGAACAAGAATTAAAAGAGCTTGCTAAAAAACTTAAATTGGAAAAAAATATTTCTTGGTACGGGTTCCAAAAAAATGTAGAAAACATTTTAAGACAGGCAGATATGTTTATTTTGGCTTCTTACAGCGAAGGACTGCCCAATAGCTTATTAGAAGCCATGGCCGAAGGGTTAGTTTGCGTGGCCAGAGATGTTGGGGGAGTAAGAGAAATATGGCCTAAAGATTTTTTGGAGGGAATAATTGCCTTTAAAAGCACTCCAGAAGACTTGGCTCAAGTGTTAAAGGGATTGTTGAAATTATCGAAAGATGACCTGCTTCGTTTAAAAACAATTTTTTGGCAACAAATCCAAAATAACTTTTCTTTAAACAATACTGTGACCAGACTATATGAGTTTTTGACTCAAATATAATGTAAACTCAAGTCAAAACAAAAAATATTTTTGAAATCTTTTAAAGTGAACCTTGTTTTTCTAGTTCTTTTAAAGCAAAAATCCAGCCTGTAATTATCATCAAAAAAGTAGATATTTCTCTAATGTAAAAATTCATATTCATCATAAATCCGCCAATAGAGCCTACTATAATATAAGCTAGATATACGTAGCGATTGGAAGATACAGCGTAAAATACACTTACACTAAAAAAAATTAAAATAAATAATGTACCGACAATACCAGTTTCAGCCAAAAAATGAAGAAAAAAATTGTGGGCATGGTTAGTGGTATTTAAATAAGGCATTTTTGGGTGTAAATTTTTATATTCAGGTAAATGTTTTTCATAACAAGCTCTAAAACTCCCCAGACCATTACCCAAAATTGGTTTTTCCCAAAAGCATTTTTCAGCAGCAAACCATATGGGGAAACGTTCTTGAAACGAACTATCGGATTGAAAATGGACTACAGAATCAACAAATCTCTGTTTATATTGAGGGGATAAAAACAATAAACTTGACAATAAAAACGTGCCTACTAAAACTATAATAGTGAGAGCCTGTTTTTTAGTTAATAAAAACAAAGGCATAGTTATTAAAAGTAAAGAATTTAAAATAACGATAGTTCTAGCTTTTGTTGTAAGCAATAAAAAATAAAAAAAAGCAAAACATAACAAATTAAATAGTAGGCTAAATATAGAATTTTTTATGTTTTTAAAATTTTTTAAACAAGTTAAAAATTTAAAAATATAAAAATACAGTGGAATCAAAACAATAATTGCAAACTGATTTGGACTATTCATATGATTAGCATATCTACCATCAAAAATATTTCCATGTCTATGGTATAAAAATTGAGTCACTAGAATTAGAGCCAATATGTTTATACATATGTCTATTATTTTTTTTTCTTTGTTTTTTATTAAAGCAATATAACCTATTAAATAGGCTATAAGCCAATTAAGAGGTCTATCTAAATATGACAATGATATACTATTTATAAAATTGGAAATAATTACGACAAAAATAAAACAGACCAAAAGCAAAGCCCCCTTTGAGGTAATAGCTTTTTTTAGAAACTCTAAGTTCAAAATCAATAAAGCTAAAAATACATATCTAATAATTTCTATAGAATGATGAGATATCATACCGAAAAAAAATATTGCAACTAGAATCAACTGAAAGCAATTAATATGTGTAGGAAGAAAAGATAAAAGTTTTTGTTTTTTTGATATAGGCATTTTTTCTCCTTTCTTTAAGCGTATGTTCGTCCAATATGAAAGATTTGCATCGTTAAACAACTTATTGTTTATAATAAATATTTTATCCCAAATTACTGCAAACAAATTTAAAATTTAGCACTCTATATATAAATCAATTTGAGTTATAAATACTTAACAATTTTTTGGCTTTAATTTGAGGGTTAAATTTTTTCTTTGCATAAATCAAATTATATTTACCCATCTGATCTGCCACTTCCGGATTGTCATAAAGATAAACAATCCTACGAGCAATGCATTGAACATCTTCTATAGGACATAAAAAACCATTTATTTTATCTTTTAATATTTCAGGAATACCTCCTGTCTTAGTAGCAATAACAGCTAATCCAAGACTATAGGCCTCTAACAACACATTTGGCAAACTTTCTTGCCTTGAGGTTATCACCAAAATATTGCTAGAAGAAAGTACTTTTAAAATATTTTTGTGTTCCATCCCGCCTAAAAAATTTATTCTGGATAAAACATTAGTATTAACATATTGTTTAAATAAATTATTTGAAGCAATACCGGCTACATTGACCCTAACTTTAGAGGCATTTATCCTTTGAAATACCTGAGCAATACTTTTTAAAAACACGTCAACCCCTTTATAAGGTCTTTTATTGCCAACATAAGTAATAGTAAATTTGTCAGGTGTTGTTTTAACGACATCAGGTATATGTACGGCATTATATACTACATGAATTTTTTTCTCTGACACAAGATATTTTTTTAGGGTATGGGCAGCAGCTATAGAATTGCAAATTATACCATCCAGTTGAGGTAACCAAAGTAAAGGAAAACTGCCTGGTTTAAAAATAACGCCTCTATTAAAAAATAGTTTAAAATTTGGACTAAAAAATTTAATCAACAAAAACAATTTGTATAATTTACTATGGAAACAATGTACTACATCAATATGATAATTTTTTACAAGATTAGAAAAAAGTTTCAAAGTTTCATAACCAGATTTAGGCAAATAAAAAACTGGGATATTTGAAGGCAATTCTTTTAAAATTAATGCATCTCTATGACAGCATAAATATACTTTATGGCCAAGAGAACCTATAGTATCTATATTGTAAAGTAACTGACGAACACCACCAGATCTGCCTTTTGCTGGAGTAACATATAATATATTTAACATAATATTTATATTCGCTTTAAATCACCCTACTGAAGATTAAACATCTCAAATACTTATAATCCTAGTTCTCATCTCATATAATCGGAAATAATTTTATAAAAATTTTAACTAACTACAGATAAGATATAACTTGCCAATCTTTGGCCAAAATTATCTAAAAAATAGAATTCTCTAATAGCTTTAAGTTTCTCTATATTTATATTGAAACTCTCAACTCTAATAAGAGCAGATGCCAAATCTTGGGGATTATCTGGCTGAAAATAGATAACTGTATCTTCAGGAAATATATCTGTATAGGTGGCAATACGAGGAATTATTGGAATAACTCCACATTCTAAATAATCTACAACTTTAATACCTTCTACCATGGCTACACCGTATTTATAATTCTTTAAAACAGTATGTAATTGACTATAAGGAATAAAATCATGACAGTTAATTTTAGCGACAATTTCTTTTTTTCTTGCCTTTTTTATTAATTCTTTATGCTCTAATTGGCTACCCCCGTATATATCTATACCAATAGGCTTATTGCTCATTGATAAGGCATCTAAAAGCAAATCTATTAATTTGGAAGGGGCCAACGAACCAACATAAACTATTTGGGATGGTCTTTTTTCAGGTTGAAAGTCATATTTTGGATCTAAAGGATACCATATAGAAGCACTGTTTATAGAAGATAAATCTTTTTTTACGATTTTTTCACTATTTTTTGAAGTAAACAAAACCAGATCTGCTTGACGATATATTTTTTTTAATTTCTCTGGTTTTAGGTTATCTTTTTCATATTCCTTTCTATATCTTAAATATTGTGTATCTGTTTTTATTTGTTCTTCTTTATAATATCCATCTTTTTTGTGTGATTCTAGGATTACCTTTTTACGATGTATAAATTTTGTTTTTATCAGCCTTCTAGCCAAGTTGTAAGAACGTGTGTAAAAAATACTATTTTTAGGCAGCATCTTGTTCAAGCTATATATCGTATAATAAAAATTGAGACCAACAAGTTTTTTTTTGGGAATCTGCATAAAATGGATAGTTTTCAAATCGTAATTATATTGACTCAATATTTTATTATTTAAAAGAGCACAATCTTTTTTAGACATATTATAAATTATAGAATTACCTAAAGAAGGTATTTCTAGTCTATTAACAATACAATAAATATTAAAATATTTCTTGAGAGAAAATAAAACTTTTGCCATCTGAATAGAATGAGCTTTTTTGTTAGGGAAATTTGTATTGAAGATATAGACTAAAGTAATATCTCTTTTATATATAACAGACATGGATTTAATCATTAATTATGACTACATACTAACACTATTCTCTTCGCATTATTCTCTTTAGCAAGAAGAAAATATTTACAATAAAGTTTATACAAAAACCACATGATGCGTTTTTGGTTAAGTATAAAAATATTATTAACAAACAATTTTCTTATAATTTTTTTTTCTAATTTTGATTTTTTATTAATAAAAAAAACATTTTCAATTTTAAAATGAGGAAGTATAATTTCTTTTAACTCATCTAAATCAAAATGTTGATAATGTTTATCTATAAGTTTTAAATTTTTCGATGGCACAGTAAGCACAAAACGTCCGTTTGGAGCTAAACGTATTTTTATATTATATAAAAATTTATCTATTTTACTTGGCTCAATATGCTCTAATGTTTCTATTAAGGTGATAATATCAAATTGCTCACATAAAACATTTTTATCTGTAATATCAGCACATATAAAATTAATCTCAGAACTATTTAACAATTTTGCAAAAGATATTGCTCTTGTAGATAAGTCAACTCCGTATAATTTCTTATTGGGAATTCTTTTATTTATTTCGTATAAAAATTTCCCATCTCCACAACCAATATCGAGCAATGTATTAAAATTTAATTTTGATATTATATCTATCACAAAATAGATATAAGATAAATACTCATACCCCCAACTCAAAACTATTGCTTGCGAAAATTTATTTCCCTCTATACAAGGTATATAGTGATAAGGGAATTGATATTGTTCTTCTTGCCTTTTTTGAATACGATCTTTTAATTGCATATGACTATTACAATTACAATATTATTAAAAATTTGTTAGTTAATTAGTTAATATTGTAAACGAAACAATGCGTCCTCTATCAAAAAATTATTTTTTGAAATTTATTTTCTTAATTATTTTACAATATCTCTGCCAAAAAATAAAAATTTACATTTTTTAAAGAATTATTTATAATAGCTAGCTACAAAAAGTTATATAAATTCAATAAGGATAATTTTCAATAATTTAAGCTGGTTACAATTTAACAATTTAACCCAAAACGCAACTTCTAGGATTTTGCAGTTATATCTTAATATGTTTTACTAACTAAATAGACCTTATAATGTCAAGGAAACTCCTTTTGAGAAAGCAAACTTAAAAAGATTCCTTTTTCACTATGTTATACTTAAAAAACTTTGTGTTATCCTTTCTCCAAATAAATAAACATTAGGATTCTAATATGCTAACAAACCTACTTAGAAGTATTCCTATCCTATGTTATCATGATGTGGGTACACAAGGGGAAGGACCCCACCTTTTTGAAACCCATCTTCAAGTTATAAAAGAGATGGGTTTTAAGACTATTTCTGTCAAGACGTTGTACGAAATTGTTACTAAAAAACGAAATCTGGATGATAAATACATAGTTCTTACCTTTGACGATTGTCATATTAGCAACTGGATTTACACAGTGCCCTTATTGGTTAAGTATGGCTTTACGGGCGTATTTTTTGCGATTACAGATTTTATTGTAGAAGGAAAAAAAAGAGTTGCCAGAGATGTTCCTCGGTTAGAAAAGTTATCTAATGCCTTCAGGTTGGCGTTATCTAAAAACGACTACAGTCAATTTATGAACCTTGCAGAATTAAAAAGCCTAATTAACGATTATAACATGGAAGTATATTCTCACTCCTCAAGGCATGCTCCTTGTTTTATTACCCTAAAAAACAAGACCTCATATCGTGAGGGATGTTCTCACTGGGGGGTATTGTCCATTTATTCCTCTGTGCGTTCAGGCCTTCCGGTATTTCCCATTGGCAGTGCTTATGCTTACGATGGTTATTGGCCAAAAGAGAGGGAAAAAGGCGAGCAGGGTATAGAAATTGATGGTGTTTACTTTGAAAAAAGGGAGCCTGCCCAAAGATATGAATTTTGTTTGCAAGATTTTAAAGCTTCTTATAAACGAATTCGAGAAATTAATAAAAAAGATGATTTTCAATTATTTTGTTGGCCCTGGGGGCACTTTGACAAATTAAGTCTTAAAGCTTTACAAGAAGCAGGTTTTAAGGGAAGTTTCACCTTAGAGCGTTTTTATAATGGACCTGGTACCAATCCTTTTCGTCTAAACAGAATTGGCGTGGCCAAAAACAAAGATGCTAAATGGTTGCGTAATAGATTGCTTATGCACTCGAACGGATTGGGTTCCAGAATATTTTTTAAATTTTTTAGAAAAAAAGACTAAAGCTATTTCCACTTACTAAGTAAAGAATTTTTACAGTTATCCCTTATGTGAAAAAGGTCTAAAAAATGAAATTGCAATCTGACTGGACTAACGTAAACAGTTTAAAATTACTAAAAAGGTGTCTTAGTTATTTTTACCCTTACAAGTGGAGAATAATAGTTTCTTTTATTTCCATGGCTATTGTAGCTGGCTGCTCTGCTGCAGCTGCTTTTTTGGTAAAACCGGCTCTTGACGAAATTTTTATTAATAAAAACAAAGAAGCACTGGTGTGGGTACCTATAGCCTTAGTTGTAGTTTTTATTATAAAAGGTATTTTTAGATTTTTGCAAAATTATGAAATGAATTATTGTGGATTAAAAGTATTAGAAAAATTGCGCAACGAACTTCACTCAAAAATAGTAAGATTGCCCATTTATTTTTTTGATGAAAATCAAACAGGCATGTTGATGTCCAGAATCTTAAATGATGTTACGTTAATTCGATCTAGTCTTCCTAGTGTAATTATGCTAATCCGTCAAATTTTAACTATGCTTGGTCTTCTTTTTGTGGTATTTTATAGAGATCCTTATCTTGCTACTATTGCTATTTTGGTTTTACCTATCGCCTTATATCCATTTATTTATTTTGGCAAAAAATTACGCAAACTTGGCCGTAAAAATCAAATTAAAGTTTCTGACATCTCTTCTTTTTTGCAAGAAATATTTAGTGGTATAAAAGTGGTCAAGGCATTTGCTGCAGAAGATAAAGAAGATAAAGCATTTCAACAAGAAAATTCAAGATTAGTTGATGTGGCCATTAAAGAAATAAAATACAACGAATTATCATCGCCTGTCATGGAATTGATCGGAGCACTTGGAGCAGGGTTGGTAGTGTGGTATGGAGGCAAGCAAGTTATTGCTGGTCACTCTACACCAGGCACATTTTTTTCCTTTATGACAGCACTTATTATGCTTTACGATCCTTTAAAAAAATTAACTAGTGCCAATTTAAATATCCAAAAAGCTCTGGCAGGGGCAGAAAGGGTTTTTCAAATTTTAGATTCTCCAGAACTAATAATAGAGCAATCTGGTAGCAAAGAATTAACGCCTCCTTTTAAAGAATTGGTGTTCAAAAATGTGTATTTTACTTATCCGGGGAGTAAAGAACCTGTATTAAAAGACATTAATTTGGAGATAAAAAAAGGTGAAAAGGTAGCTATAGTTGGACCAAGTGGAGCAGGCAAAACCACTTTAATTAACTTAATCCCTAGATTTTACTGTTATCAACGTGGACAAATTTATTTAAATGGTTTTCTCCTAGAAGAATATACCCTCAAAAGTTTAAGGCTTTTTATGGGCGTTGTTTCTCAAGACAACTTTTTATTTAATACCAGCATCTGGGACAATATTTGTTATGGATTAAAGAACGCATCCAGAGATGATGTTATTGCAGCAGCCAAAGCTGCTTATGCGCACGATTTTATAATGGAACTGCCCCAACAATATGATACAGTGATTGGCGAAAGAGGCGTCAAATTGTCTGGTGGTCAAAAGCAAAGAATTACTATTGCCAGGGCTATTTTAAAAAATCCTGCTCTTTTAATTTTAGATGAAGCCACTAGCGCTTTGGATACAGAATCAGAGCGCATTGTCCAAAAGGCTTTAGATAATCTTATGATTAACAGAACCAGTATTGTAATTGCCCATCGTTTATCTACGATCTTAAGTTCAGACAAAATTATAGTAATGGAAAAAGGTCGTATTATTGCTGTGGGTCAACATGATGATTTGTTAAAAAGATGTGAGTTGTATAAGAAAATTTATGAAATGCAATTCTCAAAAAATTAACTACATCTCCATGCATTGAGGAGATGGCAACTAAAAAAGAACACATTTCTCTTATCGATAAAATCTAAGCATCTAAATACGTTAATATAACTATTCCTGTCGTTTGAAGGGGAGAATAGTAATTTGTGTCCCAATCACTAACCTCCAATTACAAACTACTTATGTTGCCCTTTCTTAACACTTAAGGCTTGATGCTAGCTTTTTAACGCTAACCCCTATTCTGTATAATCATGACAAATATTTAATCTTCAGGGGAGCAGTTTGTGTTAGCCTCTACTTAATTTAGACTCAAAAATCTGATTGTTCAGGTTATCTGTTTAATTAAATTAGTCCTGTGTAGAGCTTTAAAGACGTCTTCCCTGGAGATCAGTCCTACGATTTTTGTTGGATCCTCAGGATCCACCACTGGCAGCTGTCCGAAATTGGTTTCCAAAAATTTCACTAAGGCATTGTACAAATTATCTTCTGTAGTTAGTATCGTGGCTTTTCTGGCCACGTCTTTTGCAACTAAAAGTTCTGCAAGTCCATCTTCAAACAAAATTCTTCTTAAGTCCTGCACAGAAACAATGCCTATAATTTGATCATTTTTGCCTCTTACAGGAAAATAAAAATCATTACTATGAGCTACTACGTCCAACATGGCTTTAAACGACGTATTTTCCTCAAATGTACTCACTTTTTTAGGTTGATAATAATCTTTAACTTTTAAGTTTTCTAATAAATTAATGGTAGCATCTTCCAGATGTGCCGGGGATTCAAATTTGTTGTGCACCTGGTTTTCGTACAAAGATATATTACGATTTATGACCAGACAAATAGCAGAGCTAAGCATAAGAGGGGCTAAGAGTCCATAGCCTTGGGAAAATTCACAGACCATAATTAAGGGACCTATGGGAGCATTGGCAATACCTGCAAAAAAAGCAGCCATGCCTACCAACACGAAAGCACCTGGTTGACTAACTATATGAGGATAAAAACTATGGGCTAGATAACCAACTACTCCGCCAGACATGCCCCCTACAAAAAGGGCTGGGGCAAACATGCCGCCACTCATGCCTGAGCCTAAAGTCATAGAAGTAGCAATGGTTTTGCCCACGAGAATCAAGACCATAGTAAGAACAGACAATTTACCTAAAATGGCTAATTCCAACCAGCCATAACCACCAGATAACAGTTGGGGGAAAATAGCACCTAAGGTTCCCATTAAAAGTCCGCCTAAGGCTAAGGTAAAAGGAATGCCAAGTTTGTCTTTTAAGGGCCAAAAAATCTTGTACTTGATAAAGAAAAAAGTTTTGACATAGAATTTTCCAGTAAAAGAACAAAATAGAGCCAATATGGCATAAAATATCAGCTCGGCTGGATTGGTAAAGAAAAATTTAGGGATACCAAATATAGGCTCATTTCCAAAAAATAGGGTAAAAATAGTGTAAGCCACTACAGAAGAAGTTACTGCAGGTAAAATTGCCTCAGCTTCAAAATCTTCCCGATAGATTACTTCCACAGCAGTTAAAGCACCGCCAAGAGGAGCCCTGAATATGGCTCCAAGACCTCCTGCTGCTCCTGTTAAAAGTAAAAGACGCCGTTCTTGAGGAGTTAATTTTAATTTTTCAGCTAAAAAAGAACCTATACCTGCACCAATCAAAGAGATAGGCCCTTCTCGCCCAGCACTTCCGCCAGCTCCTATAGTCAAAATAGCTGTACCTCCCCGAATTAAGGCTACAATGGGCTTAATTATCCCCTCTTGCCTGTGAAAGGCTTTGATCATACTATCTGTTCCATCTGTTCCGCCTTCTATGCACTTGGGAACAAATTTGACTATTAACCATCCCGTTATTAACCCGGCCAAGCAACAGAAGATTGGAATAAGCCAGGGACGATAAGGGCCAAGTGCTCCAAAAAATATCTCTTCTCCTGCTGGAGCTGGCATGGCAGTCCCGGCTAATTTATGGAGCAATAGGAATTTTGCGCCTTCCACACCAGCAAAAAAAAGACTGGCAGCCAGACCTGATAGTACGCCCGTTATAGTACCTAGCATTAACAAGCGCGCGTCGTCCACGATGTTATAAATTGTTATGCTTTCCTGCCACAATTTTTTGAGTTTAGAGTAAATACTATCCATTACACACTGGCCTCAGGTTGTTTTAATATTTTTTTAGCTAAAGCAATGTCTTTTTGGATTTGCTCCTGCAGGGCCTTTACACTGGAAAACTTTTGCTCTTCTCTTAAACGCTGGACAAAGTGCACTTTTATGGTCTCTTCATATATATTTTGCGCAAAGTCAAATATATGCACTTCTACAGACAAATAATCATTGCCAAAAGTGGGATTATATCCAATGTTAGCTACTCCGGGCAAAATACGTTCTTTTACCTCTGTCCAAACTGCATATACGCCGGGTTTGGGGAAAAGTTCATCTTTTAGCGCAATGTTGGCTGTAGGGAAACCAAGTAATCTGGCTCCACGTTTTTTACCTGTAATAACCGTGCCTTTTACCTGATAAAAACGTCCTAAAAGGGGCCGTACTTCCCAGACCTTACCCATTTGAACCAAATCTCTAATCCTAGTGGAGCTGACAATAGCTCCATCGTACATCACAGGAGCTAATTGCTCAACAGTAAAATTATATTTTTCACCAAGCTGTTTAAGAAGCTGAAAATTGCCCTTTCTATTTTTACCAAAAGCATAGTCATAACCTATGAGTAGAGACTTTAATTTCAAGGCTTTTACAAGATAGGTGCAAACAAAATCTTCTGGCTCTAGGGCTGCAATTTTTTTATTGAACGGTATGCAGAAAATAAAATCCACTTTTAGTTGAGAGATAAGCTCTAATTTTTGCTCCGTTAAAGTAATAAAAGGTGGAGTTTTTCTATCTACTAGCACCCTTAAAGGATGAGGATCAAAGGTTACAACCACACTTTTAGTGTTTAAAGTTTGAGCTTTGGCCCTGACTTTTTGAATGAGATGTTGATGACCTATGTGCACACCGTCAAAATTACCAATAGTAACACAAGAACTATCAACTTTTTGCTGAGCCTCTTCAAGACTAGTTAAAATAATGGTCATCTTGTAATTCTCACGTAATAGATTAACCCAATTATTTCGCCAAATGTTCTTTGGTGGAGCAAAATATTGCCTTACTGAGATAACTTAAATTCGCAGAATACAAATAGTCCAAAATAGTTACTCGATGTTTTCTAAATCCAGATTTAAAAATTTCCTATCCTCTTCCTTAAGTCCCAAATCAAAAACTATAGCTAATAAACTTTTACTTTTCAACTGTAAAAACTAACAAATTCAAACCCCAATACAGCGATAAAACTTGTTTTTTGCACCAGGTCATGGCTAACTAGCACAAATAGAATTTTTGAGCGAACAAATTGGCTCACTTGAGTATTTACCGATGTTGTTAACGAGTTTTGCTTCAATTTATCTAATTGGAAACAAAAAAAACTTGTCAAGCTAATTCATTTTAGTTATCAAATAAGTTTGTGCCGAAGTGGTGGAATTGGTAGACACGCTAGGTTCAGGGTCTAGTGGGCTTTGCCCGTGGGAGTTCGAGTCTCCCCTTCGGCACCATTTATTATTATGCACAAACTTTCTGCCGTAATTAACAAATTTTTAAAGCAAAACCCTTCAATAGAGCAGGGTTTTGCTTTAGTAAAATTGTGGAAACAGTGGTCTAAAGTATTGGGAGAGCCTTTAGGGCAATATGTTTATCCTCTGGGTAGAAAAGGTAAAACTCTTATAGTGGGGGCAAAAGAGAGTTTGATTTTACAAGAAGCTTATTTTGTGGGGGAAGAAATTTTAAACAAAGTAAATACCTTTTTAGGGGAGCGATTTTTTGATACCGTCAAAGTGAAGATGCTAGATGAGACCGTTACTCCGCTAAACAAAGTATGTTTACAAAAATCTCCCTTTAAAACTAGAAGAAACGGCCAAAAGTATCTCAACATTTATTAGCGTAAAAAATTTATACCCCTTTAGGTAAAGAAATAGGAAAGAGCATATTTTGGGTTGGTTAGGTGAGTAAAAATGCTCTTAGTAAAATCTTTTGGCAGGGCACTGTAACCATACAGGGAATCAAACTGTTCTAATTTAAGTGCAAGTCTTTAAAGGAGGAAATAATGGGAGAGGTAATTGAAATTAAAGTAGAGTTTAAAAAACCTTTAGACAAAATGACGGCTAAAGAATTACGGGAATTGGCCATTGAACAACTGCCAATGATTACTGGGGCTTCCAGTATGACCAAAGACGAATTATTGGCTAAAATTAAAGAAGTATTAAATATTAATGATGAAGAAGGCAAAGCTAACACTGTTTATAAACAGCAAATTAGGGAATTAAAACACAAACTAAAAGAGTTAAGATTTCAGCGCTTACAAGCTTCTTCTCGTGCAGAAAGGGATAGACTGAGAAAAAAGATCCATAAATTAAAACGCCTAACTCGCAAACTTGCAACAGCCTAAACATTAGAGTAGAGCCAAAAGACAGAGACCTGGTCTCTGTCTTTTAATTCTGCTTATTTTGTTGTTATAAAATGTCTATTTTAGCCCTATATCCTAAATAGACAAAGCCTAAAATCTCAATTTAACTCGACCGAAGGTTAATAATTACCAGGAGACAACAAGTAATGGATAGAAATCCTGTTGTCAGTGGACAATTTTATCCAGCCCAAAAAGAATTGTTAGCTCAAGAAGTGCGCAGTTTTTTGCAAGGCCACCCCAGATCCAAACCAACTTTGCTCAGCATGGTTCCTCATGCAGGCTACGTGTTTTCGGGAGCAGTATGTGGCAAAACTCTAGCTCAAAGCAATCTCAAATCCACTATTTTACTCCTTGGCCCCAACCACACAGGCCGTGGTCAACGCCTTGCTCTTTGGCCAGATGGCAAATGGTACCTGCCTGGTGGTTACTTACAAGTAGCAGAAGAAATTTCTTCCCGGCTCCTTTCTCATTCCCTTCTCCAGCAGGATTACGAAGCCCATTTATTTGAACATTCTCTAGAAGTGATTTTGCCCTTTTTATTTTATCGAAATCCTGAAATCAAGATTATACCCATTTGCGTAGCAGAACATAACTTGCAGTTCCTTAAAGATGTGGCCGATTTTTTGGCTGCTCAACTGAGTCCAGAAGAGGTAACTATCATAGTTAGTTCTGATATGAGTCATTATATACCTCATCACCTGGCAGAGCAAAAAGACAAAAAAACATTACAATACATTCTACAGCTAGATCCTAGAGGATTTATCAATTTTATCCAAAAAGAACATGTCTCTATGTGTGGCGTACTACCTATGCTTTTGGGGTTATTTATGGTTCAACATTGGGGGGCATCTTGTGGAGTATTGATAGATTACAGGACGTCAGGAGAAGTTAATAAAGATTTCAACCAGGTCGTTGGCTATGCAGGGGTTATTATAGAGTAATAGTCTAGAAAACGCTAGGCAAATTAATCTTGATAGATAATCGTTTCTGTTTTTATTTGATGATCTAACCGCAAAAGTCCAAAATTTGTTTTTTTTGATTAAATTTTTAAATTGTAACCCATTTAATTTATTGGAAATATTTACTTGTTGAACATGTGTCTAACTGTTCAAAATAATTTTTGTTGAATCTTTATATACCCAGCTGGATTTTGTAGGCAGAGACTGTATTTAGCAATAGTTGAGCAATTGTCATAGGTCCTACTCCACCGGGTACAGGAGTAATGGCTTTTACTTTAGAGGTTAAGGCTTCAAAATCACAATCTCCCACTATGCCATTTTCTGTGCGATTAATACCTATATCCACTACTACTGCTCCTTCTTTGATCATGTCGGCAGAAATAAATTTGGGTTGTCCGATGGCTACAAAGACAAAATCTCCCTGAATAACTTCAGCCTTTAAGTCATAAGTTGCAGCATGACATACAGTGACAGTAGCTTCTGCATTTAATAACAAAAGAGACAAAGGTTTGCCTACAATATTACTACAGCCAATAACTACTGCTTTTTTCCCCCTTACAGAGAGGTTATACTGTTTTAATAAACTCATAACCCCTGCGGGGGTACAAGAACGCAGGCCTGGCAAATTTAACGCCAATCTGCCCACGTTGTCAGGATGAAAGCCATCTACGTCTTTAGAGGGACTTATTAAATCTAAACAGCGTTGAGTATGAAATCCTGCAGGCAATGGTAATTGTAATAAAATACCGTCTATCTCTGGGTCATCATTCAAACTTTTTATTAAATTCTCTAGTTCGTCTTGAGGAGTAGAGCTATCTAGTCTATAACTTCTAGAAACAATACCCACTTCTGCACAGGCCTGTTCTTTGTTGCGGACATAAATATGAGACGCAGGATCATCTCCTACCAGGATAACTGCTAGCCCAGGAGCCCGATGGCCTTTATGTTGGTATTGTGTAATTTCTTTTTTTAATTTTTGTCTAATTGCTAAAGCTGTCTTTTTGCCATCTAATAAAATCATAATCTTTTACCCCATACTTTCTGACACCAAATTTATGTAAACATGCTTCTTAAAACCAGCAAGCTACCCCAGAGCGATTTTGAAAATTCAAAATCGCTCTGGATAATATCTATTCTTCGTTTTCTTCAAACCATTGCAAACGCAAGGCAGGGCCATAGTAAAGGGCTTGTTCTTCTAATTCTTCTTCTATTCTCAACAATTGATTATATTTGGCCAACCTATCACTTCTACTTACAGAACCAGTTTTGATCTGGCCTGCATTTACGGCCACAGCCAGATCCGCAATAAAACTGTCTTCTGTTTCTCCAGACCTATGGGATATTATGGTAGTAAACCCAGCTTGTTTGGCCATTTCAATGGTATCTAAGGTTTCGGTAAGTGTGCCAATTTGGTTGAGCTTAATTAAAATAGAATTGGCTATCCCTTCTTGCAATCCTTTAGCCAGTAAGATGGGATTGGTAACAAAAATATCGTCCCCTACGAGCTGACAAGAAAATTGTAATTTGTCTGTAAGAATTTTCCAACCTTCCCAATCCTCTTCTGCCAGACCATCTTCAATGGAAATAATGGGATACTTTTGCACCAACTCTACATAATAGTCCACGAGTTCACTAGAAGTAAATTCTTTGTTTTCTCCGGCCAATACGTACTTGTTTTGTTTAAAAAACTCACTGGCGGCAGCATCAATAGCCAGAGCTATTTCTGCTCCTGGTTGATAACCAGCTTCCTCTATGGCCTTTAAAATATATTCAAAAGCTTCTTGATTACTTTTTAAATTAGGAGCAAAACCACCTTCATCTCCCACAGCAGTAGAATGCCCATCTTTGGCCAGAATATTTTTCAGGGTGTGAAACACCTCAGATCCCATTCTAAGGGCATCTGCAAAAGAATAAGCTCCTATGGGCAGGATCATAAATTCTTGAATGTCCAAATTGTTAGGAGCGTGCACTCCTCCATTGATAATATTCATTAAAGGAACAGGCAACATTTTAGCATTTACTCCACCGATGTATTGATACAAGGGTATGCCTAGATAATTGCTAGCAGCTCTTGCTGTGGCCATAGATACGCCCAAAATAGCATTGGCTCCAAGATTAGATTTATTTTCTGTGCCATCTAACTCAATGAGTAATTCGTCTAGCTCTACCTGACGCAAAGCGTCTAGGCCTATAATGTGATCGGCAATCTTATCAACTACGTTAGAAACTGCTTTGGTTACTCCCTTGCCAAAATACCTTTTTTGGTCTCCATCTCGTAATTCCAGAGCCTCTTTAGAGCCTGTAGATGCTCCTGAGGGCACTGCTGCTCGGCCAAAAGCTCCCGATTCCAGGACTATTTCTACTTCTAAAGTAGGGTTGCCCCTAGAGTCTAAAATTTCCCTGGCCCAAACGTCTGTGATAATGCTCATTTTTTATACTCCTTTATGTTGATGGTTTAAAAAAGCTAACCTTAAACCCTCTAACACTAATTCTGGGTATACCAGATCTATACTCCTGGTGGCTGTGGCCAACAAAGAGGCTAGCCCCCCTGTAGCGACTACTTTAACTTTTGGTCTAAGTATTTTTTTTAATCTCAAGACCAACCCTTCTACCATAGCCACAAAACCAAACAACATCCCTTGATTTAAACTGTGTTGGGTGTTTTTCCCTATTTCCAAATTTTCTCCCCTAAATTCCAGAGAAATCTGGGGCAATTTGGCAGTGTTTAAGGCCAAAGCTTGCAACGAAGAGTTAAGACCAGGACAAATTAGGCCCCCTAGATAAGCATTGTGCTCTACACAGTCAAAAGTAGTGGCCGTGCCAAAGTCAATAACTATTAGTGAGGTTGGCTCTGGAAATAACTTTCTGGCGGCGTAAGCTCCGAGCAGGCGATCTGCTCCTACTTCCTGAGGCTGTTGATACTGATTTTCTATGTCCAGAGGGATATCTGCAGGTAAAAAATACAAAGGACATTTTCCGTATAAGTAACAAGCTTCTTCTAAAACTTTGTCCAGCAAAGGAACTACAGAGCCTACCACCCAGGCTTGAATGTGTTTGCCTGGACAAGCATAGTTGAGAAAGTTATAAATACTTAACCCCAAAGAGTCTGGAGTCTCGTTGAGATTGGTAGGTAAAACAAAGGCTTGAACTACTTTTTTTGCATCTCCAAGTCCAAATTTAATGTTTGTATTACCTACGTCTATCAATAAAAAACACATACTCAGCTATCTTTCTTTCTAACTTTTACAACTTTTATTTCGTTTCGCAAAGGATCAACCTTACCAAAAGTAAGGAGGCATTTTTCTCCTACAGGAGTTTTTTCTTCTAATAAGCTGCTCGGCACTCTGACCAAAATTTGCTCTTTGGGCAAAGCAAACACACTTAAATAGCCTCCTTTTTCTACCAACACTCCTTCAAACTCTTCTAGTTTATGCTTTTGTTTAAAATAAAGCAACTTCCAATAACGAGGTCGAAATCTTTGCACCTGACCGACCAAAGATTGTCTGGCTGATAAATAAGGTAGTAAACCTGCCAACTGGTCTTTATTAAAATTTAGTGTTTGTTGAGTGACAAAAGATAACATCTGGGCACTGTTAATAAAATCAGAATATCTGCGTAAAGGAGAGGTAACAGGCGCATAAACTTCAACACCTAAGCTGGCATGACAGTTGGGTTCTACATCCAAAATAGATGGGGCCATATTTTTGACCAAAGAAAAAATATCTTCTGGTTTACGCCAGACGCCAGCAGTACTTTTGGAGAGATTTATTTTTTGAGAACGAAAATAAAGAGGGATATTTTGCTCTACGGCCAACTTACCTGCCCATAAATTACACAAAATCATAAGCTCAGAAACTATTAACTGGGCTTTAGAAAAATCCGATTTAAAAATTAATTCTACTTTAACTGGGTGCTGATTAAAATTCACCACAATGCCAGGCTCTAGCTGCTCTATAATAACAGCTCCTTGTTCTATTCTTCTGTTTCGAAGTTTTTCAGCCAGAGCATAAAGATCTGGCCAAAAGGTATGCTGTTCTTTAATTAATTTATCTGCCTCTTCATAGGAGATATTTTTCTCTACTTCTATCCAGTCAAAGTCTAAAGAAAAGTTTTTGACCTCAGCTTTATCATCCAGATAAAAACTAAAAATTAAAGCAGGAGTGCAGTCTTGCTCTCGCAAACTATAGAGCCTCACCCCTATGTCTTCGGGTAGCATGTGAGAAGTGCCTTCTGGCAAATAAAGACTAGAAAAACGCTCTCTGACTTTTAGATCCAAAGCAGAATTAAAAGTCCAGTGTAAAGCAGGACAGGCAATAGCTATCTTTAATATAAATCCATCGTCTTGTCTTTGAAATAAAAACGCATCGTCTATATCCCTAGTTTCTTTGGAATCTATACTAATAAAACCTTTTAGAACAGGTCTATCTGGTTTACTAGACCTAAACTTTGACTTTATGATTTCAATTTCTTCTTTTTCCTCTGTCCACTTAGGGCAAAATTCATAATCTGCCTGAAGCAGATAATAATTAAAATGTTCAGGAATTATTCCCAAATTAAAAGCCAGGGTATAAGCTAAAAAATCATCCTGTCCAAGACCTTGTGTTAGATTACGAAACAATTTTTCCTGTTTGGCATCTGCTCTTTTGGCTAAATTGGCTAGTAATACAGTTTTTAGTTCTTGCAAGAGATTTTTATCTAGGGTTTGTAGGTCAATGCGGTTTTCACCTTTAATAGCTTCTTGCAATAACAATCTGCCTTCCTTCAGTAAACGAAGTTGAAGGGCTTTTTTTTGTTGCTCTATTTTTAAATGCTCTACTTGCTCCTGCGAATTGATCTCAAATTCTGGAGGACGATATTTAAAATAGATTTTGTTTTTTAATAAAGCTCGTCCAAGACCAGCTATCTGATGACTGTCTGGCTTTTGAGCAAACCAGATTTCTGCTAGCCAGGAAGCTGTGGCGCGCTTTAACTCTGGCCAAACTAGTTCCCAAATTTCTTCCACATTAACTTCTTTGGCAATTTCTTCTCGTTTTTGATTAAATTCTTGTAAAAAAAGTCCAGCCTTTTCTCTGGTTAGGGATGGATCTAAGCAAGGACCAACCCAGGGCAGCAGCCTATTTTTAGACAGGGATTTTTCCTTGCCCTGTAAAGTCAAAACCTTTACCCTGGGGTCTTTGTTTGCCAACACAAAAGCAATACGGGGAAGAGAATCTTCTAAAAATTCTATTACCTGACCAGGAGTTAAATGGGCATAACTATCTTTTGATTTTGACACTTGGATTAATTTTATGTTTTTTAAGTTAGTTAACTAAGTAATTATATTATACTTTTTTTATCCGCCATTCGCTAAGCACTAATTGCTAATGCTTAAAAGAACGTTGAGCCGTAAACACCATTGCCACCTGGGGTTTAGCCTCATTCACAGCCGTGATTACCTCAAAGTCTCTGATTGATCCTCCAGGTTGAGCAATAGCTGTAACACCTTCTGCAATAGCCACATCTACGCCATCTCGAAACGGGAAAAAACCATCTGAAACCATTACAGAACCTAATAGACCTCCTTTAGCTACTTTTGTTTGTTGCCAGACTTCTTCAAGAAATTCTCTAGCTTTTTTGTCTGTTTTAGCCTTTAACTTTAATTCATATAAAGAGATATTTTTTTCTGCAAAGACTAAACTATCAGCATACTTAGTATAGGCCTTATGGACCGTAAGCTCCACACAACCTACGCGATCTTGCTCTCCCGTACCAATGGCAATGGTATGTCCCTGCTTGGCAAACAAAACAGAATTGGAAGTAACTCCAGATTCCACTGCCCAGGCAAAATAAAGATCTTCCAACTCTTGAGGTGTTGGCTTTCTGGCATATATAATTTGTCCATCTTTTTCAGCTTTGGCGGGTAAAAAATTATCAGGATGAAGTATTTTATTTCTAAAGGAAAACTGGGTCACCAGCCCACCATCCACTAGAGATTTTACATCCAAAAAGGGTATGCCAACTAACTTGTCCAGCGAGCTCAAACCAGGAATTTCCAAAATTCTAAGGTTCTTTTTTTGTTTTAAGATATTTAAAGTCCCTTCTTCATAACCAGGCGCAGCAAGAACTTCAAAATAAAAAGAGGTTAAAAATTCGGCACAATCTTTAGTGATGGGACGATTGACCACGACTGCGCCGCCAAAAGCAGCAATCCTATCGGCAAAATAGGCCTTTTGTAGAGCGTCTTCCAGACCTTCCCTAGACCAGGCTGCTCCACAGGGATTATTGTGTTTTAAAATCACTGCAGCTGGTCTGCTAGTCAAATATTGCAGGATATTTATCCCATTATCAACGTCAGTGAGGTTGATTTTGCCAGGATGCTTGCCTACTTGCAACATATGTTCTTCTTTTAGAGAGGAAACTAATCTCTGGCCTGGACCTCTAAAAACTACTCCTCCTAATTCCAAACTGCCATCCACCAATTCATACAAAGCTGCAGGTTGGTCTGGATTTTCTCCATAACGGAGGCCTTTTTTTTCTCCTCCAATCTCCCAAGTTCTTTTTCGATAAACCAATTTACAATCCCCAAGAGTAATAGTCATTTCTTCAGGGAAAGGATCGTCAACAATCGTTTTATACATTTGCTTTAAATCCACGGATTACTCCTTTTTTCTTGACTTTCAAAACAATTCCCTTGTATCATATTTCTTTTCAAGGAGCAAATTTAAGTTTAAAGAAAATCCTGTAAAACATTTATCAATTATGGAAAACTTATTGCGCAAACTAGCCAAACAATTACTTGCTATGGATGAAGCATCTTTGCTTGAACTCTGGACCAAATATTATGAAAACACCATATATTTCCTGCCTACCCAAAAATGGGAAGAAGACTTTTTAATTTTGTCTTTTATTCAAAGCGTAAAGTTTAAAAATAACATATTTAATTTTTTTATGCTGCAAGAACCTACGGCCGACCAAACACCGTCTCTCACATCCCCCCCAAAAAAACAAAAATCTGCTTCAGGGCCAAGGAAAAGAAAATCTACCAAGAAAGTAGCGAAGATAATTTCCTTCCCTTCCCCCAAAAAAAGCTAATAAGCGCAGGGTATAGTAATAATAGCGAATATTCTCCACATAACTAATGGCTTCGTAACCTCTACAGTAGCCATATTGAGTATGTTGATAATATTTTTTGTAACTCAAAAGAGGATAGATTTTTTTTATGTTTTTCCAGGCCAGATAATTTTTACCTTTTTGTTTTACCAACTCCATAGCATCGTAAAGATGTCCAAGCCCCTGATTATAAGCAGCTAAAGCCATACACCATTTGTCCCAGCCCACAACTCCCCTGTTTTGTATTTTATTGGCCAAAAAAAATAAATATTTGGCTCCACCTAATATACTTTGACGGGCATCTAATCTGTTTTTAATTCCAATCCAGGATGCCGTGTCCTGACTTAGTTGCAATAACCCCCTTACTCCTGTTTTGCTTCTGGCCTTTGGATCAAATCGTGATTCTTGATAGATCTGAGCTATTAACAACAAGGGATCTATTTTATACTGTTTACTGACCCGTAAAATAGTCTTAGCGTGCAAAGGCAATTTTTTCTTTATGGTTATTTTAAGATGGGCCAACTGATAGTAGTCAATTTTATCTTTAAAAAAACCAAAGTAAATTTCTTTTAATTCCTGAAACTTTTCCTTTGTTTGGGGATTGTCCCAAAAAGCACTAAGTAAATTGTCCAATTTAGTATAGCGTTTGTTCCAAATCCATCGAAACTGAAAAGGCCTTTGAAATTCGTAAGTTTTTCTGAGATTAGAAAAATATGGGGTTAGACTTTGAAAGCTAATTTTGTCCGTTAACATAAATCTGGCTTTATTCTCAGCTAACCAAGTGTACAAAATGATGGTACTTTGCTTAATAATTTTGTAATTAATTGAGCAAACTATTTCATTGTCATATTCTTGAATTTTGTTTTTAAAAAAAATAAAATCAGGAACCATAACTTTGGCCCTGCACAATTCTGCAAACTCTCGCAAAGGATAACGATACATGTTGTGGATTAAAATAAAATTATCTTTTAAATATAAAGGTCCTTTTCTTGTGGACTTATCTTCCCAAACAATATTATTGGGCACACCGACTACTACGTCTATTTTATTTTTTCGCAATAAAGCAAAAGCCTGATCAAAGGTTTTTACCTCGTGCCAGATAAGTTTTAGGTTATGAGTACGGGCGAATAAAAGGGCAATATCGTAATCTAGACCTGGACCATAAGGAGTAAATAAACTTAAAGGACTTGTTTTCACAGCAGTAAAGCGAACTTCTTTACCTGGCCAATAGTAAAGCTTCAGATACAACCAAAAACCCACCAAAACACCTTGCAATACGACTAAAAAAACAAGAGCTTTTTGTTTCATAAACTTCATGGGAATTTGGAGAAGATTTTTGTCTATTTTATACGCCAAGCCTCGAGGCTTTGATAACCTATTTAAAGCCAATAGACCAGTCCCAAAATGGCTATTTTTCAAGTTGCCATTAACTGAAGCAAATGCTAAATATTTTTTCTTAGTTAATAAGCTCTACTCAAAAGTTTTTTCAGCTAGGCAATGAACATCCTAAAAAAATTATTGTGCATATCCACAAAATAGGAGTTTTTATGAAGGTATTAATTACAGGCGTTGCAGGTTTTATTGGTTTTCATTTGGCTAAACGTTTTTTAAAAGAAGGTATTGCAGTAGTAGGTTTAGACAATCTCAATGATTATTATTCCGTTGAACTCAAAAAAGATCGTTTGCAACAATTGCCAAATCAAAATTTTACCTTTTATAAAATAGATCTGGCCAATGACCGGGAGTTAGAAGAATTATTTAAAAAAGAAGATATAACTCACGTTATCAATATGGCTGCTCAGGCAGGCGTTAGGTATAGTATAGAAAACCCTAAAAGTTACGTCCAGAGTAATCTAGTCGGTTTTGCTAATCTCCTGGAGTGCTGCAGACATTATCACATAAAACATCTTATCTTTGCCTCGTCTAGCTCTGTTTACGGTCTCAATACTAAAATGCCGTTTTCTATCCATCACAATGTGGATCATCCTATTAGTTTATATGCTGCATCTAAAAAAGCCAATGAGCTTATGGCCCATACGTATGCCTATTTATACAATCTTCCCTGTACAGGTCTTCGTTTTTTTACTGTGTATGGTCCGTGGGGAAGACCAGACATGGCCTTATTTTTATTTACCAAAGCTATCTTAGAAGGCAAACCTATTAAAGTTTTTAATCACGGTAAAATGGAAAGAGACTTTACTTACATAGATGATATTGTAGAAGGCGTTTATAGACTAACCCATCATGTGCCCAGGCCCAATCCAGACTGGAATGGAGCAAATCCTGACCCAGGGACAAGTGTAGCTCCTTATAAAATTTACAACATAGGCAACAATAATCCTGTTCAATTGCTTACCTTTATTGAAACCATAGAGCAGGCACTGGGCAAAGAGGCTAAAAAAGAATTTTTACCTCTTCAACCAGGAGATGTACCCAAAACCTATGCAGATATAGACGATCTTATAGCAGACGTGGGTTTTGCCCCTAAAACTCCTCTTAAAACAGGCATTAACAATTTTATTGCTTGGTATAAAGATTACTATAAAGTTTAAATGGTCTGATTTCGTAAAAGACTTGGAAACAGGAATTAACCAAGCACCAATCTTGCTCCAAAAAGCACTTCCTCTGCACAGAGGTTAAAAGATTTTTGTTCTACCTTTAGATAGGGAAATTCTTTTTGGACCTGTTGAAGGGGGAAAACGTTTTCTTCTTCTGTCAAGGTACAGGTAATGTAAAGCAGACTCCCGCCTTTGGGCACGAGAGAAAGTGTTTGTAAAAGCATTTTGGTTTGAATTTGGGAAAGATTTTTTACGTCCTGAAAAGTTTTTTTCCACTTTAAATCTGGCCTTCTAGAAATTACTCCCAGTCCTGAGCAAGGCACATCCAAGAGAATGTTTTTTATTTTTTTTAGTGGTGGTTTGGTGGCATCTGCTAAAAAAAAGTTTATTTCTAGATCCCAGGATGTGGTCTGTTTCTTTAACAGTTTCAGGCGTTTTTTATTTAGATCGCTGGCCAAAGGCAAAAATCCTCTTCTACAAAGAATAAAACTTTTTCCTCCGCTACCAGCACAAGCATCCCAAATAGGACCTGATACTCCCTTTAGTAAGTTTAAAAGCACCTTTTGACTGACCACACTCTGGCGGTAATAAGAGATATTGTGTTGCTGTAAATAATTTAACACCTTTTCTTCTAAGCCAGATTGAATAGAAAAACCAACTTCTGTTGTTTCAGCTACACAAGACATTATGTCTGCAGGCAAGTCAATAGCATCTAATAATAAGACACCTGTTTTGGGCTTTAGCAGGCTATACTCTAAAAAAGAAGTAACGCTCGTTAAAGAAAATTTAGACAATAAATAAGTAGTTAACCATAGAGGACAGGAGTATTTGCGGCTTAAATAAATCTCTAAACCAGGATTATCCTGTTTAAAAAGATCATCTTTTATTTTTAATTTTGAACATTTTCTAAGTACTGCATTTATTAATGCTCCTATTTTAGCTCCATACATTTGTTTTCCTAACTCTACCCCCCAGGACACAGAGGCATAGTCAGGTATTTTGTCCAAATAAAAAAGTTCGTAGCAGGCCAGAGCAAGAAGAATCTTTACTTCCAGAGGCAATTTATCCCATTTGGATAAATATAAAGTTAAAAGGTATTCTAATTGGCCCTTATAACGAAAATAACCATAGCTAAGCTCTGTAAGCAACTTCTTATCTTTGGGATTGTAAATTTTCTGCAGAGCAGCATCCAAACTGGCCTGCAAATCTTGACCTTTTAAAGTTTGTTTAACTAGACGAACTGCTTGGGCCCTAATGTGGTAATTTTTTTTTAAGGACATGATATTATTGTAGTAATTGGTAGAGGTTGCTTATTTTGAGGCTTATGCGCGCCGGTTAGTTAGATGTGGTCTTAATTCGATGTTTAGCTACAAATATTTCCAGAACTTTTTTCACTTGGTCTATTGGGACCAGAGTGTCCAGACATGGCCCTTTGGGTCTCTGGTTTAAGATTCCATAGACAGGGATAGGATAGGTATCCTGGATGCCACTTACCAGATCCCTTTCGCAGGCCACAGCCACGATCAATTTGGGTTTGGTTTGCACCACTATACGCCTGGCGATGGTGCCTCCTGTGGCAATAGCCAGTTTGACTTTAAATTGTTGGTGTAGTTTGATTAAGTCTGCAATAGGACATCTCCCACACAATTGGCAATTATAAATATTGTATGTTAATCTTTTGGAACAGGTGCTATTTTGTAAACAATGAGGAAGTAATAATAAAATTTCCTGGGCAGGATACTGGGGATGTTGGTTTAAGACCAATTCATTATTTACTTTTATAAAAGACGTTTTAACTTTTTGCTGAGAGATGCCAAATATTTTCCCTACAGCAACCATTAAAGGCAAAAAGAATTTGATAGTTAGACCTCTTATGTTTTGAGTAAAAAGAAGATTCCGTTTCCAGACGATATTAAAAACTAACTCCAAAGAAGCCCAAATGGTAAGCCCAATAAGTAAAAAAACAATTGCCCCCAAGACATAAGGAGCAACAGGATGAATATTTTTTAAGCCTACATAAGGAATTAGCCAGAGTAAAAATAAAAAAATACAGACTAAAAAAGAGGTAAGAGTAATAAGCCCAATAAAAAGCCGTTTCTTGGCAGGAACGTCGTCTTGTATTTCTTGGTGCAGTTTTAAATAATCGTCATTCACTAATCTATCCCCAAATCTTTTCCTCTCCCGGCCTAAATTTACGTCCAGTTATCTTGAATTATCATCTTAACTTAATAGGTCAAAATCAAGAATCGTGTTGTTGACATTTTCTTAAAAAGCCACAGTAGAATTCTGTAGCACTCATCAATTTACTGTTTTCTGGCTTTAATTTAGATACTAGATAAAACCTGTCCTGACAGACAAAATATATATGGTTATTATCCAGTTTGACGATTTCTCCTGGTTTAAAGAGCTGTCCCTGGGGCAATTGATCTCCTACTTTACCTGGATAGATGGTGACTTTTATTTGGGAACCATTATTTTTTTTAAAATAAAAAAAGGCCTGAGGCCAAGGGAAAAGAGCTCTAACTTTATTATGCACTGTTAAAGCTGGTTGATTAAAATCTATTAGGCCTTCTTCTTTGCTCAATTTAGGGGCATAGCTTGCTCGGTCTTCTGGTTGGGGCAAAGGAGTAATCTGCGAAAATTTTTCCAAAGCCTGAACCAGAAGTTCTCCGCCCATAAGAGCTAATTCGTCATGCAAGGTCTTAGCAGTGTCCTGGATACCTATGGCCAAAGCTTGTTGTAATAAAATAGGGCCTGTATCCAGTCCTTCATCCATAAGCATGATGGTAATGCCTGTTACTTTTTCACCATTTAAAATAGCTCGTTGAATGGGCGCAGCACCTCTATACTTGGGCAAAAGAGAAGCATGCACGTTAATAGGTGCTGTTTTGGGGATATCTAAAACCTGTTTGGGCAAAATCAATCCATAGGCTGCCACCACGAGAAAGTCAGGAGTAAGGCTGGCCAATTGCTTTATGTCTTGAGGATTTGTAAAGTTAACGGGTTGGAACACGGCTAAATTGTGCTTTAAAGCCAATTCTTTTACAGCAGAGCATTTTATCTGCTGCCCTCTACCACAAGGCCTGTCAGGTTGCGTATAAACGGCCACTACTTCCCCTTTATCCCAGTCTAAAAGAGTACGTAAAATAGTAGCCGCAAACTCAGGCGTGCCCATAAAAACTATTTTTTGCTTTGTTTTAACCATTTTTTTAATCTTCTTTCGTATAAATTGCGTTTTAACCTACTGATACGATCAATAAACAAAATGCCTTCCAGATGATCTATTTCGTGTTGAAGACAAATGGCCAAAAGATCGTCCGCTTCTATCTCTATTCTATCTGCTTCCAAATTTTGAGCCACTACCTTTACTTTGGCTGCTCTTTTTACTTTTGCTCTATATCCGATTACACTGAGACATCCTTCTTCACTTTCAGTTTCTCCGCTCTTTTCTATGATTTGGGGATTGATCAAAGTAAGAAGATTTTCTCTTTTTTCAGGTCCACTTATATCTACAGTTATTAATCTAATGTTTTGACCTATCTGAGGCGCAGCCAGCCCAATGCCTTTGTTCTCGTACATGGTAGTGGCCATCTGCTTGACCAAAGACTTTATGTTTTCGTCAATCTGAGCTATAGGAATAGATTTTTTTTTTAAAATTGGATGGGGATACGTAAGGATTTTTAATGTGTTTTCTTTAGACATATTTTTTACCTTTTTAAAGATTTTTATTTTACTATTTCAATTTTAATCCTAATTCTCGTAGTTGTTTAGTACTAACTGGAGCTGGGGCCTGAGTAAGCAAACAGGTTGCTTTTTGAGTTTTGGGAAAAGCAATTACATCTCTTATGGATGCGGATTTTGCCATAAGCATTATAATTCTATCCAAACCAAAGGCAATACCCCCATGAGGTGGGGCGCCGTAAAGCAGAGCTTCTAGGAGAAAGCCAAATTTTTCTTCTGCTTCTTCCTGGTTAATACCTAACACCGAAAACATCTTTTCTTGCACGTTTTTGGTATGAATACGAATAGAGCCGCCACCAATTTCATTGCCGTTTAGCACCAAATCATAGGCTCTGGCCAGGACTTGCTCTGGATTTGTGTCCAAAAGGTTTAGGTGTTCTGGCTTGGGGGCCGTAAAAGGATGATGCCTTGCCACCCAACGTTTTTCTTCTTCATCCCATTCTAAAAGGGGGAAGTCCACCACCCAGGTAAAGGCAAGGGTATCCTGGGAAATGAGGTTAAACATCTCTGCCAGTTTTACTCGTAAATAACCAAGAGCAGTATTAACTATTTCTGGTTTGCCAGCTTGAAAAAATACGATATCTCCTGGCTTTAAGTCCAAAGTCTTGGCAATGCCTGCTTTTTCTTCTTCACTTAAAAATTTGGCAATAGGAGACTGCCACTCTGTTTCTTTAATTTTAATCCAGGCCAGGCCCCCTGCTCCGTATATTTTAACGAATTCTGTGAGATCGTCAATTTCTTTGCGCGACAAAGTAGCTCCCCCCGGCAGGTTGAGAGCCTTGACCAAACTTGCCTGCTGAAACAACCTGAAGTTAGAATTTTTTACAATAGAAGTGATGTCTTTTAACTTTAAATCAAACCTAATATCAGGTTTGTCCAGTCCATAATCTTCTATGGCTTGAGCATAACTCAAGCGCGGAAAAGGAGTTTTTAGTTTTATACCCAAAACATCGTTAAAGAGCTTGGCCATAAGCCCCTCGGCCAAATTTAAGACATCTTCTTCTTCCACAAAAGACATCTCGATGTCTATTTGGGTAAATTCTGGCTGCCTATCTGCTCTAAGATCTTCGTCTCGAAAACACTTTACGATTTGATAGTACCTATCAAACCCAGCACACATTAACAATTGTTTAAATAATTGTGGAGATTGAGGTAGAGCATAAAATTCGCCATGATTTAATCTGCTTGGCACTAAAAAATCCCTGGCCCCCTCTGGAGTAGAGCGGGTAAGCACAGGAGTTTCAATTTCTAAAAAGCCCTGAGAATTGAGATAGCTACGAATAGAATGAGCCGCTTTACTGCGCAAAATAATGTTTTTGGTCATAAAGGGGCGTCTTAAGTCTAAATAACGATATTTTAAACGAAGATTTTCTGAAACCTCAATGCGATCTTCTATTAAAAAAGGAGGAGTCTTAGAAACGTTTAAAATCTTTAATTCTGTTACTGCAACTTCAACCTCACCTGTAACTAACTTGGGATTTATCATATCTTTAGGTCTAGGCCGAACAGTACCCTTAACGGCAATCACGTCTTCGCTCCGTAAATTGTGAGCTGATTCCAAAGCTTTGGCATTTACCTCTGGGGCAAAGACTATTTGGGTGAGACCTTCTCTATCTCGTAAATCAATAAAAATCAGTCCTCCGTGATCTCGCCTGAATTGTACCCAACCCATAAGACAAACTTCTTGTCCCTGGTGATTTAACGTAAGCTCAGCACAGCTATGAGTACGTTTCCATCCCTCTAAATTGGCTAACTGCACCGTTCTTTGTATTTCCATTTCCATATAGACTCCTTTAATTAAATTTATTAAATTAGAATTATCCTATTTCTGTCTTTAAAAAACGCTTGAGAGTGGTTATAATGTCTTCAAAAAACACCTCGTGTTGGGTGCCTGTTTCCAGATCTTTTACTGGGATTTTACCAGAATGTAATTCATCTTCTCCAAAAAATAGACATATTTTGATATTATGTTTATTGGCATAACGAAGTTGACTTTTAAGACTTTTGACCTCAAAACTCACCTCACCGCTCAATCCCTGGTGACGCAATTTATTGGCTAAAGACATTGCAGGAAGTAAACACTTTTCCGACAATACTGCTATAAAAAAATCTTTTTGTAAATTGTTTTGAACCTCCAAAAGCAAAGCAATCCTTTCCATACCACAGGCAAAACCAAGCCCAGGCACATCTGGCCCGCCAAGATTTTTCACCAGTCCATCATAGCGCCCACCGCCAGCAATAGCACTCTGGGCACCGATGTTATTACTTGTAGCAATAACCTCAAAGGTTGTCCTTTGATAATAATCCAGACCTCTAACCAATTTATGATTTAATTGGTATGGAATTTTTGTGTTGTCCAGAATATCTAATACAGCCTGAAAATGCGATCTGCAGGTAGAGCACAAATTATCGATAATAGTAGGGGCCTTGATTAAAATTTGTTTACAGCTTTGCTCTTTACAATCTAAGACCCGCAAAGGATTGGTCGTTTTGCGGCGTTGGCAATCAGGACATAAGGCAGCTTCGTCTACTGTTTGTAAAAAAGCAATTAACTTTTGTTCAAATATAGGCCTACACTGAGGACAACCAAGAGAATTAATTTGCAAACTTAAGTTGTTTAGCTGGAGAGCGTGGAGATAATGCCAGAGCATTAAAATTAATTCTCCATCGGCTTGGGGAGACTGAGGACCAAAGTACTCTACGTTAATTTGATGAAATTGACGTAAACGCCCTTTTTGAGGTCGTTCGTACCTAAACATAGGGCCTATAGTAAAAAATTTAAAAACTTCGTCAGATTTCGCCTGCACGTTTTCAATAAAAGCCCTTACAACTCCAGCCGTTGCTTCAGGACGTAAAGTAAGGCTGCGATTTTTTTTATCCAAAAAAGTGTACATTTCTTTTTGTACGATGTCTGTCTCATTGCCAATAGACCTTGCAAATAGCTCTGTTTTTTCTAAAATAGGGGTTCTAATTTCCTCGCAACCATAGTAAGAAAAAATTTTCCTGGCTGTATTCTCCATAAAAACATACAAGTTGCTCTGAGGAGGGAACAAATCTGGAAATCCTTTGACCTTTGTAATTTTACTCATATATTACACCTGCCCGCTTTATTTTTTACTACACCTTTTTAGACAAAAATTCTATTTTTTAACTGCTATACTAACAATTTGCCTTTACTCAAAACTAAAATCTGTTAGTTCAAACCAATCTAATTGTCAAAGTTTGAAAATGGTGTTGTTTTTCCCTATTCCCAAATTGATCATCTTGTTCAAAAATTAAAGCCAAAATATTTTTTGCTGTTTTTGAGAAAAATGATTATCGTATGAGCGTAATTAGTAAATAGTGATTGGTGCTGGGCGACAGTAGAGATTGGATATGGGGAAGGAGAATTCTGTGATCTATGAACTATGAGCCCAATGGCTGGTGGGGGATGCCGTAGAGTTTGCCCGTGACTAAATATTTGGAGGCTAAATATTTGAAGGAGGACGATTATGAAAGGTATTATTTTAGCTGGAGGAGAGGGCACAAGGCTTTATCCGTTGACTTTAAGTATTAGTAAACAACTTTTGCCTGTGTATGATAAACCCATGATTTATTATCCCCTTTCAGTTTTGCTTTTAGCAGAGATAAGAGAGATTTTAATTATTTCTACTCCCAGGGATCTTCCTCGTTTTAAAGATTTGTTAGGGGATGGAGATAAACTTGGGGTAAAGTTTTCTTACATAGTACAACCAAGGCCAGAAGGTTTAGCTCAAGCTTTTATTTTGGGAGAAGAGTTTATAGGTTCGGATAGTGTTTGTTTGGTTTTGGGAGACAATATTATTTATGGTGGGGGACTTTCTAATTTATTACAGGAGTGTACAGCCCTAAAAGAAGGCGGGATAGTGTTTGGCTATCCTGTTCAGGATCCAGAACGCTATGGAGTAGTGCATTTTGATAACACAGGCAAAGTCCTTAGTATAGAAGAAAAGCCCCAAAAGCCTAAAAGCAAATATGCTGTACCTGGAATATATTTTTATGATAATGAGGTCATAAAAATAGCTAAGTCTATTAAACCTTCAGCTAGGGGAGAATTAGAAATTACCGATGTGAATAATGCTTACTTAAAAAAAGGCAAATTACAGGTAAAAATCTTAGGAAGAGGTTATGCCTGGTTAGATGCAGGCACCCACGCTTCTTTGCATCAGGCTTCTAGTTTTATTCAGGCAATTCAGGAACGACAGGGATTTAAAATAGGTTGTATAGAAGAAATTGCCTTTAGAAAAGGTTTTATAGATAGGAAAACCCTATCTTTTTGGGTAGAGAAATACAAAAAAAATGAATACGGAGTATATTTAAGAAATATTTTAGCAGAAGAGCAAAACTATGCCTTATGGTAACTATAGGTTGCAACTTTAAATGCACATTAGTTTAAGAATACATTCCTTTGGCTTGGTTAAGAGAGATTTGAAAGGCAGTAGAAAATAAATGATTTATAAAATCAACGTATTCCACCACGATATGGGAGGGAACGGTTATCCGGGCAGGAGCAAAATTTACGATGCCTTTAATACCCCCTTTTATTAAATAATTGGCAGCTCTTTGGGCTCGTTCTTGGGGAGTGGTAATTATACCTATTTCGGCATCCAGTTCTTTTATTTTCTGAGGTAAGTTGCTGGAGCACATTACTTCTAATCCTGCTATTTCTTCTCCTATTTTAAAAGGATCGCAATCAAAAGCGCCCACGACAATAAAGCCGCGTTTTATCAATACATTGTGACGAAGCAAAGCACGGCCAAGATTTCCTACTCCTACTAACACTACTTTCCAGATTCTATCTAGCCCCAAACTTTTTTTTATGGCTTGCTTTAACTCGTAAATGTAATATCCTACCCCTCTAACCCCAAATTCTCCAAAGTAAGCCAGATCTTTCCTGATTTGGGAAGGATTAACTCCGCAAATCTTGGCCAACTTTTCAGACGAAATAACCTTTTCCCCCTGTTGCTCTAAAATTTCCAATTGTTGAACGTATAAAGATAATCTGCCAATGGTAGCCCGAGGGATTTTTTCGTTTTTTAAGTTTAACATAATTTAGATTAATTTTTAGGATTTTTTTGTTAGGTGCAGAACAAGGAGCAATAAATTAATTCCTCTCCCCTACATTTTGGGAGCTTATCAGGATAAGCACGTAAATTAAAATGGATTAGAATAGTTGTTTAAAAGATAAAAAAAACACAAGCAAGGGAAGTTCCCCCTTGCTTGTGTTTTGAACTAACCAATTAGCCCAAGAAAGGATTAGCAAACAAGAGAATCAAATTAACAACCAAGGCATAAATAGCCAAAGACTCGATCATAGCCAAACCAATTAACATGGTAACGGTGATTTTACCACTTGCCTCTGGATTTCTGGCAGTACCTTCACAAGCTGCTTTTAGACCTAAGCCCTGACCGATACCACAACCTGCAGCAGCAAGAGCCATACCTAAAGCAGTAGCAATAGATGTCATAGAGATGACTTCAGGAGCAGCTTCTGCAGCAAAAGCTACACTTGCCATAACAATAAAAGCTACAGTGTTTAACATAACCAATAAAACCTTACGCATAAGAAACCTCCTATTATTTTATTTGGTCAAAGACCAATTTCCCCCAAGATTAATGAGCTTCTTCAAATGCACCTTTTAAGTATAACATAGAGAGCATAAAGAATACAAACGCCTGAATAAAATCAGCTAATAAAAATAAAAAGTACATGGGTAAAGTAGATACTATTGGCGCTAAAATAAAGAGTAAGGCCAAAACTATGTCCTCACCCATGATGTTTCCAAAAAGTCGCAAAGTTAAAGAGAGAGGTCTAGCTAAGTGGCTGACAAGCTCGATAGGAAACATAATGGGAGCTAACCACCAGTACGGACCCATAAAATGTTTGATGTATTTTATCCCGTGTTTTCTTATACCCCAATAATTGTAATATAAGAAAACAAAAATAGCCATTGCCGCGTTAGTATTGACGTTAGCAGTTGGAGAATCTCCACCTGGGATTAAACCTGCCACGTTGCAACAGAAAATAAAGATAAATAATGTGGCCAATACCGGAAAGACCTTCCTGCCTTCTTCTCCCATGTTGGTGACCACAAAATCTTCCAGAGAGCCTATAAGAAACTCGAAAAAGTTTTGCAACCCTCGCGGCACCATGGAAATGTTTTTGGTGGCTAACCACCCCAGGAAAAATAAAAATCCCATTATTGCCCAGGCATAAAGCACGTTGTTGGGAATTAAGCTGTGACCATGGGCATCCACCAAACCGATCATTTTCACTGCTTCTTCTAATAAGAAAATAGGATGTAATCCTTCTGCCATAGACTATGCCTCCTTAAATTTTTCCCCCATTAAAGTTAATCCGTAAAGTAAAACGTTTACAACAACTATACTTAAGCCACCTAACAAGGCAACTATATTAGCCTTCAAATAGACTATGACGTAAAACAATACCACACCTGTTAGCCCCAACCTTAAATAAAACTGAAAAAGCAGAACAGATAAAGCTCCTTTTTTTATAAAAATAATTTCTTGCACTAATTTAGCTAAAAAATAGAAATTAAGGGTACCAAGTATAGCCCCTATAATAAAACTACACCCCCAACTATACCCTAAAAAACTAGATATTATACAACCAACTAGAGCCAAATAAATTTGATTGCGCATTAAAAGGCGTGAACCTTCTATTGTAAATCCCTTAATATATAAAAATTTTTCTATTTTTCGGTTAATTGTTTTGATTACTTTCATCTTTATCTGTTTTTTGAATTTTTTTTGTTTCTAGATACATATTTTTAAATCCCGCCGCAATGCCAAATAAAAGAAAAATAATCAGAAACCATGGCCTGGTATTTAGCCATTTGTCTAAATAATATCCCAACAGCAAGCCTACAAAAGTGCAAGATACTAAATGTATGCCGATAAGGCTGGCTTTGCTTAGATTTTGCCAGGTTTCACTGTCTTTTTTGCGAAAGAACACAAAAATAAGCTCCTTTTAAAATAGGCTCATTGTTCAAACATTCACAATGCCTGCCTTCTAGCACAAGCTCCAAGCATTAGTCAATGAGTCTTTTTATTTTTTTAGCAGTTTTTTTATCGTATTTTGGCCTTGGTCTCAAAATAGTTTTACAGATTAGGAAGAAAAATTTTTGGTGAGGCTCTCCAAGGCTGTGTCTTATTTTTTTGCAGCCTGCCGTATGGACGGCGCTATTTTACTATTTCTACCAACTATTACAAATTTTTAAGCGTTGTCCTTGAACGTCTTATAATTTTTTATTGCCAAGTGAGGGGATAGGTTTTACAGTTAAAAATTAGCATTTTCTCTGGACGTGGGCCTTTTGCGTCAAGATTTTGTTTATGAAAAGGAGGGCAAACCTTGAAACAAGAGAAAAGGACCAACTTAGCCTACAAATACAGATTATCCCCCTCTAAGTTGAGAGTCAAGCTATCTCCACAGAAAGTTCCTTTTAGAGATAGTAAAAAAGCTGCCTTACCTGATACGGCTCTTTTTCAAAAAAGAGCTTATGAGACTTTGGAATTAGCGTTAAAGATAAAACATAAAGGCTACAATGTGTATTTAGCCGGGGAGCAGGGTATTGGCAGGACTTATTTTGTTACCAGATTTTTAAAGGGCAAGTTGGCAGAGACTAGTCCACCAAAAGATTGGATTTATGTATATAACTTTGACAATCCTGATAGGCCAAGAGCCATTAGTTTACCTGCTGGCAAGGGTAGAGTGTTTAAACGGAAATTACAACAGGCTATAAATACTTTAAGAGAGTCCATACCTTTAGCTTTTGAACAAGAAAACTTTATTAAGCAGCACGATAATTTGGTGCAAACATATCAAAATATAAGAGATACTATTATTGATAAAATGGAAGAAGAAGCGCAAAAAGATGGATTTAGTTTAAATATGGAAGAGGATAGTTTGACTTTGTATCCTTTGTGGGAAGGAAAGGTGTTAACTCCTGAGGAGTTTGAGCAATTAGAACCAGAATTACGAAAAAAATTACGCCTTAAAAGCAATAAAGTTATGGAAGTATTAATTAATTATACTCGAAAAATGGGAAAGAAAGAAGAAGACTTTAGAAAAAATGAGCAGGCCTTGGAGCGAAAAGTGGCTTTAAAAAAGATAAATGCTGCTTTAAGTGAAGTAGAAAAAGAGTTTTCTGGTTTTTCTGCTCTAAGAACTTACTTAGAGAGTCTAAAAAAGGACATTTTAGAAAATTTGGAACACTTTAAAAATAAAGAAGCTGGTTCTGTTTCTTTAACTCAAGAATTATTGGGCAATAGTGAGGAAGATTTTTTTGAACGTTATCGAGTGAATTTATTTGTAGATAATGCAGAGCAAAAAACTAGGCCTATAATTGTAGAAGATAATCCCAATTATTTTAATCTATTGGGATGTATAGAAAGGGAAACAGAACTAGGGACTTACTACACAGATTTTACTTTACTGAAAAGTGGAAGCTTACACCGGGCCAATGGCGGATTTTTAATTTTAAAAGTAGAAGATATTTTAAGTCATCCTCTAGCCTGGGAAGGCTTGTTGCGAGCTTTAAAAACAGGTTTTTTAACTCTGGAAGATCCAGGTGACCAGTATGATTTGATTAGAACGAAAACTATTGAACCAGAGCCTATTCCTTTGGACGTGAAGGTTATTTTAATTGGTTCAGATGATTTTTATGAACTTTTATATATTCAGGATGACAGGTTTCCCAAGTTGTTTAAACTAAAAGCACATATGCAGGACACAGTAGCTAGGACAGAAGAAAATATTGCCAACTATCTTTATACCTTGGCCAATATTGGCAGGGAAAATCAGCTCTTATCTTTTTCCAAAGAAGCCCTGGCCGAATTGGTGGATTTCTCCAGTAGATTAAGCGATGACCAACAAAAAATGTCTTTAAATTTTGCCACTATTAGCGAGTTAATGATAGAGGCCAGTACACTTGCCCAGGGAGAAGGAAAAAAAAGAGTGGATTTAATTAACGTCAAAAGGGCCCTAAAAAATCGGGAATATAGACTCAATCTTTACGAACAAGAATTTATGGAAGATTATGACCGAGAACTAATAAAAGTGCAAACTTCGGGCACTGCAGTAGGTAGGGCTAATGGCCTTTCTGTGGTAGAATTGGGTGATTATATTATGGCTTTGCCTCATCAGATATCCTGTACCATTGGCGTTGGGCATGGTGGTATTATTGATTTGGAAAGAGAAGCAGAGTTGGGTGGTCCTATTCATACCAAAGGAATGATGATTTTAAAAAGTTATTTGCAAAATTTATTTGCCCAAGATAAACCCCTGGTGTTGTCTGGTAGTTTATGTTTTGAACAAAGCTATGCTCACATTGACGGAGATTCTGCCTCTGGAGCAGAATTGGTGGCTTTATTGTCTGCTTTATCCGGCATACCCGTTAAACTCTCTCTTGCTTTTACCGGGGCAATTAGTCAGTCTGGTCAGATTATGGCTGTAGGAGCAGTTTCTCGCAAAATTGAGGGTTTTTTTGATGTGTGTCAAAGACGGGGACTTACAGGCGAACAAGGAGTAATTATTCCAAGAGACAATGTCGTTCACTTAATGTTAAGAGAAGATGTTATAGAAGCAGTGAAATCTGGCCTGTTTCATGTGTATGCTGTGAGTAATATAGAAGAGGCTTTAGAGATTTTAACAGGACGAAAACCTGGGCAAAGGTTGAGTAAAGGAGGTTTTAGTCCAGGATCCATATACGCAGCAGTAGATAAAAAACTTAGAGAATTGGCCTACTTAGCAGATAAAAAAGTGGTGAGAAAAAGAAAGTAAGACCATGAATGGCCAATTGCCCTTTGTCTATCTGCCCATACTTCTTTCTAGGTTGCTTAAGGCAATGGCATAATTAGCCAGAGATCCTACATAAGTGCTTTCGGCCTGACTTAGTTTGGTGGTAGCATCTAGCACGTCTATGTTGGTCCCCAGTTGAGATTTATACCTGGCTGTAGCTAATTTAAAGGTTTCTCTGGCTTCTATTAGGGTTTGTCTTGCAGCCAAAATAGCCTGTTTGGCACTGTTTAGACTGAGATAAGCAGACTTGACTTCATAGGCTATCCGGTTTTTTAAATCTTGATATACTGCTTTGACGCGAGCTAGGTTATATTTGGCCTGTTGTAATTTGGCTAGAGTAGAGCCTGACTCAAAAATATTCCAGCGCAGACCTATAGCCACTTGCCAGCTATCTGATGGTAAATAGGGTGTTCCCTGGAGATCTGGGTCTTCTCCATATTTATAGTAAGTAGCATCAGCAGCGATTTGGGGATAAAAAGAACTTTTTACAATGGTTTCGGTTTTTTTAGCCAACTCGATATTCTTTTTAGCTATTGCTAGTTCTGGTCTGTTTTTTAAGGCAATTTTTTGACATTCTGTTAAAGATAAGAAAAAAGGCTTGTACTCTAGTTGTCCCTCGCAGTTTAGAGTAGAGTTTTGCGGTAGATTTAACAGTGTCTTTAAAAAGGATTTTTGGGTTTGAACTAGGTTTTTGGCTGTTATTAAATTAGTTTTGGCGTTGGCCAGGGCTGTTTTGGCTTGCAGCACTTCCACTTGAGGCTTTAGCCCTTGTTGATAGAAATTTTGGATTACTTTTAAGTGTTCTTGCAAGCGGGCTATGTTTTTTTGGTAAGTTGTCACTATGGCTTTCGCCTTTAAGATCTCATAAAAAGTTTTTTTAAGGTTGAACTTAAGTTCTATTTTTAATTGTTTTAGTTGTTCTTTGGCTTGCTGTTCTTTTAATTGGTTGAGTTCATAGTTTGTAAACAAATATCCGCCAGTAAAAATAGGTTGATGAAGGTTTAGTTTCCCGCTCCAAAGATGCTCGTCGCCTATGGGCATTCCATTGAGAGAGGGCGCTTTATTCTTTTGTAAAAAGCCAAATTCAGTGCTAAGACTTGGCCCCATTGCTCGTTTGGCTGCTTTGGTTGCTTCCCTGCTTGCAGCAATGCCCTGTTGGGTAGCTGTAATTGTGGGGTTTTGAGAGAGTCCAAGTTGTATAATCTGATCCAAAGTGTAATTTTTGGCCCAGACCAGAGTGCTTGGAGCTATAATTAGAATGCTTATCAAGGATTTAAGAAATTTAAGAAGATGTAACTGCAAAAGCTTAAAATTTGTGTTGTTCATTAAATTGTCAAGTTGTAACCAACGTAAATTATTTAAAAAAATTTTTGCTAGATTTGTATTTAACTGTTTGCAATGATTTTTGCAGTTGGCTTTAAGAATGTATGTTTTCATTTTTGACTCCATTTATTCTATTACCAGATGTTGTTGTTTTATTTTCCCAGAACTCATAGTTAAGGACAGAGGTACTAAAAAGAAAATCATAGTACCAAAGATATAAAATGCATCGTTAAAAGCAAGCATTTTAGCTTGTACTAAAATATCTCTATAGATAAGAGCCAGAGTTTTTGGGGAAGGCAGTAAACTCAATTTGTGTTCTAAAAATAGATTTAATTTTATTAATTTTTCTTTAAATAGAGGATTAAAAGGAGTAACGTAGTCAACTAAGCGGTGTTGATGAAATTGAGAACGTTGAGAAAGTAAAGTAGTGGATGCTGCAGTGCCAAAACTGCCACCTAAATTTCTTAACAGATTAAAAATGCCTGTGGCATTACCCATTTCTTGTTTAGGTATGTTTATATAAGTAGCTGCGGCCAGAGGGACAAAAAAGAGTCCTAGTCCTATTCCCTGAATGATCCTGGGATAGGCTATAGAGAAAAAGTCAGCTTGCAAATTAAAATCTGACATTAATATAAGAGAATAGCCCAAAATTAATATACCTAAAGTCAGGAGGTATTTGGCTTGCATGCCCTTTTTCATCAGTGCTCCTATAATTGGCATAATAAACAAAGTGGCAATTCCGCCAGGACCAAGGATCAATCCTGCCCACAGCGCTGTATAGCCCATAAGTTGTTGGAGATAGAGAGGCAAAAGCACAATGCCCCCAAAAAAAGCAAAAAAGCCTAAAAACATAATGATATTTCCTAGAGTAAATGTCTTGTCTTTAAAGACGCGCAAGTTTACTACAGGATTTTTGTTTTTTAGTTCCCAGATTGTAAAGGCAGTCAAAGAAACAACAGCTATTATACTTAGAGTGAGAATAAAATCTGAATTAAACCAATCTTCCATTTCTCCCTTGTCCAGAACTATCTGCAGAGAACCTAAACCTAGAGTAAGTAAAGCCAAACCAATATAGTCAATGTAAGAAGCCAGTTGTCCTTTTATGTATTCGGGATCAAAAATAAAAAGCAGGGTACAGATGATGGCCAAAATTCCTATAGGTAAGTTGATATAAAAAACCCATCTCCAAGAAAGTGTGTCTGTTAGCCACCCCCCCAGCACAGGCCCCACCGTAGGAGCCAAAACTACTCCCATCCCAAAAATAGCCATGGCCACACCGTGTTCTTGTGGGGGGAATGTCTCTAACAAGATTGCTTGAGATAGGGGCTGAAGACCTCCTCCACCTATACCTTGGAGGATCCTGGCCAAAACCAGGATTTTGATATTGGGAGCTAGTCCGCATAAAAGAGAGCTAAAAGTAAATAATATAATAGAAAATAAAAGATATCTTTTTCTGCCAAATACGTTAGAGAGCCAGCCAGTAATGGGAATAATGATAGCATTAGAAACCAGATAACTGGTGAGCACCCAGGTGGATTCATCAAGGCTTGCACTTAAACTCCCTTGAATATGAGGTAAGGATACATTGACCACACTAGTATCCATTACCTCTATAAAGGTGGGCAAAATAACAGTAAAAGCAACTATCCATTTATTGACGTGAAGGTTTTCCATAGCTCAGATACTCACGTAAATGGTGGTAAGTTTAGTGATATGCTGGTTTTAACTTAAATAAATTGTTCTCTGTTTTAGTTTTCGTGTTAACCGTTACTTCCACAGAAAGTCCCACCAAAAGAGGATATTTCTGGGGCAAAGGTTGGGTAAATTGGATCTTAACCGGCACCCTTTGCACAACTTTAATCCAGTTACCCACAGCGTTTTCTGGGGGAAGTAAGGAAAAGACACTGCCTGTGCCGGCTCCTATACCTACCACTTTCCCTTTTAATTTTAGGTTAGGATAAATGTCTGGAACAATAATAGCAGGTTGACCAAGGTACATATGGGTCAGTTGAGTTTCTTTGAAATTGGCTACTACGTAAACTTTATGTAGAGGAACTATGGCCAAAAGAGATGCTCCTGGCATTACTCTTTCTCCCACCTGAATGTTTTTTTGGGCAATATAACCAGACATGGGAGCTTTTATTTGAGTATAAGATAAATTGAGGTCGATTTGATCCAGGCGAGCCTTAACTTCTTCTAAAGCTGCGTGTAGGGCCTTTATTTTGCTTTTGACCATGGCTACTTCTTTTCTAAGAGCTTTGTTTTGGCGCAAAATAGCCTGCGCTGCTTGAATCTTGCTCTCTGCCTGATCTTTTATTTTGTAATCGGCTTTAATTTGATTATCAATGGATTTCAGTTTGCTGGCCAAAACTTTTACCTGATTTTGGACATTTTCTAGCGTCCTTAGAGCAATAAGTTTTTTTAGCCAAAGTTGTTTATAGCGCTTTAGATCTTTTTGGGCTTGTTGAAAGGTTATGATTAATTCTTCCCTTTTGTCTTTTAAACTAGCAATTTGTTTTAAGGTTTGCTCCTTAACCAATTGGGCGGTTTTAAGGTTTGCTTCTGCAGCTTCTATCGCGGCTAAGGTCCTTTCGTCAGTAAATCGTAGTCTGGTCTTTTCCCCTTCTAATTGAGCTAAAATTTGTTTTTTAGAGGCTAGCAGAATTTTTTTCTGAGCTAGCAAGTCTGAGGGATCGAGAGTTAGTAAAAGTTCACCTTTTTTTACGTAATCGTTATTGTCTATATAAATTTTTTGAATATTTCCAGGAATACGACTGGATACTCTGGCTATATCCGCATGGACATAAGCATCTTCTGTAGATTCCTGCCCATAGAGAAAAAAATACCAATATCCTGCTCCAAGCACAATTAAAACAACAATCAAAGATAAAGCTAGGGCTATTTGTCTCTTATGTTGTTTCATTTAAAACTCCTGTTAAAAAGATGTCAGCAATGTGTTGGGCAAGGTATTGTAAGTTATATTGAGAAAATTTTTCATCGTGAAAGATGGTTCTTAATAATAAGGTATAAAATAAAAGGCCAAAAAATAATTTGGCCAGCAAGTCTGGTTCCAATTCTTTAATTTTTTTTTCACTTATCCAGTTTTCAAATAGTTTATCCAAGTGAGTAAATAGTTTTTTTCGTAATTTTTGAACAAAATTTTTTGAATAAGCATTTTGCTCTAAAGCAGCAAATAAACATATTTTGGTAAAGCTAACGTCATCAGTATTTTTCTCTAAAAAATTGACAACAATTTCCTCTAAAGTTTTTCGTATAGAAGTTTTTTGGCTGGTGGGCAGGTAGCTTTCTATATTTTGTAATTTTTCTTCCAACAAAGCATAATAAATGTCTTCTTTGCTTGTAAAATATTTGTACAAAGTGGCTTCGCTAACCCCCACTTTGGCAGCCAACATTTTGGTCGTAGTGCCTTTAAAGCCATGCTTGGCAAATAATTCTTTGGCTGCTCTGATTATTTGTTGTTTACGGTTTGTTCTTGTTGGGGTCATAGTGAGTGAGTATTTACTCACTACAAGATGTTTTGTCAATAAATTTTTTCTTGAAATTTTGGGGGATTTTGTAAGTCCATGGTGTTGGGCTTTAAGGCCGTTGTTTTGGTTGTAGGCCAAAAGTATTTTGTTTTGTTTAAACTAAAGATTTTTTCTGGCCTTGGATTCTAAAAAGGTTGTAACGTGTTATTTGGTTTAGTTGGGTTATTGGGAAGTTTGGATAATAGTGTGGGGGAGTTGGTGCTGGTAGAGTTTGATGCCTTCTAATTGGAGGAGAATTTTTTTTAATTTTGGATGGGGGGTAAATCCTCCTAGATGGTGTTTGGCCACCACTCTATGGCATGGTATTATTAAGGGAAAGGGATTTTTGGCCATTACTTGTCCTATAGCTCTTGCTGCTTTTGGTTTGCCGATTTTTTGGGCTAAATCAGTGTAGGATATAGTTTGGCCAAAGGGAACGGTTTGAAATAGAGTTTTTAAGGTATGTTGGGCAAAGGCTGATAGTTGGTCCCATTTTAGAGGTGGAGTTGGCCAGTAAACAGTTTTTTTTTGGGCATAGTTTTTTAGATTTGTTTTGATAATCAGGGAATAGTGAGAATAATTGAATATTTTTTCTGGTTGGGGGAAGTGGAGGGCTGTAGATAAGATAAGCTCGCTGGCCCAAACTACAGATAAGCTAAAATAAGCATTAGAGAATATTTCTGTAATAGTGCTTTGTTGCATTTTTTAGGTTAGCAAATAGAGCTGTTTTGTCCCTGGACGATATTTTTTTCTGTTAAGTAAGTATTTATTTGTTGTAAGATAAAAGATTTGTTTTTGGCCCACAAGGGGGCCAAAAGTTCATTAGGAGCTGGATCTCCATTTAGCCTGTGGATGATTATATCTTTGCGCAGGATAGCAATAGCTTCACCAAGCCATTCTAGATATTCTTGGAGGCCCAAAGGAGTAAAATTTCCTTGTTCCCACCATTTGGCCAGAGTGGTTTGTTTACAAACGTAAATGTTATGAAATTTTATGCCGTGGATGGGTAATTGGTTTAGGCAATGGATAGTGTGTAAAAAATCTTGTTTGTTTTCTTCTGGCAGACCAGCAATGACGTGAACACAGATTTTAAAGTTGTAGCTAGACAATAAAGAAATAGCGTTCACAAAACATTGGTAAGTGTGCCCCCTGTTAATTAGTCGTAAAGTTTTATCTTTGGCACTTTGCAGACCTATTTCCAGCCAGATTTCTTTAAAATTAAAAGAATTTATCAGATCACATTTTTCTTTATCTAGACAGTCAGGTCTTGTGCCCAGAGCAATCCCTGCTAATTGAGGGAGATTTTTTATTTCTTTCAAGACGTTGGCCAATTTTTCTAAGGGACCATAAGTATTAGAATAAGATTGTAAATAGGCCAAAAATAGCTTGGCTTTATATTTATGTTGGAATTTTTCTTGAAAGAGTAGGTATTGTTGGGTTAGAGTAAATCCCTGCTTGGCCAGATTTGTGCCAGATCCTTTAGGGTTGCAAAAAATACAGCCTTGTGTAGAGATAGTCCCATCTCTGTTGGGACAGGAAAATTTGGCGTCAAGAGGGATTTTTTGCACCCTTTGTTTGAATTTTTGTCTGAGATAATTATTTAGAGTAAAGATTCTTGTATTCACGTTTTTTTGGGAAGTTTAAGAAAAATTTTAGTCTGACGAAAATAAGGATAACGTCTAAAGAATTAGGTCATTTTGGTATAATTGTAAATGAAGTTTTTTGAAATGTTAAATTTAAAAATTGGAGTAAATAAATGTTTAAAGTAGTAAACAGTATTTTGGGGAGTTTTTCCACGGATTTAGCCATAGATTTAGGCACGGCCAATACGTGTGTCTATGTGAAAGGCAAGGGCATTGTGTTGAGAGAGCCTTCGGTTGTGGCGGTGCGTAAGGATTTTAAGGCTGGGAAAAAAGTTTTAAGCGTTGGTAGCGATGCCAAAAAGATGTTAGGCAGGACCCCTGGTAATATCGTAGCTGTTCGCCCTATGAAGGATGGGGTTATAGCTGATTTTGAGGTGGCTGAAGCCATGCTTAGGCACTTTATTTGCCGGGTGCACAATAGTCGCAAATTGGTGCGCCCAAGGATTGTGGTTGCAGTGCCTTCTGGTATTACTCAGGTAGAGAAAAGAGCTGTTAAAGAGTCTGCTCAAAGTGCTGGAGCACGAGAAGTATATCTTATAGAAGAACCTATGGCTGCAGCTATTGGGGCCAATTTGCCCATTACAGAGCCCACTTCTAATATGGTGGTAGATATTGGCGGTGGGACTACTGAAGTGGCTGTTATTTCCTTGTCTGGCATTGTCTATAGTAGGTCTGTTAAGGTGGGTGGAGATAAAATGGACGAAGCCATTATACATCATGTGAAGCGCAAATACAATATGCTTATTGGAGAAAGTACTGCCGAGCTTATAAAAATGACCATAGGATCTGCTTCTCCCTTAGAAGAAGAATTGGAAATGGAAATAAAAGGTAGAAATTTGGTCACAGGTATTCCTCAACACATTACTATTACCTCAGAGGAAATACGCAAAGCCATAGCAGAGCAGGTAGATAGTATTGTAATGGCTGTTAAAATCGCTCTTGAACAAACGCCACCAGAACTTGCTGCAGATATAGTAGATAAGGGTATTGTTTTAACTGGAGGGGGAGCTTTGTTAAGAGGTCTGGATAGTTTATTGAGAGAAGCAACTGATTTGCCCATTACTGTGGTGGATGATCCCCTTTCTACAGTAGTCTTGGGAGCTGGCAAAGTGCTCGAGAATTTAGATGTTTTAAAGGAGGTAACGATAGATTAAGTCTAAAACTAAGCATCCTTTACTTCGTTGGTCCTTGTTTTTTTTGTTATTTTATGTGTTGGTATATACGATAAACATAAAAACTCATGTCCTCGAAAGGTATTTAGGGACTTGGGGACTTGAGATCGTAGGTAAGGTCTTGGGTCCTGTTGACTATGTAGTGGGTAAAATCCATAATTTTTGGACCACGTATGTATATTTGGTTGATGTAAAAAAGGAAAATGACCAATTAAAAGCTGAGATTAGCCAACTTAGAGTGGAAAATACTTTTCTTAGGACCCGTCTTAATACTTTGCAGAGGTTTGAAAAGTTGTTTAACCTAAAACCTTTTCCTCCGTATAAATATACGGGGGCTAGGGTCATAGCCAAACGTCTTGGACCCTCGGGGTTGCTAGAGAGTATAGTTATAGATAAAGGATTTTTAGATGGTCTAAAAAAGGATAGTGCGGTTTTTTCTCCCAAAGGTCTTATCGGTAGAATTCAAAAAATAGCCCCTCACACTTCTGTTGTTTTATTAGCAGTAGATCCCAACAGTAAAGTTGCGGTAATTTCAGAAAAAAATAGAACCCCTGGTATTTTGCAAGGTGGAGGATATACCAAACCAGGCAATTTACTTTACGTCTTAAAAAGTTATCGTCTGGATGACAAAGAGCTCTTGCTTACTTCTGGAGCAGATGAAATTTTTCCTCCAGGTATTCCTGTAGCTAGAGTTACAAGTGTAACTAAAGAAAATCTTTCCTTGTTTTTAAATGTGAAAGTTAAGTTTGAAGTAGATCCTTACCTGTTAGAAAACGTTTTAGTGATGACAAAATAAGAAAACGCATATCTAAGCTCATATTACAAAACAGAGTTAATCCAAACATTAAAAAAATGCGTTTTTTGCTCAAGTAAGGCTTAAAAAAAAGAGCTTTAATTACCTCTTGATTATGAAAAAAAATATTTATTTTGTTTTATATAGCATTGTGGGCATTTTTGCCATGAAGTTTTTTCATATTGTAGACATATTTGCCCCTATTTTTCTTATTTATTTAAAAGAAAGAGATTATATTAGATTTTGGTCTTTAGGTTTTGTAGCTTTAGTTTTAGAAGAAAGCCTTTTCCCATTAAGTTTTGGAGTTTATCTTCTATTTATTTTTGGTCAATTTATTTTGTTTCATATTTTAAAGAAATATATTTTATTAACGAGTATAGCTTTTTATGAAATATATTTTTTTATTTTATCTATTTTTTTGTATTATATCATAATACAGTTAGCATGTATGCAAAATTTATATGTACAAATTAATTTTTTTACGTTATTTTTAAGTTTTATTTACTATAATCTGTCTTTTTATTTTTTAGAAGAATTTTACGACATTGCAGCAAAAAATTAAAATTTTTTTATTTGGACGGATAAATTGAGATTATTTAATCTGATGTCAGTTTTTTTGATCTTTTAATTAAAAATACTAATTTTTGTGTTTGTCGCTAATAAAATAGAATTTAAGTTTTTTATAATAAGGTCATTACATATTATTTATGAGTCTTCTTAAACCAAAGATCCATTGGGAACAAGATTATTCTCCTAAGTTTTTAATAGGAGGGATAATTTTTATTTTTCTTATTTTTAGTTTAAGGTTGTGGTTTTTGCAAATTTTAAAAGGAGATTATTTTGCCAAGAAAGCCCGGGATAATAGGACCAGGTTAGTAAAAATTTATGCCCCCAGGGGACTTATTTTTGATCGTAACGGTAAATTACTGGCTTATAACGAACCAGCTTATGATTTAGCGATAGTGAGAGAAGATTGTAAGCAAAAAGGACTTAATGTTTATTTGCAGTATATCTCCCGTTTATTTGGTTTAAAGGTCAAGGAATTATTAGAAATAATAAAAAAAAATAAATTTCGAGTTAAGTCTTTTGAACCTTTGGTTTTGGTTCCTAATTTGTCTTTTAGAGATTTGGCCAGGGTGGAGGCTCGGTCAGAGCAATGGCCTGGAATAAAGATTATAGTAAGGCCTAGGCGTAAATATTCCTATAGCAAGCCTTTTTCCCATGTTTTGGGATACGTAGGTCCGGTAAATGAACAGGAGTTAAAAGAAGATGATAGTTTAAGTGGTGGAGATTATGTTGGAAAAACTGGTTTAGAAAAAGTTTTTGATAAAGTTTTACGGGGCAAAAAAGGCCTGAAGAAGTTAGAAGTTAATGCTTTGGGTAGGGTTTTTAGCGAGCAAGTGTTAAGTCCACCCGTGCCGGGGCAAGATTTGGTTTTGAGTTTGGATTGGCATTTGCAGTGTAAAATTTATGATATTTTAAAAGGAAGAGCTGGAGCGGTGGTGGTAATGGATCCAGATACCGGGCAAGTGTTGGCTTTGGTAAGTTCTCCTGGATATGATAGCAATAAGTTAGTGTTGGGGGTGGATGCTAAGGAATGGAAAAAATTGCTTAAAGATCCTTTAGGTATTTTACAAAATAAAGTTGTCCAGGGCACGTATCCACCTGGATCTGTGTTTAAACTTCTTATGGCAGGCTTTTTTTTAGAGAAAAAAGCAAAATTTTCTAGTAAGGATGTGGTTTTTTGCCCTGGCTATTTTAAACTTGGCCGTAGAGTTTTTCATTGCTGGAAGAAGGGGGGACATGGTTGGGTAGATCTAAAAAGAGCCATTATTCAATCTTGTGATGTGTATTTTTATAAGGAAAGTCAGGATATGGATATCGACGAGCTCCATGATTTTGCTTTAGCAAATGGTTTTGGCGTATTGACGGGCATTTCCCTACCCTTTGAAAAAAGAGGGCTTATACCTTCGCGGCAGTGGAAATTAAAACGTTTTAAAGCACCTTGGCAGAGAGGAGAAAATTTAAACGTGGCTATTGGTCAAGGGTATGTTTTAGTTACTCCTATTCAGGTGGCAAGATTTATTTCGGCCTTGATAAATGGTGGTTTTTTATATACTCCGTCCTTGTTTTTGAATAAAAAACAGATAGCTCCTAAGTCTATACCTATTAACCAGATCCATAGACAACAAATTGTTGAAGCTATGATTGCCACAGTGGAATCTCCCCATGGCACAGCCAGACGTTTAAAAATAAAAGGACTTACTATTGGTGCCAAGACCGGGACCGCCCAGGTAGTGAAGCTAAAACAAGAAGATAGAGGCAAAAAGATTCACGAAATACCTTATCGCTTTCGGGATCATGCCTGGATGGCCAGTTTTGGTATTATCCATGGTCGTAAATACGTAGTGGTCTGTCTTATGGTGCATGGTGGGCATGGTGCCTCTGGGGCTGGACCAGTGGTTAGATCTATTTATGAATATCTTTCTCATAGGACCAAAGGAACTAACAAGTGATAGATAGAAGATTAGTTGAGAATATAAATTTTCAGTTGTTATTTATAGTTTTTATTTTGTTTTTTATCGGGGTACTCAATTTATATTCTGCCAGTGCTTATCGTTTGGAGCAGGGTATAGGGTTTACTCCTTTTTTTCTGAAGCAGCTAATTTGGGGAGGCATTGCTTTTGGTTGTTTTTTTGTGATTCTTTTTATAGATTATAGCCATTTTAAACATTTTGCCTGGTACTTATACGTACTGGCTGTTATTTCTTTGGCCTTGGTTTTTGGGTTTGGCAAGGTGGTTTATGGGGCCAGACGGTGGATTGACCTTGGTTTTTTCCATTTTCAACCCAGCGAACTTACTAAAATCAGCACAATTATTCTTGTAGCTTCTTTATTAAGTGAACATCAAGAGGTCTTAGACGTTAAGGTCTTGTCAAAGATAGCCTTGGTGGTTTTGATACCTGTTATTTTTATTGTCAAACAACCTGATCTTGGCACTGCTTTGTTGATCATATTTACTATTGCTGGTATGATTTTTTATAAAGGGGTGAAAAAAAATATTGCCAAAGTGTTGCTAATAATTTTTCCTATGACTTTGCCTCTTTTTTGGTTTTGTTTGCATGATTATCAAAAGGAGAGGATTTTGAATTTTTTGAATCCTTCTAGAGACCCTTTAGGGGCTGGTTACCATATTATTCAATCTCAGATAGCTATTGGTTCGGGCAAACTTTGGGGTAAAGGTTTTTTAGAAGGAAGTCAAAGTCAGCTCAGATTTTTGCCTGAAAAACATACGGACTTTGCTTTTGCTGTGTTTTCTGAAGAATGGGGTTTTGTTGGCTCTGTGGTGTTGCTTTTTTTGTTTTGTTTTTTTTTGTATCAGATTTTACAAATTGCTTTTAAAGCCAAAGATGATTTTGGGCGTTATTTAGTCATAGGCATATTTTTTTATTTTTTTATTCAAATTGTCGTTAATATGGGTATGGTTTTAGGACTTATGCCTGTAGTTGGCATCCCTCTTCCTTTTATTAGTTATGGCGGGACATCTCTAGTTATGAATTTTATTTTAATTGGCTTGGTGACAAACGTTAGCATGCGTAGATTTATTTTTAAGAATACCTAGGAGAAAACAGTATGGCTAAAAATGAATTTAACGCCTTTTTGGGCAAAGGTACTCATTATGAAGGAAAATTAATTTTTGAAGGCACGGTCAGGTTGGATGGCAATTTTTTAGGACAAATTGATTCTGGAGGGACATTGGTCGTAGGACAAGAAGCAGATGTTCAAGGAACTATTCACGTGGATCAATTGATAGTTAGCGGCAAGATTGAAGGAAAGGTAAAAGTGCAAACCAAGGCAGTGTTTTACAAGGGAGCAGTTTTTATAGGAGATTTAGACACAAATATTTTGGTGGTAGAAGAAGGAGCCAGGGTCCAAGGCAGGGTGAACATGGGAGATTTAAAAAAAGAAAATCAAGAAGAAAAGATTGGTGAGGAAGCTATGTGAAATTCCTAACAAAATATGCTTGATGTTGGGTTGGTTTTGAAAAAAGTTTATGGTTCTAGCAATTTTTTATGAAAAACTCTTTGACACAAAGGCTTAAATTAGCTAAGTCCCGAATGACTTTGAACAAAAATTCACATACTTTGTAAGGAGGGCTTTTATGATAGACTTAAATTTTACCTTTTTTATTCAACTGGTTAATTTTCTGATTGCTCTGATGGTCTTAAATTTGATTTTATATCGACCTATTCGTGGTATCATCAGTAAGCGAGCGGAATTTATGAGTTCAAGGTTGGAGGAGATTGAGAAGTTCACCAGTGCAGCAGAAGAAAAATTAGAATCTTACAACAGTGCTCTGGAGGAAGCCAGAAAACAGGCTCAGTCTATCAGGTTGGAACTTAAAGAACAGGGTTATTTAGAGGAAAAAAGTTTATTAGAAAAAGCCATGAGTGAAGCTGCTGCTCTTATTAAAGAAGCCAGAGCTAAATTTGAACAGGAAAAGCAGGTAGCTTTGAAAGCTTTGGAAGCCAAAGTTGCAGATTATGCTGGAAAAGTGGCCTCAAAGGTTTTGGGAGAGGCCTAAAAAATAAGGCAAGAGGAGGTAGGACCTTGAAGAGGTGGCAAAAAGTAACTTGGTTGGGATTGGTTTTGGTTATGTGGGTAGGAGTGGCCTGGGCTTCTGGAGAAGGTGGAGCAGCTCATGGGGATAAGGTTATGAATCTTGTCTATCGGGTGATCAACTTCATCTTGGTGGCCGCGATTCTTTATAAACTGGCAGGCAAGAAAGCTGCTGATTTCTTTTCTGGTCGTTCTCGTCAGATTGAGGAAGAATTAAAAGGTTTGGAACAGAGGCGGGTTCAAGCTGAAGCTAAATTGCAAGAAGTTGAGCAAAAAATTGCTAACTTAGAGACGGAGCGGGAGCAGATTTTGCGTGTGGCTAGGGAGCAGGGAGAGGCAATAAAAGCCCAGATTATTGAAGATGCCAAGCGTTCTGCAGAGCAAATTAAGGCTCAAGCTAAAATTACTGCAGAGCAAGAGGCAAAGGCTGTTTTTGAGCAGGTAAAGGCAGAAATTGCTGAAAAGATTGTTCAGGCTGCTGAAGGTCTGATCAAAGAAAGGTTGAGTGAGGATATTCATCGTAAACTTATTAATGAATATCTAACAAAGGTGGTGGTAAATTGAGAGAGAACATAGTAGCTAGAAGGTATGCAAGGGCTTTGTTTGCCTTAGGGCAAAAGGAGGGAGAAGGAGCCCTAAAAAGTTATGGGCAGGGGCTGTCTGAGGTATGTGCAGTGTTAGAAGCTGCTCCTGAGCTACAGAGGATTTTTGCTAATCCTATTTTTAGTTCTGAAGAGAAAAAAGCTGTTTTAAGTAAGATTTTGGATAAATTAAGTCTGGATCCCGTAGTGAAAAATTTTTGTTTTTTATTGGCTGATAAGAACAGGCTTAAGTTTTTGTTAGAAATAAAAGATTGTTATGTAGAATTGTTGGATGTAGCTCAGGGCATTGTAAGAGGGGAGCTATTTACTGCTATTGAGCTCGAAGAAGCTTTAAAAACAGACATAGCGAAAAAACTTGAAGAGCAGTCCAAATCCAGGGTTGTTCTGGACTATAAAGTTGATCCAGAGATTCTGGGTGGACTGGTTTTAAAGGTAGGGGATAAGGTTTTGGATGCCAGTATAAAGGCTCAATTGCAAATTTTGAAAGAAAACATAAAAAGGGGTGAGTAGTGGCCATGCAAATTAGAGCAGAAGAAATCAGTCAAATTATTGAAGAGCAAATTAAAAATTACGAGCAAAGAGTAGAGATGAGTGAGACAGGTGTAGTCCTGTCTGTGGGTGATGGTATTGCTCGTGTTTATGGCGTGGAAAACGCCATGGCAATGGAGTTGTTGGAGTTCCCTGGTGGTGTTATGGGGATGGTTTTAAACCTGGAAGAGGATTGTGTGGGTGTTGCTTTATTAGGAGAAGATACTCACATTAAGGAAGGCGATTTAGTAAAGAGAACGGGTAAGATTGTTCAGGTGCCTGTAGGAGACGAGGTTATAGGTCGTGTGCTTGATCCTTTGGGCAATCCTATTGATGGCAAAGGTCCCATTCAGGCCAAGAATTTTAGGTTTGTAGAGATTAAGGCTCCAGGTATTATGGCTCGTCAACCTGTGCACGAGCCTATGTACACCGGTCTAAAAGCTATTGATGCTATGACTCCTATTGGAAGGGGGCAGCGTGAGTTAATTATTGGTGACCGTCAGGTAGGTAAGACTGCCATTTGTATTGATGCTATTTTGGCTCAAAAAGATAGTGATATTTATTGTTTTTATGTCGCTATTGGTCAAAAGAAATCTACAGTAGCTCAAGTGGTAGATACCTTAGAAAAGCATGGAGCTATGAAATATACTACAGTAATTGCAGCTACGGCTTCAGAGCCTGCTGCTTTGCAGTTTATTGCTGCTTATTCTGGTTGTACTATGGGAGAATATTATAGGGATAATGGTAAGCATGCCTTAATTATTTACGATGACCTTTCTAAACAAGCAGTAGCTTATCGTGAGATGTCTTTGTTGTTGAGACGTCCTCCAGGACGTGAAGCTTTCCCTGGAGATGTTTTTTACTTGCACTCTCGTTTGCTTGAGCGTGCTGCTAAAATGCACGATAAGTTAGGAGCGGGTTCTCTTACTGCTTTGCCTATTATCGAAACTCAGGCTGGTGATGTTTCTGCGTATATTCCTACGAACGTTATTTCTATTACGGATGGTCAGGTATATTTAGAGCCGAATCTTTTTTATGCTGGTATTCGTCCTGCTATTAACGTTGGTTTGTCTGTATCCAGGGTTGGTGGTGCTGCTCAGGTAAAGGCCATGAAAAAAGTAGCAGGAACTTTGCGTTTGGATTTGGCTCAGTATCGTGAATTAGCTGCTTTTGCTCAGTTTGGTTCAGATTTAGATAAGGCTACCAAACAAAAACTTATTCGTGGTGAAAGATTGGTTGAGTTGTTAAAGCAACCTCAATATCAGCCAATGCCCGTGCAGGAGCAGGTGGTTTCTTTGTATGCGGGAACACGTGGTTTTATGGATGATTTGCCTGTAGAGGCTGTTCACAAATTTGAAGAGGGTTTGTTGGATTATATGCGTAATCAGCGGGCTGATATTTTAAATGAGATAAAAGAAACCCAGAATTTAAGTGAAGAACTGGATAAGAAACTTGCAGAGGCAATTTCAGAATTTAAAAAGACCTTTAAGGCCTAAAGGGAGAAATAGTAATGGGTGAATCTTTAAGGGATATTCAGCGCAAAATTCAGGCGGTTAAAAAGACTAAACAAATCACGAAGGCCATGAACATGGTGGCTTCAGCTAAGTTGCGCAATGCGCAACTTAGGATAGAGCGCTTTCGTCCCTATGCTGATAAGTATTTTGAAGTCATATCAGATCTGGCAGGTAGAGTTGATGCAAGCAGTTATCCTCTATTAGAAAAACGGGAAGAGATAAAGACAGTGGGTATTGTCTTAATTACTTCTGATAAGGGATTGTGTGGAGCGTTTAATGCCAATTTATGCACTGCAGCTCTTAAGCTAGCCCAGAGTAAACAATCTGAAGGCAAGGAAGTAAAATTTATCTGTATAGGGAAAAGAGCCCGTGATTTTTTTAGGAAGACCGAGTTTGAAATTTTAGAAGAAAAAATAGAAGTGTTGAATCATTTTGATTTTCAACTGGCCAATGAAGTGGGAGAAACTGTCATTGATAAGTTTTTAGCCAGGCATGTGGATGAGGTTTATGTGGTTTTTGGTAAGTTTGTTACTATCATAAAGCAGGAGCCAACCATTGCGAAAGTTTTGCCTGTGGAGTCTGGAGCGAAAAGTGGAGACAGCAGTAGTGAATATGTGTTTGAGCCTTCGGTGGAGGGTTTACTTACAGAACTGTTGCCCAGGTATGTGAAGGTTCAAATCTATAGAGCACTTCTGGATACTTCGGCTAGTGAACATGCTGCTAGAATGACGGCAATGGATAATGCTACAAAGAACTGTAACGAATTGGTAAATTCTTTAACTCTTGTGTACAACAAGGCCAGACAGGCTAGCATCACTGCCGAATTGATGGATATTGTTGGTGGTGCTGAAGCCTTAAAAAATGCTTAGAATAAGGGGGCTTTTAAAATGAGTGCAAATATAGGTAAAATTGTTCAAGTTATTGGTAACGTTATAGACGTGGAATTTCCAGAGGGGAAATTACCCAATATTTTAAACGCTCTTACTCTTTCTAATCCTACCATTAGTGATGAACCAGATAACCTGGTAGTAGAAGTTGCTCAGCACTTGGGCAATAACGTAGTACGTTGTATTTCTATGGACACTACTGATGGTTTAGTAAGAGGTATGGAAGTTAAAGATACAGGCGCTCCTATCCAGGTTCCTGTGGGTCAAGCTTCTTTGGGGCGTGTTTTAAATGTTGTGGGAAGGCCTGTGGATGATATGGGACCAATTAAGGCTCAAAAGAGCTATCCTATTCACAGAGAAGCTCCTGCTTTTACAGAGCAAAGCACCTCTATTGAGCTTTTAGAAACAGGCGTAAAAGTTATTGACTTGCTTATTCCCTTCCCCAAAGGTGGTAAGTTGGGCATGTTTGGAGGTGCTGGTGTTGGTAAGACCGTTATTTTGATGGAGCTTATTAACAATATTGCTAAGCAGCACGGTGGTATTTCTGTGTTTGCTGGTGTTGGAGAGCGTACCAGAGAAGGTACTGATCTCTACTTAGAAATGAAAGAAGCTGGAGTTTTAGAAAAAGCAGGTCTGGTTTACGGTCAGATGAATGAGCCTCCAGGAGCAAGGGCAAGAGTTGCTCTGACTGCTTTGGCTATGGCCGAGTACTTCCGTGATGAAGAAAATCAGGACGTGCTTTTGTTTATTGATAATATTTTCCGTTTTACTCAGGCGAATTCTGAGGTATCTGCTTTGCTTGGACGTATGCCTTCTGCTGTTGGTTATCAGCCAACTTTGGCCACAGACTTAGGTGCTTTACAGGAAAGAATTACTTCTACTAAAAAAGGTTCTATTACTTCTGTTCAGGCTGTTTATGTACCTGCTGACGACCTCACAGACCCTGCTCCAGCTACCACTTTTGCTCATTTAGATGGTACTATCGTATTGTCTCGTCAGATTGCAGAGTTAGGTATTTATCCTGCTGTGGATCCTCTGGATTCTACTTCTAGGATCCTTGATCCCAATATTTTGGGCACAGAGCATTACACTGTAGCCAGACAGGTGCAGCAAATTCTTCAGAAGTATAAAGATCTCCAGGATATTATTGCTATTTTGGGTATGGATGAACTTTCTGATGAAGATAAGTTAATCGTAGCTAGAGCTAGAAAAATTCAAAGATTTTTATCTCAGCCTTTCCACGTTGCAGAGCAGTTTACAGGCAGACCTGGTTGTTATGTAAAACTGGAAGATACCATTAGAGGATTTAAAGAAATTATTGAGGGTAAACACGACGACATCCCCGAACAGGCTTTTTATATGGCAAGTACCATTGATGAGGTTTTAGAACGAGCTAAAGAAGCATAACAAAAAGGTGGCATTATGGCAGGCAAATTAAAATTAGAAATAGTTACTCCTGATAGGATGCTTTTGTCTGAAGAAGTGGAATATGTGGGTGCGCCAGGCATAGAAGGTGAATTTGGCGTACTCCCCAATCATATTCCCTTTTTATCTGCTCTTGGCATTGGCAGTCTTTATTATAAACAAAACAACAAAACCTATTACGTGTTTGTGGCTGGCGGATTTGTAGAGGTAAGTAAAGATAAAGTTTCTGTGTTAGCTGAGATAGCAGAGAGAGCTGAAGAAATTGACTTAGAAAGAGCCAAGCAGGCTATGGAAAGGGCCAAACGCCGTTTGCAGGAGCAAGCAGATAAGGAGGCTTATGCTCGAGCAAAGGCTTCGTTGGCCAAAGCTATGCACAGAATGCGTTGTAAAACTGCAGCTCAATTAAGATAGTAACTTATTCTTTTTTCAAGTTAAACTTTTCTTGATCTCTTAAATACCCCAGTTATAGAATAGCTGGGGTATTTTATTTTAGAACAGGAGTAAAATTTATGGATAGTTTGGCTTTGATTTTGGCTGCAGGTAAAGGCACTAGACTTCAATTGGATGGTCCAAAGGTTATGCAATTGCTTTTGGACAGGCCTTTGTTATGGTATGTTTTTCGGTCCTTACGACCTGTTTTTGGGGATAATATTTTTTGTGTAGTTGGGTATGGACGGGAAGAAGTAGAGACTTATTTTACTGATTTTTATAATTTTGTTTATCAACAAGAACAAAGAGGGACAGGACACGCAGTGCAATGTGCCTGGGAGCAAATTGAAAGTTCTGGGGCAGAATTTGTTGTAGTTTGTAATGGAGATACTCCTTTGGTGCCATCTTCATATTTTCAAGATTTATTGCAGGAAGTTCAAAAGAATAATTTAGACGTAGCTTTTCTTAGCATAGAATTGCCAGACCCGGGAAATTATGGCCGAGTTATTAGGGATAAATCTGGTAATGTATGTAGGATAGTAGAAGCCAAAGATTTGAATGAAGGCGTGGAGAGCAAAGAAGTCAATGCTGGAGTTTATTGTTTTAGAACTGTTTTTTTTAAGAAATATTTGTTCGAATTAAAGGATAGCAACAGACAACAGGAGTATTACATAACTGATTTAATAGAATTAGCTATAAACAATGGTTTGAAAGTTCGGGCAATAAATAAAGGATATGCTGAAGAATTACTGGGCATTAACACTGTAAAAGAATTGGTCAGGCAAGAGGAGCTGGTGCGTAAGCAGATAGTGGATAGGTTTTTGACCCAGGGCGTGTTAATTCGTTTTCCCCAAAGTGTAGCTATTGGTCCAGAAGTTGAGATTGAACCTGGGGTAAAAATTCAAGGCCCAACCAAGATATATGGCCAGAGTAGTCTTTATAGAGGAGCAGAAATAGGAAGTTATACTTACATTTCAGATGCTCAAATTTGGGGGAGAGTGCATGAATTTTCTCATATAGTAGGCAGCGTTATTAAAACCGGTGCTCAAGTTGGGCCGTATGCTCGTCTAAGACCAGGAACAGTGATTGAACACAAGGCTAGGGTTGGTAATTTTGTAGAAGTAAAAAAGACTGTTTTAGGTAAGAACAGTAAAGCCAATCATTTGACTTATTTGGGAGATAGTGAGATTGGAGAAGGGGTAAACATAGGAGCTGGGACCATTACCTGTAATTACGATGGCAAGAAAAAGTATAAAACAACTATAGAGGATATGGCCTTTATTGGGAGCAATACTGCTCTTGTGGCCCCTGTAAGCATTGGTAAGAGGGCTTTGATAGGGGCAGGTTCTACTATTACCAAAGACGTGCCAGAGGGGCATTTGGCTATTGCTAGAGCTAAGCAGTTTGTGACCAAAAGAGGTTTAAAAAAATAGTGAAATTGTTAGGCAGTGGGTAGGTTGGACTTTGTTTTTATCTGTCTGCTTAAAAAAGCGAAAAAAATCGTTTTCGCCATTTTATCAATTTTAGTTACCGGTTATGTTTCTGGGACTTTAGCCCTGTGTTAGGGTTTCGTAGGTAAAAAATTATTAGGGAGCAAAAAGGTTACTAAATTGAGGCTTGAACAACTGATAAAGTTAGAACAAAAAATTGTTCAATTATTAAATAAATATAAGCAACTAAAGAAAGATTATGAGATATTGAAGAGAGGTTTAGAACAAGAAAGACAGAAAAATCAAATAGTTAAAAAAAAGGTAGAGAAATTGTTGCAAAAAATTGAGGAACTTAATATAGATATTTAAAAATGCCTGGCTACACATTAAATATTTTAGGGGTGGAGATATCCTTTAAGACCGATGCCCCTGCTGAACGCGTGAACCGAGCTAAGGTGCTTTTGGAAGAAAGGTTTAAAGTTTTAGAAGAGCGTGGAAGGAAGCTGAGTAGGGAAAAGTTATTGATATATTTAAGTCTTGGTTTAGCCGACGATTATTTACTTCTTAAGGATCAAGCGCTGGAAGTAGATAAAAAAATAGCTGAACTTTTAGATAGATTAGATTCAGAAAATATATAAACTTAACCTGGAGGGTTTGTGCAAGTAAGTATTATTTTGAGCCAACATTTACCTCTTGGGAGCCGCTGTGTATCTCTGGTGTGCAGGCCTCTTATACAAGAGGAAGCCTAAAGGAGATACTTTGGCGCCCACCTATACAAAAGGGGTTCAAAATATCTTACTGTACGGCCCTCCGGGTTTTTAAACACCTTCCTTTTTCCTTCTTTAGCTCTTCTTAAAGATATATCCAAAATTTGTAGCCGTGGCATTTTAATTTATAGATGAAGGAGTGGTATATGTTTAGTAGTATTGTTATTACGGCTTTTATTGCTTTTGGTGTTGGAGCTGTTCTTGGGTTTTTTGTTTACAAGCATTTTTTGGCCAAGGAATTGGCTGAAAGTAGGAAACTAGCTGATAAAATTTTAGAAGAGGCCAGAAAAGAGGCTGCTGCTCAAAAAAAAGAGCTTCTTTTACAGGCCAAGGATGAAATTTTTAGACAGAAAAGAGAATGGGAAAAAGAGTGTAGGGAAAAAGAGCGAGAACTAAAAAAACAGGAACAAAGGTTACAGGAAAAAGAAGAACGTCTAGAGAAAAAATTAGAAGACGTTTCTCTCAAAGAACGGGAACTTTTGTCCTGGGAGAGTAAATTAAGCAGGGAAGAGAGAAAATTAGAAGAAAAACACCTTAAATTAGATACTCTTATTAGTGAGCAAACTAAAAAGTTAGAAGATGTTTCTGGTTTGACTAGAGAAGAAGCCAGGAAAATTCTTTTGGAAGAGATGGAAAGTAGAGTTAGACACGAGGCTGCAAAAAGAATGCGGCAAATAGAATCAGAAGCCAAAGAGCAGGCCTCGAAAAAGGCCAAAGAGATCTTGGCTACGGCAGTTCAGCGTTATTCAGGAGAATATGTCGTAGATAGCACTGTAACTGTGGTAGAATTGCCAAACGAAGAGATGAAGGGGCGTATCATTGGCCGAGAAGGACGCAACATACGGGCCTTAGAGGCTGCTACTGGTGTTGATTTGATTATTGACGATACGCCAGAGGTAGTGGTCTTATCTGCCTTTAACCCTTTGCGTAGAGAAGTGGCTCGTAGGGCCTTAGAGAGATTGATTACGGATGGTAGGATCCACCCGGCCAGGATTGAAGAAGTAGTGGATAAAGTTCAAAAAGAAATAGAAGATCAACTCAAAGAACTAGGTGAACAGGCGACTTTTGACGTGGGGGTACACGGTATTCATCCAGAATTGATCCGTTTGTTAGGTCGTCTGTACTATAGGACATCTTTTTCTCAAAACGTACTGCAGCATTCTCTGGAAGTGGCCTTTTTATGTGGGATTATGGCTGCAGAACTTGGTCTGGATGAAAAGATAGCCAAAAGAGCTGGTTTGTTGCACGATATTGGTAAAGCTGTGGATCACGAAGTGGAAGGCCCCCATGCTTTGATTGGAGCTGAATTGGCTAAAAAATACGGAGAAAGTGAAGAAGTAGTGCATGCTATTGCCGCCCATCACGAAGATGTATCTCCTTCCAGTGTGTTGGCCGTATTGGTTCAGGCTGCAGATAGTTTGTCTGGAGCAAGGCCTGGAGCTAGAAAAGAATTATTGGAAAATTATGTAAAGAGATTAGAAGAGCTGGAAAATATTGCCACCAGTTTTGATGGAGTGGAAAAGGCTTATGCCATTCAAGCAGGACGTGAACTTAGAGTAATGGTGGATTGTGATAAAGTAAGTGACGATGACGCGTATTTAATTTGTAAAGATATTGCCAAAAAAATAGAAGAGGAAATGACTTATCCTGGACAAATTAAAATCACGGTAATTAGAGAAAGAAGAGCTATAGACTTTGCCAAATAAAAAGTTGATAACGCGATGAAGGAGGCAGCATGTGTTCTATTGAAGAGCAGATGTCTTTAATTAGAAGAGGTTGTGTTGAGATTATAGAAGAAGATGAATTGCAAAAAAAGATAGAAGAAAAAAAGGTTCTCAGGGTCAAAGCAGGTTTTGACCCTACTGCGCCTGATCTTCATCTTGGACATACAGTATTAATTCACAAACTCAGGCATTTTCAGGAATTAGGCCATCAGGTAATTTTTTTAATAGGTGATTTTACAGGTATGATTGGAGATCCTACGGGCAAGTCTGAGACCAGAAAAAAACTTTCTAGAGAGCAGGTCTTGGAAAATGCCGAAACGTATAAACGTCAGATCTTTAAAATTTTAGATCCTGCTAAAACCGAAATAGCCTTTAATTCTACCTGGATGGATAAGTTCAGAGCCAGTGATTTTGTGGAATTGTGTTCCAAATACACTGTGGCCAGGATGATGGAACGAGACGATTTTGCCAAAAGGTGGAAGGAAAACAAGCCTATATCCATACACGAATTTCTCTATCCTTTGGTGCAGGGGTATGATTCTGTTGCCTTAAAAGCCGACGTGGAGCTTGGGGGGACAGATCAAAAATTTAATCTTTTGATGGGTAGGATGCTTCAGCGCGAGTATGGACAGCAGCCTCAGGTGATTATGACCATGCCGATTTTAGAAGGTCTGGATGGGGTGCAAAAAATGAGCAAGTCCCTGGGCAATTATATTGGCATAGAAGAGCCACCTCAGGACATGTTTGGCAAATTAATGTCTATATCAGACGAATTAATGTGGCGTTATTATGAGTTGTTATCCTCTAGAACCCTGGAAGACATTGAGCAAATGAAAAAACAGGTTCAAAATGGTTGTTTGCATCCAAAAAAGTGTAAAGAAGAGTTGGCGTTTGAAATAACAGCTCGTTACCACGGCACGCAAGCAGCCAAAAGTGCTTTAGAGCATTTTAATAAAGTTTTTGCTCAAAAAGGTTTGCCCGAAGACATGCCTTCTTTTAAAATTGATACTAAGGCCAACTTGGCAGAGATTTTATTTTTGAGTGGCATGTGTAAATCAAAAGGTGAGGCCAAGCGTCTGTGTAATCAAAACGCTATTTCTATTTATGGTCAGGATAAGTTAAGAGATCCTTTTTTTACCTTTGAACCAGGAGAGTACGTGTTAAAAATAGGTAAAAAAAGATTTTTAAAATTGCAGGTAAGTTAGGCTTGTATCCGTACTAGGGGATAAATTTTTTATTTAATCCTTAATTTTAGGATACAGGAATCTATATCCAGGTATCAATGAAATTGGAGGAAAAGTTGAAGGTTTTTACTATCTTTAAACAAAATAACAGGGATCGAAATTTTAAAGACGTAACTGCAAAAGCCCAAAATTGGCGTTTTTGATTAAATTCTCAAGTTGTAACTTGTTTAAATTATTGAAAAAATTTTATTATTAAATTTTTGTTGAACTAATATTAAATTAGTTTTTGCAGTGGGATCTTTAAATACTTCTAAAAAGTTAGATATAATTTTATGTTATCTTACCTCTTTGAGTTTGAGAAGGAGATACTAAGGCAGACAGAAAAAATCGCCTAACAAAATGTTGAGGCTTCACAGTGGCATGAGAGTTTTTTTGCTGTGGAGCAAAATGGAGGTATAGGAGAGTTTTGATGGTAAATTTGATTCAAAAAATAAAAATTATTTGTCGAATGATAAAGATAGAGCACTCCGTATTTGCGTTGCCTTTTGCTTACATGGGCCTTTTTTGGTCTGCCAGGGGCTGGCCAGGTTGGGATAAGTTTATCTTGCTTACTATAGCCATGGTCAGCGTGCGCTCCTTTGCTATGACAGTCAATAGAATAGTGGACTTGCCCTTGGATGAGAAAAATCCCAGAACAGCAAGCAGGCCTTTAGTTACAGGAGAGATTTCAGTAAAAGAAAGTGTATTGTTTTTGTTGGCTTGTGCAGTGGTGTTTGTATTGGCCTGTGCTGGATTAAATAAATTGTGTTTGTTTTTAGCTCCTTTTGCTTTGCTTTGGTCAAGTTTTTATAGTTATACCAAGCGTTTTTCTTGGGCCTGTCATTTTGTATTGGGATCTGTTTTAGGGCTGGCTCCAATTGCTGGCTGGATTGCTTATGCACCAGAGTTTAGCGTGGTTTGTCTTTTGTTGGCCTGTGGAGTTATGTTCTGGGTGGCTGGTTTTGACATCCTTTATGCCTTACAAGATGTGGAATTTGATCAAAAGGAGCATTTATTTTCTGTGCCTGCTATATTTGGCCAGGAGGCTGGTTTTGGCTTTGCCAGTTTGTGTCATTTTACCTGCACATTATTTTTTGGGTTGGCTGGGTATAGCAAAGAAGCTAGTTTTTGGTATTATCTTGCTTTGGGTCTGGTAGCTTTGATTTTGTTTGTAGAGCATAAACTGCTTTCCCCAAATAATCTAGACAAGGTCAACCTGGCCTTTTTTACGTTAAATGGCGTTATAGCTATTGTATTGTTTTTGGGTGTGCTGGCGGATGTATTTTTTTAGTTCAGGAGTGGCAAAAATGAATAATTTTCCTAACTATCGTGGCGATTTGTTTTATAAGTGTCAGGAATGTGGAGCCGAGTTTGAAGGTGATGAGCTCTACTATACCTGTCCCAGGTGTAAGGGTGTATTTCTTCTGGAAAACAAAGAATTTTCTAAACTTAAAGAAGTTTCAGGGCAAAAATGGCGAGAAATTTTTGATGCCAGATTAGGAACAAAACTCAATGTCCTTAGAGGTATTTTTCGTTATTATGAGTTGATTGCACCTATTTTTGAACCAGAAGACATAGTTTATTTGGGAGAAGGCAATACTCCTATTATTGAGGCCAATCATAATTTAAAAAAGTTAGTGGGGTTAAAATTTTTTTACAAAAATGACGGTCAAAATCCCAGTGCTTCTTTTAAAGATAGGGGCATGGCCTGTGCGTTTAGTTTTTTAAATTATTTGGTGCGAAAGTTTGAGTGGTCAGAGATTTTAACGATTTGCGCTTCTACTGGGGATACCTCAGCAGCTGCAGCCATGTATGCAGCTTATGTGAATAAAGCCATTAAGTCTGTTGTTTTGCTACCTCAAGGGAAAGTAACTCCCCAACAGTTGGCTCAGCCTCTAGGTAGTGGTGCCCTGGTCATAGAGCTTCCTGGAGTTTTTGACGATTGTATGAAAGTGGTGGAATTTTTGGCTGATAATTATAGAGTGGCTTTGTTGAATTCCAAAAATGCCTGGAGGATCTTGGGTCAGGAGAGTTATGCCTATGAAATAGCTCAGTGGTTTGACTGGGATGTGGCCAATAAAGTAATTTTTGTGCCCATTGGAAATGCAGGCAACATTACCGCGATTATAAATGGTTTTTTAAAACTCTATCAATTACAGATTATAGACAGTTTACCCAAAATTATTGGAGTTCAGTCCAGGCATGCAGATCCTGTGTTTCGGTTTTATTCTCAACCTAAAGCATCTAGAACATATTCTCCTGTGCAGGTAGAGCCAAGTGTGGCTCAGGCCGCTATGATTGGTAACCCAGTGTCTTTTCCGCGAGTGAAAAATTTGGTGGAGCGGTATGAGAAAAGTGGTGGAACTTTTCACGTGGTTCAGGTGGAAGAGCAGGAGATTTTAGACTGTATGCTTATTGCCAACAGAGGAGGTCACATTGCCTGTACCCAAGGAGGAGAATGTTTGGCCGGATTATTGAGAGCTAAGGAAAAACAGCTTATTGTTAAAGACGAAGAAGCTATTTTGGACGCTACAGCACATATGTTGAAATTTATTGGTTTTCAACAAATGTATTTTGAAGAAAATATTCCTCCATCTTATGAGATAGTGCCAAAGCCAGAGTTGATTAACAAACCCGTTCAGGTACTGGATCAGACAACTAAAGACAGGTTAGATTTTGCTGAATTTGTTCAAAGAGCAGGTAATGAAATTGTATCTCTTTTAGGCATAAGTAAACGCTAGGAGTTGATTATGGACAAGGCAACAGGACCTTTTTACTACCCCAATCCTTTGGATAAACGAGAAAGAATGTATGTGCGGGAAAACGAAGATGGTCAAATAGAATTTAGACTCTGGCATCGTGATCATCCCGAAATCTGGGAACAACACGGTTGGCTAGATTTGGAGATCATAAAAAAGGCAGCTAAGCTTTATGCAGGCAAAGACAATCCCCTAAAGCTATACGACATAGTAGTGGCAAGAGCCGTGTTAAAAGATTGGAAGCAAAAGAAATAAGTTGGTGATTGGATGGTAGGCTATAGGCGAAGGGTCGTTGGGGATAGCCCATTACCTTTCGCCTGTAGGTCATAGATCACAGGCTATTTCAGAATATTTTTTAACTTGATTTTTACCGCTCAGTTTGGCTGCATAGAGGGCTTTATCTGCCTTGCCCACGAGTTGGGTAGGCATGTCTTTGCTATTCATCTCTGCTACCCCCATACTAACCGTAAATTTAATGGGAGGATCTGAATGTTCTGGGGGACGAAAGCTATGAGTTTGCACGTCCAACCTGATAGCTTCTGCGCGTAAACTTGCTTTATCCTCTCCCAGATCTTCATACACAACACACAGCTCTTCTCCACCATAGCGATAGGGTTTGCCCCCTGAGACGTTGGTATGAGAGCGGATGATCCTGGCCAGAGCTTTGAGGATTTCGTCTCCAACGAGATGTCCCCACCTGTCGTTTATTTGTTTAAAATCGTCAATGTCTATCATTAAAAGAGATAATTTTCGTCCTTGAGCGACAATTTTTGGGGCTTTATGTTGTATATAGGTATCAAACATGCTTCTATTGAAGATATTTTTTAGCAGATAGTCGTAACAGGCTTTTTGCTCTAGTACTTTGATTTGTTGAGTTAATTTCTGGGTATGAGATGTGTGTTGGTCGATAAGTTGCTGGACTCTCTCTTTTATAAAAAGGATTAATTGTTGTGGTTCTTGGTTTTGTTTTAGGTGTTGGATAGCATCGCCAGCAAAGGTTTGCAGTTCTTTTTTGTGCTTCGTTGCACCTGTTAATAAGAGGTTGGCTATTTTGGCGATTTCTTCTATTAGTTTGGTTTTATAGTTTATTTCTTCTTCTAATTTGTTTTTTAAAAGTTTTTGTTCTTTTTGATAAGTTTCTGTAAGAGCAGATTCCAAAATAGCAATAGCTTCTAATAAGGTTTTATGGGAGAAATTTTTTTCTTTAAAGTAATGAAGGATACGATTTTGGATGTGGGCTTTTTGGATTTTGCTCAGAGATGAAAAGTAATAGATGATGTTTCTAACAAAAAGGAGTAGCCCCATCCAGTCTGGATTTTTTGACAAGTGGAGAGAATTGATAATATGATTAAAATCAGAAGCGTTTAGTGGTTTTTGGTTATCTTTACTCATATTTTTTTTGACATTGAGAACACAAAACTGTGGTCCTGCCCGCCACTTTTAGCTTTATCAATTTTTGATTACAATTTACACAATTTTTCCCAGCCCTTGAATACACAGCAAAGTGCTCCTGGAAAGCACCTTTTTCCCCAAGAGTGTTTACATAATCTTTAAAGGAACTTCCGCCCAGGTTAATGGCTTTATTTAAAACGTAAATTATCTTTTTATGCAAATTTTTTAGTTGGGTCAATGGAATTTTATAGCCTTTACTTAAAGGATGAATGTTAGCTGCAAACAGACTTTCGTCTGTATAGATATTGCCCAGCCCAGCGATAATGCCTTGGTTTAAGAGTAAGGATTTTATGGTGGCTTTTGATTTTTTTATTTTTTGAGCAAAATCCAGAGAAGAGATGGCAAAAGGTTCTGGTCCTAGGTTTTGCCAAAAAGACCACTGGGCAAGCTCTTTATAGGTGAACAAGCGGATAAATCCAAATTTTCTAATATCTTTAAATAAAAGGTGATGTTTAGGGAACTGAAAAATAACGTGGGTGTGCTTATCTAGTTCTTTTTTTAGGTTTTGGGTTAGGATCAGTTTGCCTGTCATTTTTAGATGAAATACGAGGAGCTTATCCTCTGAAAAGTGGAAAATCAGTAATTTTCCTCTTCTAGAGATATTTCGTATTTTTTGTTGCAGGAGTTGGTTTAGAGAGGTTTTATGGGGGTATATACAATGGGAGTGAATAATTTTTATCTGGACAAGAGGGGTATCCTGCAACTTTGAGCTAAGGCCTTTTTTTATAATTTCTACTTCTGGTAGTTCAGGCATTTTAGAAATAAATACGAATAGAAAGCAGTTTGTTGTGACGTTTTATTAAAAAAGTCAGAGGCTTTTTGTGTTTTAGGCTTTGGATAGCTAATTTATGGGCATCCATGAGAGAGGAGAGCTTTGTTTGGTTAATTTTTAGGATCAGGTCTCCTGGTTTTAGGCCCGCTTTGGCAGCTTTGCTCTCTGGCAAAATTTTATCTATCTTTAAGCCATTTTTTACAGGAATGAGTTTTAATCCGAGATGAAATCGAGGCGGCATGCTTATATCAGGACATTTATAACTACAGATATTGGCTTGTATGGCTTCTTTTGGACCCGGGATAAAGCTGAATATTTTGGCTTCTGGCTGAAATGTTTTTAATCTGGTAATAAGTCCAAAATCATCTTCGATATGGCCTGCGCCAATAAAAATAAGCACTGGCTTTTGGGTAAAGTGATGGTATGCCCACACTGCTCGCTCGGCCATTTTACTTTCCCACAAAGATTGGGCCCTTAGAAACGTGTTTAGTTTGATCGAGATGTTGGACAAAAAGAAGAGATGGCGTTTAAATAAAGATTGCAAAAAATTTTTTTGTTGTTGTGGAGGCAAGATGATACGAGAGGGCAGCAATTTTTGTTCAGAAGGAGTTAGTGCTTTTTGGGCAGCCCATTTTTTCACGATTTTAGATGGTATATTTAAGGCCACTAAAGGCAATTGATGTTGTCGGGCTAATCTGAAGATAGGTTGGTAAAATTTAAAGGGATAGCCCCAGTTTTTATTCCATTGGAGTTGTTTGGGAAGTTGAGCCAGAGTAATTTTGTGCTGGCTAAAGCGATTTAGCACTCCTTGATATGGCTCTGGAACCATTTCAAGGCCTACTACAGGCTTTAGTCCCAGGTGTAATAATTGTTTTAGCACTAGTTCTTCAAATTTGTGATCGCAAGGGTTGAGATGCCTTTCTCCAACAAGGATATAATCTGCAGTTAATAATTGTGGCTTAAGTTTGGGATTGGATAGGGTTGGGTGGGACAGGGCACACCCAACCAAGAAAAAAAGTGCACCAAGAGGAATGAGTTTTTTTACTCCCATTTTCTTTTATCCTCAATGGGTTTTATCTGAGGCGGCAATGTTCCTGGAGGAACGATTTTTAGAATAGGTTTAATTTTTATTTTTTCTCTAAAGGCATGCAGTAAGTCTGCTTCTCTAGTGAATTGACTGGCTTCTATGTACAGCACCATTTCATCAATGCCGCCTGGATTGGTTACTTCTATTTGCCAGCGTTTTACTTCTTCAAATGAAGACATAACCTGCTCCACTTGATGAGGATAGACAAACATGCCTTTGATGCGAGCCGTGGTATCAACTCTGCCTACGATTTTGCCCAGACGAGGAGATGTGCGTCCACAAGAGCAAGGAGTAGGATCAATATAAGCCAAATCTCCTGTGGCCAGTCTGATCAGCGGGTAGGTTTTGTTAAATACTGTTACAACTACTTCGCCTACTTCTCCTTCTTTTAGAGGAATTCCTGTGTCAGGATGGCAAATTTCCACAAAGGCTCTGTTGGAGATATGCAACCCTTTTTTCTGAAAACATTCATAACCAATACAACCTACGTCTGCTGTGCCATATCCCTGGCGCATAATGAGATTGAATTTTTTTTCAATGGTTGAACGCATTTTCTCGGAAAATTTTTCTCCAGTAACAAAAGCTACTTCTAAGAATAAATCTTTTCTTAAATTGAGCCCTTTTTCTTCACCTTTTTGAGCTAAGTGTAAAAGGTAACTGGGAGTTCCAACATAGCCTGTGACTCTTAATTTTTGCATAATTTCTAATTGGAGCGAGGTATTGCCAGGACCTGCAGGAATGGCCGCGCAGCCAAGATTATTTAAAGGTTCTTCAAACATTAAACCTGCAGGAGAGAGATGATAATTTAAGGTGATTTGAACGATGTCTCCCCTTCTAAATCCAGCAGCATAAAAGGCTTCTGTCCAGCCCCAATAATCTGGATCTCTATCTTCTGGGTCAAAAATAGGACCTGGGGACATAAAAATTCTTTTTAACTCGCCAAGATCTTTGGTTAATAAGCCACCTAAGCGTGGTCCCATAGATTGTAAAAAGATAAGCTCCTTTTTCTTTAGAATAGGAATGTACTTTAGGTCTGCTAAGGTCTTAAACTTGTCCACGCAAAATTGAGCCCGGTCAAATCTTTTTTTTACGTCTTCAGAATAGCGATAAGCATAACTTAAAAGTTCCTTTAGTTTTAAAACATAATATTTTTCTCTTTCCGTAGAAGTTAATACCTCTTTGCGGCTTAATATGCCTTCTGTCCTGTCTTTTCTGGTCATTTTAGAACACCCTCCACAATATTTTTAGTCCTATGCTCTTCTCTTTGGGAGAATTGAACTAAAAAGTATTTTAATAATGAAAGTTAGAAAAAAATCAAGATTTTTAAAATAACATATTGTTTTTATTTGTTTTTATTGGGTTTCTATTTTTCTGGCAAAAATTAAAAATCCAGTATGAGCTACCATTTGATCTGTCGGCCTTAATCTTTCTGGGACTGGTTTGTAGTGACGAATGAGGATTTCTGTTACCTGTGGCCCGAAAAAAGAGTTTTGTTCTAGATGTGCAAGCAAAGTACTTACTTGATTTGTGGTAGGGAGTAAAAATCCAATAGGTGCTCCTGGTTTTAGAGCAACGTAAGCTTGCTGTAAATATTCCCAAGGAGTGCGAACATCTAGAAAAATAGCATCAACGCCTTGTTGTTGAAATCCTTCTTTTATGTCCTGGTGGATAAACTCTACTCTGGTATCTAAGGAAATTCTTTTGAGGTTTTCTTTAGCTAACAAAGAAAATTCTTCCCTTTGTTCATAACTAAAGACCTTGCCTTCTTGCCCCACCACAAAAGCTAAAGCAGTGGTGAGCGCTCCAGAACCAGTGCCGGCTTCTATAATTGTTTGTCCTGGACCTAAGTTTAATTTTAAGAGGATATAGCCAATATCTTTGGGATATATAATTTGGGTTTTCCTTTTGACAGATTTTATCAAATCATAAAGGGTAGGACGCAGCAAATAAAATGTCTTGCCCAGATGAGTTGAAATAGTTTGACCAAAATCCTTTTCTAAAATTTGTTCAAAACTGATTACGCCTTCGTTTGTATGTATGTCTCCTGTTTCTTGAACAGTGCGAAAATAAGTTTTTCCCTTTTTATTGACCAACATTACTAGAGTTCCGGGTTGAATCATTTTCCCATCCTTAATTTAATATCTAGTTTAGTTCTGACTTAAGAGTTAACCAATTGGGATTCAGATAACACTTAGTCCAACTTTGTCAAACAAGTCAATTTTACTTGTAGGCAAATAGATTAAAAAAAAATAGTAATTATTATTAAAAAAATTTTTAATAATTTCAACATATTAGTTTTAACCTATTTAAATGGTTAGCTTTATTTAACTTGCTTAATTTTAAAAATTTTGGTTAATAATTAGAAAAGGGAGTTGCTAAAGAGGATTGCATGCATTTTCGTCCAGAATTAAAAGGTTTTTTACCGTTTAGTTTGATTGATTGGCCAGGCAAAGTAAGTGCGGTGTTATTTTTTGCTGGTTGTAATTTTGCCTGTCCTACATGTCACAATTTTGAATTAGCCAAAGGTGGACATAATCTACCTTCTCTTTCTTGGATAGATGTTTATAAAAAATTAAAGGACAAGAAAAAATGGTTAGACGGAGTGGTGTTAACTGGTGGTGAGGTAACGTTATTATCTTATTTGAGTGAAATGTGCGGAGAATTAAAGCAGCTTGGTTATCAGGTCAAGATAGACAGTAATGGTTTTTTGCCAGAGGTGATAGAGGATTTGGTGCAAAGAGATAGAGTTGATTTGTTTGCTATAGATGTAAAGGGTCCGTGGGATAAGTATGCGCTTTTAACAGGGAAAAATATTGAGCCAAAAGATATAGCCACTAAAATGAAAAAGATTTTTTCTTTAGCTCAAAAATATCCCAATAAGTTTTTATTTCGTTTAACCAAAGTTCCTTTTTTAACCCCTGAGGATATTGAAGTGACAAAATCTTATTTACCCAAGGGGTTTGCGCTTGTGCTTCAGGAATACAAAGAACCTCAGCTAAAGGCTTAGGAATTAGTGAATGGGGAAAATTAAGTAAAAATTGGGTTAAATTCGTTCAAACTAGGTTTTTTATAAAAGAAAATAACAAGGAGGTTAATAAATGCCTAAACAAATTAGGAAACGAGATGGTCGTTTAGAGACCTGGGCCGTAGATAGGATTGCCGAGGCCATTTTAAAGGCGCTTAAAGCCTGTAAAATTAAAGATCCTTTACTGGCTAAACGTTTGGCTCTTCGAGTGGAAGACAAATTAAAAGATGTGGAAATTCCAGATCAGGAACAAGTACAAGATATGGTCGAACTGGTTTTAATGGAAAATAGGTTGTATGATGTAGCCAGAAAATACATTCTTTACCGTGAAAAAAGAAGAGAAATCAGGGAACAAAAGAAAAGTTATTTAGACGTGTGTAAAATCATTGATGAATACATGGATAAAACTGACTGGAGAGTGCACGAAAATGCCAATTTGGCCCATTCCTTTCAGGGGCTTATGCTCCATCTTTCTGGGTCTGTGCAAGCTAGGTATGCTTTAGAAAAATATCCAGCAGAGATCAGAGAAGCCCACAACTTAGGCTATTTTCATATTCACGATTTATCTTTTGGATTGGCGGGTTATTGTGCAGGTTGGAGTCTTAGAGATTTATTATTGGAAGGTTTTAATTTAGAAGGACGCTGCTCTGCTGGGCCTGCTAGGCACTTTGATTCTGCCTTGGGACAGATGGTAAATTTCCTTGGCACACTACAAAATGAATGGGCGGGCGCCCAAGCTTTTAATAATGTTGATACCTATTTAGCGCCTTTTATTGCTTACGATAAATTAACCTATGACGAAGTTAAACAGGCGATTCAAAAATTTGTTTTTAATCTCAACACTACATCCAGATGGGGCGGACAATCTCCTTTTACTAATATTACTTTTGATTTAGTTCCTCCACAACACATTGCCAAAGAACCAGTAATTATTGGTGGAGAATTTCAAGACAGCACTTATGGTGAATTTGTAAAAGAAATGGAATGGATCAATAAGGCCTTTTTAGAAGTAATGTTGGCTGGCGATTATCACGGCCGTATTTTTAGTTTCCCTATCCCTACCTATAATGTAAGTTCTGATTTTCCCTGGGATAGCGAAGTGGGTGAATTGCTTTTAAAGCTTACTGGTAAGTATGGAGTGCCTTATTTTCAAAATTTTATTAATTCTGACCTAAAACCAGAAGACGTGCGTTCAATGTGTTGTAGATTGCAAATGGATTTGCGAGAGCTCAAAAAAAGAACGGGTGGGCTTTTTGGAGCAGGCGATTTAACCGGTTCTATTGGAGTAGTTACTCTAAATCTCCCCAAATTAGCTTATTTATCCCAAAATGAAGAAGACTTTTTAAATCTCATCACAGAATACGCCGAACTGGCCAAAGATTCTTTAGAATTTAAAAGAAAATTAATCGCAGACAATTTAGAAAAAAATATGTTTCCTTTTACTAAAAGATATTTAAAAGTGGGTTATAAAAATCATTTTAGCACTATCGGATTGGTAGGCGGGCACGAAGCCTGTATGAATTTGTTGGGTAAAGGTATTGAAACTGAAGAAGGTACTCGGTTGATGATCCGAGTTTTAGACCACTTAAGAGAATTAACCCGTAAATTTCAGGAAGAAACCGGCAATTTGTATAATTTAGAAGCTACTCCTGCAGAAGGTACTAGTTATAGATTGGCTAAAATAGATAAATCGTTATACGCCAATATTTATACTTCAGGTAATGGAGTACCTTATTATACCAATTCTACCAATTTACCAGTAGATTTTACCCATGATATATTCGAAGCCTTAGAGCATCAAGACAAATTACAACCACTATATACAGGTGGTACGGTTTTTCACTCTTATTTGGGTGAGGCAGTTTACGATAAAGATGCCTTGTGTAACTTTATCGTAAAGGCATTGTCCAATACCAGATTGCCTTACTTGTCCATTACACCCACTTTTTCGGTTTGTAAGCAGGATGGTTATCTAGAAGGAGAACATTTTATTTGTCCTAAATGCGGCCAAGAAGCAGAAGTCTATACTAGAGTGGTTGGATATTACAGACCAGTAAAACAATGGAATAAAGGTAAACAAGCAGAATACAATAGTAGGAAATTGTTTCGGATTGGGTAAGGATGCTTTGGTAATGATTTCTTAAAGCCCTACTTCCATTGGAGGTAGGGCTTTTTTGGTTTTCAGGAAAGGGTCAGGTGTTTTTTAGTATCTAACTGCCAAGATTAGTTTATAGCTAAACAAAAAAAATCTATAAGAAAATTTTTTTCAATAATTTAAAATAGTTACAATTTGAGAGTTCAATCAAAAACGCCAATTTTGTTTTTTGCAGTCACGTCTTTTAGTATTGTTATGTCACACATTGAATTATAAAAGAGGATTTTTTTTATAACCGTTGAAAAATCCTATACAAAAACACGAATGGTGTCTTCTATTTCTAAGAGGGCTTTGTTTACCAAGACTTTTAATTCTTCTTTGCTTAAATTTATTAGTTTTGGGATAGATTTGTTGAGTTGAGGGACCACGATAGAGCCTTTTGGGGAGATGTGCATGGCTATAGCTAAAAAATCGGCCAGATGGACAATAGCATCAGAAAGTTGGACAAATTTTCCCGGAAAATGGTGGAGTTTTATAGTCTGTCCCAGGCTTTCTGGCAGGTTCCAGGCCTGGATGAGCGAATTTCCCACTAAGGCATGATCAAAGCCAATCACTTCTCTTTCAGCTTCCACAAGAGGAATGAGATTGGCATAAGAAAAAAGCAGGGCTTCTGTAGCCAGTCTTGGAATGTGTTTAAAGAGTACCAAGCGTCCAATATCGTGAAGTAAACCTGCTACAAAGTATTTTTCTTGCTCAAGATGACTACGTTGGGCCAAAAGTTTGGCAAATACTCCTACTGCAATAGAATGCAACCAAAAAGATTTCATATCAATGAGTTGTTCAGGTATGTCTTTGAATACATTTACAGCTGCAATTCCTAAAGCTAAAGTGGATAATTCGTTGGCTCCAATGATAGTTATGGCTCTAGAAATAGTTTCTACTTTTTGGCTTAGTCCATAAAAGGGACTGTTGACCAATTTTAAAAGTTTGGCGGACAAACTGGGATCTTTGCTGACGATTTTGGCTATGTCTGCAGCAGACTTATTGGGATCTTTTATGGCTTCTACAATTTTAAAGTAAATATCAGGAAAAGAAACCAATTCTACTTCTTTTTGGACCAGCAAGGAAAAGTTTATCTCGTCTTTATAAAAGGCATCTTTAAAAGAACCGTCTTCAACTGGCAGATGCTGTCTTTTATCTGGGATTTTCCATCCGTTTAGGTATTTTTGGGCTAGATGGGCAAGAGATAAGTAAAAGATATTTCGAACGAGGGGCTCTCCAAAGTCATTGGAAGCAAATAAGGGCGATAAATATTGCTTTAATTTGTCTAGATCTGTTGCCGAGATTTTTATTTTTGTGTTTTGTTTTCCTTTATCGATATAAACGGAGGCAATACCTATTTTTTTTAATTCTTGGATGTGGTTTTCTGTTAGAGTTAAACCTTTGGGTAAAATAATTTGACCGTCTTCTGCTTTAACGTCGGTAGCTAATTGCATGCCTGGCTTTAAGTCTTTTAGCGCAATTTTATCCATGGGCAGTATGTTTTTTTAGATTAACCTAATATTAGTTTTTTGCGGGGGAGGTAATATTATACATCAAATTATCAAATTTAAGAATAGAGTGTATTTTTTATTTGGTCAATCTATTTTTTAATAGAGTTTTTCAAGGCTATAGTTTGTTTCTATATATTTAGTTTTTGATAAGTAGGGCAGGATGTTTTTAATAGACACAAGTTGCAGCCTCCTTTATAAGGGTAGTAGGTAAACACTGCGTATTTGTGGCTCAACGTGCCATTTTTTTTTACTTCTAGACCCGTAAGGGCTATTTTACGTCTAATGTTTTTATTAACTTTGGGTACTGGAGCGCAGCCCAATTGTTCTAGCTCAGGGATAAATTCTTTTACTGCTGCCATAAGCATTGTTCTGGCCATTAGCTCCAGTTCATATCCTCCTGTGGGACTACTTGCCCAGGCAGCCTCTATTTCTCGTTCAACTTCTTTGTTTAAAAACAGTACTAAGTATCCCTTAGGTTCTCCTAAGGTGTAAGCATTAAAGTGTTTAAACCAATTTTGCCAGTAGCGTGTGATTTTAGCTATTTCTCCTGGGTCTAGATTGGATTTTCCACTTAATTTGAGGTAAAAAGATAAATCAATGGTCAGCAGTACGCCTTTTTTCTTTAATTCCAAGTCCTCCATACCAGATATGTCTCCTTAATTGGTTTTAGTTAGGAAGAAAGTTAAAATTTCTCGATTTGGCTAATAAACTAGTTGACTAAAAACCATCTAAACCTTTAAGATGTCCTCTTAACCGCAAAGACTTCTGCTTGCTCAACAAAGCTTTTAAGGATAATCTATTTTTACTTTGTTTGTCTAGGGTATTTTATGAAAGAGAAAAAAAATTACACTTTAAATCAAGAACTTGAACAAGTAGAAAATCAGTTACTTAAATTTATTCAAAGGCGAACTAAGCTTTTGGCTAAAATAGCTAGTAAACGTTTGGAACAAACAAAACCACCTGTAGATACTGTTTTAGAAAAAAATCTTTGGAACATCTGGAAACAAAAAATTAAAGGCGAAAATCAACGTTTTTTTAGACAGTTATTTTCAACTTTAAATAATATCAGTTATGCCCGAGCAGAGAGTAAAAAACAGGTGGACAGACCTTTTTGTTTGTATCCCCGAAAGGAGCCACTTGATTTTCAGACCAATGCGCCTTTATCTTTATTTCAGGCTAGAGTTTCTATCATCTTAGCTGCCTTATCTTCAACAGAAACTCACATAGAGCCCTTTCCTCTAAACGATCCTTTGGTAGAGCTCATAAAAGCTTTGAATCAAGTCAATGCAAAAATTTCCTGGCAACACAACTCCTTACATGCAGGGCCTTCAGATCTGCTTTTTGAAGGCAGGTCTATTTTTTTAGGAGAATACAAGACAACTCTTTATTCTATTTTGAGTTTGGCTTTAACACAGGCAGGGAGTTGTAGGCTCAATGCTGCTCCAGCTTTAAAGATTTTGAATTTAAAAGATGTTCAAGACTTGTTACCAAAATTAGGAGCAAGGTTGTCTTTTATTGAACCACAGACTTATAATTTACCTGCCAGATTAGAAAGCAGTGGGCAGTTGCCCAAGGAAATTGTCTTGCCCCAAAACTTAGATCCTCTGTTTGGGATTTGTTTGATTTTGGCTGGCATAGGATATAAAAAGGATATAACTTTAATTTTTTCTGATTTGCCGCCAGAAATACAAGAATTGGAATGTATTTTAAAACAATGGAAGATATCTGTGGTTTTTAGTAAAAATACTGTCCACATCCCTGCTCAGCAAATAAAATCCCCGTTGCCTCTTTTCTTAGAAGCAGATCCTCTATTGAGCAGTTATCTTTTGGTGCTTCCTTATATTACTACTGGTAGGGTAAAACTTTTGGGACGTTGGTCCAAACACTCCTTAAAAGCTCAATTTGCCCAAAAGCTTTTTAAAGAATTGGGTCTAAATTTTCATTATACAGAAAATAGTATGGAAACTTCTTTAACCTCTCAAAATATTTCAGAGCCTCATTTTGATGTTGGATCCTCCAAAGATTTTTTCCCTTTAGTTTTGGCTCTGGCTATTGCCAAAAAAAGCAAAGCTATTATTTATCACCAATTAGAAGAAGGAACTGACTTAGAAATAGGCATAGAGCTCCTAAAATTTTTAAATTTTAACTATACTCTGCATCCAGAATATCTAGAAATAGAATATCAAGGTGAAGATAGAAAAGACCAAAAGATTTGGAGTAGCCCTTCCCCCTTATGGACCTTAAGTTATGGTCTTATTTCTTTTGCCTTTAAAGGCATTGGTCTCGACAACCCAGCTAGCATTACCCAGATTTGGCCAACGTTTTGGAAAATTTTTCAAAGTCTTCCTCAGGGAAAATTAGAAACAAAACCTAAGGAGAGCATTGATGAGCCAGGCAAACGACGCATCCGTATCCTCGGAGATAAAGAAACTTGAGCAGGAAATCCAAAAATTACAAGCCCAGGTAAAAGAATGTGAACAACAGATAAGAGACTATAGAGAAAAGGAAAATTATGAACAACAAATTTTTTTTGCCCAAGAGATTTTTCAATTACAACAACAAAAACTGGTGTTGCAAACAGAAATAACTATGCGTAAAAATAAAATTAATAGACTTTTATTTGAACACTCCTAATGGTTTTAGTTGAAAGATTTAGAGTCAGATATTATAAACTAGAAAATAAAACATAGTTAATTTCATAAATCAGATAAATTGGGTTTAAAAAAATATGCTAAAAAATTTTGCTTTAATCGGTCCCAAAAACAAAGTATCTTCTTTTATAAAAACATATTTAAAAATTAAGGAACGGTTTTCTCTTATTGGAGATTTAATTGCTATTACTATTACGGATCATAAAAATATCTCAACCAACTATCCCTGTTATAGTTCTTGGGAAGAAATGTTAAGTAAGCACATGATAGATACTGTGCTAAATTTGGAAACAGATCCTGATTTTATCCTCAATTTACGTCAGAATTTACCTGTAAATGTCCAGTTAAGTGAGTATGTTCCCACTTATATGTTTTTTAGCCTCTTTTTATTAAAAACATTGTATAAGCAAAAAGCAGATAACTATAGACTCTTAACCTATGTTTTGGAAAACGTTCCTTGGGGTATTATTGTCTTTAATTCAAAGGGAGAGGTGATTTATTGGAATAAGACCTGTGAAGAATTAACAGGGGTAAATAGAGAACGAGTTTTAGGGAGGACAAAGGTTGGCTTTATGTTATATAACAAGGAGCAACCATTATTGGGGCAAAATATATTAAAGTACGATTGTGAAGAACTAAAAAAAATATATTCACCAGATATATCGTTGAGCTGTACTACAGACAAACATGGATCCATAGTTTCAGGTGTATTGAATTTAAGTTCGGGCAAAATGAGAGGCACTTATCAGGTGATGGCTGCAAAAATTTTGCACAATAGTATCCCTGTTTGTGCTGTAGAAATTATTCGAAATATAAGTTCAACCGAAAATCTAAAATCTCAGGTTAGGGAATATGCTAAAGCATTTGAGCTTTTGCTTAGTAAATTGCCTTATCCTTTAGTTTATACTTTTCAATATGGGCGTATTATTTATTTTAACCGACCTGCCAGGATTCTTTTGGGTAAGGTCAAGAAAAACAACATTTTTGATGTGATAGATTTAACGGAAAAACAAAAACAATCTATTCTCCAGAGTCTGGATAGAGACAAAACAAAGACTTTTAACACTTCGTTAAATGACAATGAGCTAGAAGTTACTGTAATGCCCATAATAGATAAGGGAGTGTTGTGGCTTTTTAAAAACCTAACAGAGATAAAGAGCAAACAACAGCTTGATCTGGTCTTATCTTTAGCCGGAGCTATTAGTCACGAATTATCCCAACCTTTAACTACAGTAGTCAATGCTACAGAAGTGTTGGCTAAAACTTCACTTAGAGACATTAAGCGCTTGCAAAGATATCAAAAGATTATTTTAGAAGAGGGTAAAAAATTGTTTAAAGTTTACAACAAACTAAGAAACATAGAACAGTTGAAGTTTATTCCTTATCTTGGAGGTACGAAAATATTAGATTTGAACGATGAGGATAAACTTGAGAGGAGCGTACAATCTTTAGAAGATGAGACTGGTGAAAGCTTTTGAGTCTTGTCTGGGCAATCCTTATTCTATGATTTGATTTTTTTAGAATGTTAGGATAAACATTTTTTTATCTTTACTAGAAACTAAAATGGGTAAGTAGAAAGGCTTATTTTGTAAGTCGGAGTTTAATTAAGGAGTAAGGATTAAGCGTTAAGGCTTGGAAGAGAAATAATAAAAATGGAGTAATATTTATGTTAGATTTTATGCGTAGGAATGCTAGGTCCTGGGGAATAAAAATTGTATTTGGTTTAATTATTGTAGTTTTTATCTTTTGGGGGATTGGCAGTTACAGGAGTAACAAAGCTGCTATTGTGGCGGAAGTCAATGGTCGTCCTATCCCTGTTCAGGAATTTAGTGCTGCTTATGAGCGGACTATTCAAAAACTTCGTCAACAAAATCCTAATTTGAGCTCCGAACAATTGAAGGCTATGCAGGTTAAAGAGCAGGTTTTAAATCAGCTCATCAATGCAGAGCTTTTGAAACAAAAAGCCGAGCAATTAGGTATAGATGTTACGCCAGTAGAGCTGCGCAAGGCCATTACCTCTCTTCCTTTTTTTCAAAACAAAAACAAACAATTTGATCCTAATCTCTATCAACAGTTACTCAAATTAAATGGTTTAACTCCTGCTGATTTTGAACACGATTACGCTCATAATTTACTTATAGAAAAAATACGTTCATTTATTACCCTGCCAGCTAAGGCCAATTGGATAGAGGTCTATGATTTGTATAAATTTGCCAGAGAAAAAGTACAGGTAGAATATGTTTTGTTTGCCTTTAAAGACTATTTTCCAAGAATTGAGATTTCTGACAAAGAGATCCAGGCCTATTATAATCAAAATAAAAATCAATTTATGTCTCCAGAGAAGATAAAGATCGCTTATCTTGAACTTACTCCTCAAAAGTTAGCTTATTTAGAAACGGTTTCCCCCAAAGAGATAGAGGAATATTACACAAGCCATAAAAACAATTTTTTTCAACCAGAAAGGGTAAAAGCAAGGCACATTCTTATTCGTTTGCCTCAGAATGCTACCCAAGAAGAGGTTCAAAAAGCCGAAAAAATTATTGCCAAAATACAAAAAGAGTTAAAAAAAGGTGTCAAATTTAGTGAACTAGCCAAAAAATACTCAGAAGGTCCAAGTAAATTAAATGGGGGTGAGTTAGGTTGGTTTAGCAAAAAAGACGTGGTCCCCTCTTTTGCAAAAGCTGCTTTTGCTTTAAAGGTAGGAGAAGTTAGCAAACCTGTGCGCACTCCTTTTGGTTTGCACTTGATTTTAGTAGAAGATAAAAAACCAGCCGGCATTGCTCCGCTGGCAGAAGTAAAAGATAAAATAAAGACTACAATTGCGCAGTCTAAGGCTTATAACAAAATGCAAGACTTATTAGATACAGTTCTCACCAGATTGGCAGCTGGAGAAAAACTGGACAAGGTCAGTAGAAGTCTTGGTTTGAAACTGGAGCAAACAGATCTTTTTTCTAGAAATAATTTGCCAGAACCTCTGTCCTTGCTCAAACCCAAAGATGTGCAAACAGTGTTCGCACTGCCTCTGCATGAGGTCACCAAAACTCCTTTAACTTTGCCCAATGGTTATTTGTTTGTGGAAAAAATTCAAGACGTTCCTGCCAAGGTATTGCCTTTGGCTCAAGTTAAAACCAAAATAAAAAATATTTTACTTAATCAAAAGGCCAAAGAAATGGCCTTAAAAGATGCTACTAGCTTGTTGGCCAAACTTCAAAAAGATCCTATGCTGAAAGTGCCTTTAAAGATTACAAAGCCTTTTGGCAGACAAGGCTTTATTCCTGAATTAGGCTTTAATAAAGATTTGGTGCAGGCATCTTTTCAAACCAAACCCAATACTTGGCTTGACGTACCTTATCAGACAACACCAGGCTATGTGTTAGTTAGACCAATTAAACGTATTTTTCCTGACAAAAAGGGATTTGATCAGGAAAAACAGAAGTGGCTAAAAATTTATGAAAATTTCAAAGCCAAACAAATCTTTTCTGATTTTATCTCTGCTTTACGGGAAAAGGCAGAGATTAAGATTATAAATCCACGTTATTTACAATACTAAAAATCTGGTGATGGTTTTAAAATACGTTTTTATGGCCAAGAGACCTTGGGCAATGGGGCATTGCCCAAGCATCAATAACCAAATTAATGGTCTCTATTGTAAGCATAATTTTTCACTTGCCTGTAATTATTTGTTTTCTATACCTAACTTGAGCGATTTTGGACTGCAAAATTGCTCAAGTTAGGGTCTGGAAATAGTTCTAACGTATTGATAATGCTATGATTATAACAAAAATTTACCAAAATTTTCATATAACTCTTTATATACCTTAAGGGTTTTGCTTCTTAAATTAACTGATTTAAATACAGCTAATTGGTAAATATTAATTCAATTTGCCTATAGCCCTTAGCCCATTGCCTATAGCCTATGATAAATACAGCTAATTGCTAAATGTTAAATTTAATTAGCAAATCTTAAGTATAACCTGTTAGAATGATTTAAAATTTGTTTTCTTGCTCTACGAAGCACTATTTTTTAGTTAATTAAATAAGTTAGTTAGAATTGAAATGGGTACGTGAAAATCGCTCAGATTAGGTAGTATTTTGTTTTATCTAATGATCAAGCTTAGGTGCCGCTATGGAGCGCAGTTCATATTGCTATAATTTCCAATTCAGTAATACGCTTGAAATCAGCAACATTATTAGTGGCAATCGTGGATATGCCATGCGCGATACCAATACTGGCTATTTCTACATCGTGAATCCATAAACCACGAGGGTTGTATTTACGAACTAATTCCTGAAAGACATTCATTGACATGGGTGTAGGATAGAAAATGACGATATCATTCAGAAGGCCATTTAAGATCTCTAAACATTAAATGGAAGATAGATTTATTTCCGGATCCCTGGTCAATACAACCAAAAATTCAGAAATATTTTTAGAAGTGGTGAAAAGTTTCAATGAGGAATCTGACAAAAACGTCAATGCCCGTTCGTTTGAGAGTCAGCATCAATAGCATAGATCAGTATATTTGTGTCAACTAATATTGAGCTGTTCATAGCTACTCATATGCTAATTTTCTTATTTTTAGATTATCATATTTACCTTTTAAATGTATTTTTTTGATACATAGCCGTCTTCTTTTTCTGCATTTTATTGCATTAAGATATTGTTCAAGCTGAGGTAGATATTCCTCTGGTATCAAATCGATCTCTTTCTTAATTTTTTCTTTTAGTTCCATTTCCATATTCCTTTATATGTTTTAGACACCGAGTTTGTATTTAAACGCTAACGCCCACGGTCACCAGCCGACAAGACGCAAGCCCAAAGGACGCAGCGGAATGGTGGTCAGGTGGAGCGACTTGTTAGGTTTCATTTTTTGAGTGTTTGTATAGAAATTCTGGATCTAAATCTATGCCATTTGGCCATTCAATAGTATCAAAACTAACCCTTACTTTTTTTAACAACTCCTGATCCTGAAGTTCGGAAAACTTTCCTAAATTAAGGTAAGGTTTCAAATCAAAAATTCTTTCCTCATTATTTTCAAATTTTAGTTTTAATTTATAATCATCTAAAGCCTGCACCTCTTTAACTCCTAAATACATGATTTCCACTCCTCAAAATTACTTTAGAGGTTCAATTTTAAAAGGTGTTTCTCCTTTTTGAGCTAATCTCCAGTTTGCCAACAATTCTTCTTTATGAATTTCGATCCAGGCTTGAACTAGGCGAAGTTGTTTTTTGGGTAGTTCTCCCGCCATTACCTCTCCACTTTCTATATCAATAGCTGCCTTATAATTTTGATAATAAGCGTGAATATGGGCTGGTTCATGTTCCGCCGGAGCACAGTACATCCGGATGATAATTCCAAAAAACATCGAAATTGTAGGCATACTTCATTACAGGCTAAATGAAGAGCGTCAGATGCTCGCGATCTTTTTATCTCAAAGTATTTAGCTCTATTTTCTATTGTATTATCTCTTTAACACATTGATTTGCTATTTGCTCTAAAATTTTTAACTTTTCTCTTTTTAAGACGTCAAGAATTTTTCTATCTCAAACCTTAAAACCTCAGTGGATATTAAATTAATTAGATTAAAACGTCCTTTCTCATATAAAAATAATATAATTTTAACAGCCTCATCTAAAAGATGGGCAAGAAGATCACTTTGTTCATCAAAAGGTTGATAAAAACAACAATCCATATAAATTTTCATATTATTTTTTATCATATCTTAGTTATATCTTACTTAATTATATCTTCCTAATTTGAGCGATTTTGATATAAAAAAGCTCTTCACCTATGGGTAACTTTTTGATATAACTAACAAAAGTCTTGAAAAGACAAAAAATACTGAGGCAGGTGGAAGATTTAAAAAGATGTATAACAAAAATTATAGAAAAAAGAAACTGAAAATTTCCGGAGTAGAAAAAACTGATTAAGCTCTTACTGGAAGAGCATAAGTAGCTTTTTTTGTGACATATCTGTATAACATAAATATTTTTCCTATACTTGAGAGGTTCTTTGGTACAA
>JAUZRP010000037.1 GCA_030950395.1 Desulfonauticus sp. | reverse complement strand
TCAATTACAGCCTGATGCAATTTTTCTTCTAATAGACTTTTAGGTGGCAAGTCTGTCCAATATTCTGCAACCATTATTCCGTCTTTGTGCATTTCTAAAAGTTCAACTTGCTCTTTACTTGCCTCGGTGCATAAAATTAATCCAATTGGCATTTCTTCGCCTTCTTGTTTTTCGTATTTGTTTAGCCATTTTAGGTAAAGTTCCATTTGTCCTTTGGCTTTGGCTTTAAACTTGCCGATTTTAAGTTCTATGGCTACCAGTCTTTTTAGTTTTCTGTGATAAAAAAGCAAATCTAAATTAAAATCATCCCCATCAATTATCATTCTTTTTTGGCGTTCTACAAAAGTAAACCCAACACCAAGTTCTAAAATAAAACTTTCTAATTCTCTGAGAATTGCTTTTTCCAAATCCTTTTCGAGATAGGTGTCTTTTAAGCCTAAGAAATCTAAAAAGTAAGGATCTTTGAATGTGTTTTGTACTTCAATATCTTGGTTTTCAAGTTGCAAACTGGCAATTTCTTTTCGTTCAAAGGCTTTGCGGTCTATTTGTTTCTGCAACTCTCTTTTGCTCCATCTGCTTTCAATTGACTTTTGAGCATAAAACAATTTAGCATCTTTGTTTTTAACTGAAAGAAGAATAATAAAATGAGTCCAACTCAATTGTGACACCAGTGGTGACACAATCTCTAAATCAGGGAAAATATCAGCAAATTGCATCATTCTTCTCAAATTTCTTATGCTAAAACTTTTGCCATATTTCTCAGCCAATTGTTGTGCCAGTGAAACGATAATCTGTTTACCATATTCTGCACGATTATATTCAAGAATATGCTCGTTTATCCTTTTGCCCACCTGCCAGTAGGTTAAAGTTAAAACACTGTTTACCTGTGCAACTACCTGCTTTTTACTTTGCTCTATTAAACCAGCAAGCTCTGTAAAAAGTAGTTGTTCGTTCGCATCTGATTTTATGATTTCTTTTTTCATAATAACACCTTTTTCATACAAACATCCTCTGCAATAAACCTTTTTTCCATTCCTGCGATGCCTCTATTTGTCTGCCCAAATTTTCAATGGATTTATCAATGGACGATAGAAAATTGGCGATTTTTTG
>JAUZRP010000036.1 GCA_030950395.1 Desulfonauticus sp. | reverse complement strand
CGAAGAACGGACGGTTCAAGACTGGCCAGAAACGTATCAAAATCCTTCGTACAAAAACATTTTTGCTCCTGGAATTGCATTTGCTCCTCCACATGAGATTTCAAGACCGAGAAAAAGCAAAAATGGGACACCTATTTTTCCAGCTCCTCCAAGAACTGGAATGGGCTCACGTTAATTTCTTAGGGACTAAGCAAATAGTTTGTATAGCCTAAAGAGGAAAAACTCAACATCTGTTACACCTCTTAGATTAGCTCTAAAGAGTTTTATTTTAGAGTTAAATGATTCAGCACTGGCATTTGTACTCCTGTTATTGAAAAAGTTCAAAATGTTTTCTCTATTGTAATTTATTGAATTAGCTGCGGTGTAAAATTCTTCTATTTTTAATTCGGATGTACTTTCAATCCATTGGTTTAAATGTTTTTCTGCTTTTGATTTCGATTCGTTTTCGTAAACATTTCTAAGCTTCATACAATGGTCGTATGCTTCTTTTAATTTAGGGTATTGTTCATACAAAATAGCAGCTCTTATTGATTGATTTTCGGTCCAGTCTTTTTCTTTCTTCGCAAGTATATATCTGCTTCTAGCTAGTAATTGCTTAAGAGTGTCTCCGTTTTTGAACTCCTGAGGTTTAAATCTTTCTCCTTTCTCTTTCGCCTCTTTTATATTTTCATTTTCGCTTTCTATTGCCTTCCATCTTAATTTTATTCTCAGGTGCTGGAGACCATCTAAAACTAATTTAACCACATGAAACCTATCTGTAACTATATTAGCATTAGCAAAACATGCGCTAACAGCAGCTTCCATGTTTCTAGCCATATCTATTGTTACTTCTTCTACCTTTAACCTTTGTTCTAAAGGAATCCGTGTAATTACATCACTTATTTCACTCGCTTTTGTTCCTTTGATACAAGCTACCAGTGTTCCTTTTCTGCCCTTACCTTTTTTATTGGTTAAATATGTATAGAGTTCTCCTTTAGACAAGGAGGTTTCATCCAAACTTAGATGCTTGCCTATGTTCTTTGAAAAAAGCATATAATCTTCCGCATGTTCTTTCTGATCCCATTGCTTGAACCCACTTAGCTTGGTCTTGTAATGTCGCCTAAGTTTATCTGCTGGAATATGATAATAACTAGCAATATTACTGATCGTATCTACTCGGGTCTCGACCTGTACCTTTTAAAAAATCAGAAATGTCTTTTGTTAATTTAGACCCTTCTGATATGAATGAATAATCGCTTTTTATGGTAATATTAGGATGTTGTTTTTCTCGCCAAACTCTCCGTTTTATACACAAGTAGAGTGCTTTACCTCGTATCGGAAAGTCCTGTATCCTTTTGGAGGGATAAAATCCTTTCGACTCATATTCTGATGAGTTATAATTACCTGGTAATATGTTCTTTTCTTCCAAGTGAATCTCAATAATCTCTTCTTTGGTCTTTATATCACACAATGCTAATACTTGGGTCGCGCTAAAGTGATTCAATAAATCTTTAGGCAAAAATAGGCTGCTAATATCCATAAACTCCTGTCCGTTATTTTATAGCAAATCTACCTTTTTTAGTCCTACTCCCTAACTTTTACGTGTGAGCCCTATTTTTGTACCAGCCTATTTTTTAACAATAAAAACTAGGATAATTAGTTATTTGAGTATTAAATTTGGGCACTATACTAATTTCAGTTTAAGCCAAAAGAATAAACACAAAAACACCCCCCCCCTTAAATGCAAAAAATAAAAACCTTATGCGCGGTACACCGTGTTATCAAAACTAAAATGAAA
>JAUZRP010000035.1 GCA_030950395.1 Desulfonauticus sp. | reverse complement strand
TTTTTGAGCAAAATCTTTATCGGGATAGGCATCGTAGGCTAGGATTTTCATCCCTAGAGCCTTACAAAATTTTATCATATGTTTTCCGATCTTTCCTGTTCCTACTATACCAATAGTTTTGTCTTTGAGTTCAAAACCCCTTAGCCCTTTGTGGTCAAAAAGTCCTTTTCTTGTTCTTTCTATGGATTGGGGGATATTTTTTACAGCCGAAAGCAGCAAAGCTAAGGCGTGTTCTGCGATGACGTGGGCTCCATAATCAGGGACTCTATAGACGGCTATTTTCTTTTCTTTGCAAAAATCTATGTCAATATGATCATAGCCCGCAGAGCGAGTGCTTATCATTCTAAGGTTTTTTAATTTAGATAAAGTTTCCTTATTGAGGATACTGTGTACAAATGTCGAGATTATTTCAAAGTCTTGATATTTTTCTGCGTTTTCTGGGTGCAAGGCTTCCTTAGTATAAAAAATTTCATGCTCAAGAAGTTCTTTTTCTATTATTTCCTTTTCCCAGCCTTCAAGTTCAAATATAGCTATTTTCATCTTTGCCTCATGTTCTAGTTATTATTAGAATAATAATCAGAGATAACAGTGTTAAAAGGTGAACAAAAACTTTTTATAGAAATGTCATTTTTTATAATGGACATATCTATTAGATGATAGTTAGACTTTAATCCCTTAAAAAATTTTTGTGGCATGATAGCACCAGTTTTTATTTTGCTTGTTTTTCTTCGTGAGTATTATTAGGAGATTGTTTTTTCTAATGTCTAATATAATAGGCATTTCTAATTTATCTGCGTTGTCTTCTCCTTTCAGGGCCGGTATACACCTTTTTAGGATATACTTTTTTGGTAGGATCATTTTTTTTCACCCATAGTGCCATTAAGAACATCACGATAGGATCTGTTATTTCTGGGGTATGGGATAAAGACCACATTTGTATTATTTCAATCAAAATTGACCATACAATACAAAATATTGTTGCTTTTTCCCAGGTTATATTAAACTTGTATAATGTCCATATAAGACTTCCATAAAAGAACATTTTTTTTAGCACTACATAACTAGTGATAAATAAATTGCCTTCTAAAAAACCGTAAAATGGAATAAAATGAAATTGCGACTGAGGATAGGACTTAAAATCAAAGGGGTATAAACCATCTAAAGTAAGAAATAAAAAAAGGATAAAAAATAATATCCTTGGGTTATAAATTTTTTTATTTGTTATTTTATCCAATATAATTGCCAGTCCTCCTCCTAAAACATGAGGGAGACCAAGAACTCTATTTTCTATAAATATCTTTGCTGTTAAAGTTGCTGTAATTATTAAGCTAAGTGTTTTGGTGTTTAATTTTTTGTCTGAGTACTCTATATACATATATGAAAATAAGAGCCATCCAATCATATGTTTTAATGTCATCAGTAAATTGAATTCTGGATGGAGAAGAAGGGGTTTTAAGCTTTGTTTGATTTCACCTACATCCAGAGTGGGAACAAAAGGGAGAAGATTGGAAAAGATCCATATCGACATAAGTACTAGAGGGGCTGATTTCCAGAGTTCTTGGCCTCTTTTGCCTCCAACAAATCTAAATCTTGAAACTGAGCCAAATGCTCCGGCTGTCATACAGCCCAAAATATTACAAAGAGAATCCATAAGACTTGGTATTCTATCTGCAACAAAGAATTGTGCTATCTGGAGCCCTTGGGCAAATAATGCCCCCAGAATTGTAATAATGATTGTATAATAAAGGGGTTTAAAGGGGCTTCTCATGCTCCTTACCCCTAAAAATCCAAAGGGCACAAATAGAAAAAAGTTTGTTAGTACATCTCCTAATGATGTTTTAAATGAAAAGTTGCATAATAGGAAATTTATCCAGCCATCTAAGTTTCTGGGGAGCCCTACTGAATGTAAATTGAATGGGTAAAGAGAACCATATATTGTAAAAATAATATATCCAATAAAGAGTTTAAATTCTGTTTTTGAAGTATCAAAGGGTAGAATATCTTT
>JAUZRP010000034.1 GCA_030950395.1 Desulfonauticus sp. | reverse complement strand
ATAATCAGCTACTAATCGATAAAACGGAGCACAACTAAAACCACTATCAGTTCTAATTACAATTTCCATCTCAGGGTAATCTTTACGAATCTTGTAACTATTCACCCGTTTTTCGGTTTAAATTCAGTTTTCCTTAAAAATCAACCAAGTTGTTAACAGTTGTTATGAAGTAGCTAAAAAGTTAGTATTATAAAACAGTAAAAAGGAGTTTTCAATAAAGATCTTTGTGGCAATAAAACGAAGGTTTAAAATTGACAGACACGGATAAAATAGCACAACTAGAAAATGACCTAAGGTTGTTGTTTAAAGAATTTTCTCTTTTTAGAGAAGAGATGATTCTAAAAGTTGCTGTTTTGGAAGCCGAGAATAAAGTGTTAAAAGAGGAGTTGAAAAAATATGAACATCCTAAAAACAGCAACAACAGTAGCGTTCCGCCCTCCCAAGACAGGTTTCGCAAAACGACATCTTCTAGGGAGAAAAGCACTAAAAAAATCGGAGGTCAAAAAGGGCATAAGGGAAAGAAGTTAAGTAAAGTAGCCTGCCCTGATAAAACAATTTTTCATGATATAAAGCAGTGCACTTGCTGCGGAGAGCTGCTTTCTAAAGAAGGAAAAAAGAGCTCGAGACAACTATTTGATTTTCCTGAAATTAAGATGTTGGTAACTGAGCATATTACAGTTTCAAAGACTTGTAAGGGTTGTGGAGAGGTAAATAAATCAAAATTTCCTAAAGGCTTAGTTCAAGAAGCACAGTATGGAGACCGAGTAAAATCCTTTTGTGTTTATTTGCAAACCTACCAAATGCTTCCTTTTGAGCGATGTGTAGAGTTGCTTGAAGACTTAACTGGACAACGTATTTCTCAAGGAAGCTTGGCGAACTTTCAAAAGGTAGCTTATGCTAAACTATCAGATTATGAGCATAAAATCGCACAGCTTTTACTGAAATCTGAAATCAATCATGCTGATGAAACTGGCGTAAATTTAAATGGAAAAAACACATGGATTCATGTGTTAAGCAATCAAAACATGACCTTCTTTGGTCATCATATAAAAAGAGGGAAAGAAGCGATTGATTCTTTTGCAATAATTCCAAAATACAAGGGTACTTTAATACACGATAGGTTTAGTAGCTATTTCGCTTACAACTGCAAACACAGCTTGTGCAATGCTCATGTTTTAAGAGAACTTAAGTATGTTGAGCAAGCCTTTGAAGCGAAATGGTCTAAAAAATTAACACAATTATTAACTCAAGCCCATCAGTTAAAAAAGAAAACTGGAGCTTGTACTACTCAATATTATAACAAGATTTTGGAAGAATATCAACAACTGATAAAACCAATTATTGAAAATTACAATACGGTTTATTCCAAAACAGATGAAGAAAGATTAGCTTTTGGACTTGAAAAACATAAAGAACTTTTTTTGAAATTTATCAAAGAAAAAAATATCCCTTTCGATAACAACTTAGCCGAAAGAGACCTTAGAATGATTAAAGTGAAATTGAAAATATCAGGACTTTTCAAGTCAATTGCACATGCTCAATATTTTGCTAGAATAAGAGGCTACATCTCTACTGTTAAAAAAAATAACGAAAACGTACTTGATTGCTTAGTCTTGGCTTTTCAGAATAACCCTTTCATACCTGGAATGGGTGAATAGTTACTTTTTTTCTAAATCGAAAAAATCAAATTGCTTATCCGCTTTGTAAGCAGTTAAAAAAATATTGTCCGTTAAAGCCGAAAAAGTTTTTCCCC
>JAUZRP010000033.1 GCA_030950395.1 Desulfonauticus sp. | reverse complement strand
CTATAAAAATAAAGGCGCCGTAACTCAAATAACAGATCATTTATTAAACAGCTAATGATAAAAAATACGCTGTAGATTACTCATTTTCAGCTTTTTTTCTTATCTTTAAGTTCAATTAATTGCTTTTATAATAAGAAAATTCATCCCAAATTAGCACAAACGCAACCTATATTGTTGAATTTTTTAATAGCTAATATTATGGCAGATGGTTTAAAAATGTTATTGGCAATGGCTTTGTTTTTTGGAGCAATGTACTTATATGCTCTAGCTCCTGACATTATAGAAAAACGCAAACAGAAAAAACTTTTAAAAAAGACTTTCCAAAAACAAGAAGAAAGAAAAGAAGAAGTTGTTCAATTACAGAAACAACGAGATGAGAACACTACAAAAATTGATGATAGGCGCGAAAGGATTAGAAAACATTTCTTGTGGCTGGAAGAAATGAATGAAAAAATAAAGCAAAGAGAAAAAATACAACAAGAAAAAATGCTTTAATAATTAGTAATAAAAAAAGCCTTTATCTTTCGATAAAGGCTTTTGTACTGAAGACGCGAATTACCTTTGGTGAGTCCCAGTATCAACATGTTGAAAAAAGCAAGACCGTTTTACGGTCTTTTTTTGTTTCCTTGCGCGAGCCCAAGCAAGCTTTGCTCTCTCCAAGAACCAAAAAAGCCAAGACTTTCGTCTTGGCTTTTTATCTGTACTGAAGGCGGGACTTGAACCCGCACGGCCATAATGGCCATTGGATTTTAAGTCCAACGTGTCTACCAATTCCACCACTTCAGCATACTTCGACTGCGCTCAGCACGTCGCTTGGTATATTTTAACAGTGTAGAGCGAAAGACGGGATTTGAACCCGCGACCCTCACCTTGGCAAGGTGATGCTCTACCCCTGAGCTACTTTCGCGTAGTTATTTTAATGAACGTGCAACTTAATATTGCGGATGCAAATTTAAAACAATTATAATAATACCAAAGACTTTTTATTAAAAAAGCATTTTTTTCATGCTCTTTTCTTTTTGTGCAACATCCTCTTAATTTCATTAAGTTTCATCAATGCTTCCACAGGAGTAAGTGTATTAATATCTAAATGTAGTATTTCATCTTTAATTTCTTCTAACAAAGGGTCATCCAAATTAAAAAAGCTTAATTGCATTTCGTCTTTTAAAGATTTTACCTTATCTGTTAATTCTTCACTCGAATGCGATTTCTCTAACTGTTTTAAAATCTTATTAGCACGATGAATTACTTGCTGTGGCATTCCTGCCATTTTAGCTACATGAATACCAAAACTA
>JAUZRP010000032.1 GCA_030950395.1 Desulfonauticus sp. | reverse complement strand
TTGAACACCTTTACTGTATTCCTCTAACTTAGAATCATCTTCTTTAACTGGTTCTTCTTTTACTTCTTCTTCTTTAACTTCTTTTACTGTTTCTTCGTCCTTGGTTTCTACTACTTCTTCTTCTTTTACTTCCTCTGGTAAAGTTACATCGACTTCAGGTCCTGAAGTATCTAAATCTACTTTTGGGTTTTCTTGTTTTATTTTATTTTCCTCTGGCATAGTTTCCTTCCTATGGTTAATATTTGTGCAGGATATCTGTTGGATCCTGTACCGTTGCTAAAATTTCATCTTCATTTAAAAGACGAACTTCTCCACCTTCAATTTCTATACGTGATCCTGCATAACGTGCAAAGACCACCCAATCACCAACCGCGCACCACGGACCGTTTGGATATCTCTCTTTATCCCTATAACAAGCATCTCCCATCGCAAGTACGCTTCCGCATTGTGATGCAACTTGTTGTCGGTCTATAGTTTCACCTCCTAGTAAGATTCCGCCTTTAGTTTTTTCATCCATTCTAAATGGTAAAACTAGCATTCTCCAACCAGTAGGTTTGGGTAATTTTGTTTTTTCTTTTGTGACTTCTTTTTGTTCTTCTGATCTTTTTAAACCAACTAAATTCTTATTTGGTACCTGTATTTTTTGTGTTGATGTCGACGACTGTTCCTTCATTTTGCTCCTTATCATTAAGCAGGTTAGAGATTTCCTGTTTAGTTGCCTCTAAGGCATTTATTTGTCCTATTATATACTTGTATGTTTCCATACTGTCAACCCCTCCGGACGTTACCGAGATTGCAAGTGATTCTATTTTTTTGTCTAACGCTCTTTGTAACTTATAAATTACGTTTTCTAAATCCATTAAATTAAATCTTTATAGTATTTTTCGTAGCTTTCATTTGAAACAGGTACACCTGCTAAGTCACTTTTAATGTGTGATCCAATATATTTTTCCTTTGCAGGATATACAAAATCTTTTTTTATTTCACCTAGTTCTTTTTTACTTCCAACAGGTTTTCTAGAATTAGCGATAGTGGGTCTATATCTTGGGTTTACCATTATTTAATATCTTTACCTTTTGAAATTCCTGATTTAGTAATCTTTTCACCTTTAACTTTTTGAAGAAGTTGTCCACTTTGTGTAAAAATTTTATCTACATTCTTAGTTGATTCTTCTAACCCTTTTTTAAATTTTCCTCTTAATTTTTGACCCCAAACTTTCGTAGATTCACCTTTAGTAAGTTTAGGTTTAAATTTTGTTATAACTTCTGTACCAGTGGTTTTTTGTTTACCACCTTTGAAAATAG
>JAUZRP010000031.1 GCA_030950395.1 Desulfonauticus sp. | reverse complement strand
GGAACTTTATATAAACGGCAGATTAGCTCAGCAAGCTGGCTATGAACTGATGCTGAATAAACCAAATGAAATATTTAACGAAATAAATAGTTTTCTTTCATTTGAGGATGGTGATTTAATGATGACAGGAACACCAAAATGTGTTGGTACTATTCGGGTTGGTGATACGTTTTTAGGTAAAATATTTGAAAAAGAAAAGTTGATAGTAGAAGGATCCTGGGTAGTCAAATAAAATATAACAAAAAGCTCAAGAGGGATTTCGAGAACACGCGCTTTTTTTGCAAAGAACGCACAAAAACCGCCTGTTCTCGAAACCCCTTAGCTTGGCGTTAGCTTTAAAAAGGAAATATACATGTCAGTTAAAATTCTAGGTGCTGGGTTTGGGAGAACAGGTACAAATAGCCTTAAAGATGCATTAGAAATATTAGGCTTTGGTCCTTGCTATCATATGCATGAAGTGGCAAAGAATCCTAGCCATGTCAACATTTGGAATAAAGCAATTGATGGTAAAGAAGTTGACTGGCAAGATTTGTTTAAAGAATATCAGTCAGCAGTAGATTGGCCTACAATTTCATTTTTACCAAAATTGTTACACGAATACCCTCATGCAAAAATAGTGCTTACATTAAGAGATCCTGAAAAATGGTTTGAAAGTGCCAGTAATACTATCTTTGAGGCTATGGCTTTAGGTGAGAAAAACCCTGATATATCGGGTAGGAACAGAACAAAAATGTCGAGACGTTTAATTCTAGAAAAGACATTTTCTGGGAGGTATACTGAAAAAGAGTACTGCATAAATATATATGAAAAACATATTCAAAATGTGGTTGACCTAGTACCCTCTTATAAGCTACTGCGTTATCGAATTTCCGATGAATGGAAACCTCTGTGCGATTTTTTAAATGTATCTGTCCCTAGTGATTCTTTTCCAAAAACAAATGATAGAAAGAGTTTTTTATCTATGAAGCCTCAATGGGTAAATGAAAGCTAACAATTTTATCAATCTGACCATTTTATACGCCGTTTCGCTTTGCTACACAGCATATAAAATGGCTGGTTATGCTGAGCGTTGAAGCTGTAGAAAAACCTCTGGAGTCATTTTTCATACAAAAATACGGCTCTCACAGTTACATGCAGTAATTTTCACAGTACAATAGAGATGCAGAAATTAAAAAATAGGCCTA
>JAUZRP010000030.1 GCA_030950395.1 Desulfonauticus sp. | reverse complement strand
CTGCATGAGATTCTCCTTCATTTAATGGAATCCCATCAATATAAACAGCCGCATCTCCACCATGACCACAGCTCTTAAAACCTCTCATAGAAAAAGAGTTAGCAACTCCTCCTTGGTTATAGTTACCAATTTCAACACCAGGAACCTCTTGAAGTATATCTGATGTCCTATTAAGTTCTAAATCTTCAATTTCTTTAGAATCAATAACGTTAACAGTAGCAGGATCAAATTTATACGGTATCGCCTCTCCCTTAACAGTTATATCTTCTAACTTAATAGTTTCTTGATCTTGATCTAACCCAAAAATAGGAGTATTACACAACAACAAGAAAAGAGAGGACAAGAAAAACAATAAATTAACTTTCTTCATCCTACCCCTCCTCCATAAATATTATTCTTTTATTTTGAACATTATATAAGCCCGACAGTTTTCATAATCAGCATCAGGATTCCCCTTAATATCAAACTGATACTTAGCACCTATTAACCACTTCCCCGGTCGATCTAATTTTACATTAGCGACACCATTACGATCCGTCTTAGTTTTTATAGGATACATGCCCTTCTCTGCAGTCTTATATCCATCATAGATGGCAAAAACTGTAACATTATTAAGAGGTTTTCCATAATAGAGCACACGTAAAGGGAGATTTTCCCCCACCTTTAAAAGGGTAGGATCTTTTTGAGGTACAATTTCTATGGGATATCCAAAAACTTTTTTATATGAATTAGAAACTTTACGACCAACTCGCAAAAAAAGCTTAACAGATTTGATATATTTTCCGCCTTTTACTGCCTCTTTTACAGCACTTTTTGGCTCTGGAATCCATCCTTCTGGAGTTTGTGACCAATACGAAGGAGCAATGCTTGTTGCACTAACTACATAAGTACCGCTCCCAAAAATAGGGACAAAAATCCAGGCCCCTTCCGGCCTAACCTTTGAATAAGTTATTGGAAATTGACGTCCTTCAGGGGTTAAGAGATTGAACTTATATTTAGTGATATCTGGAATTTCTTGAGAAATAAAATATTTGTGACTACACGTAAAAATTACCTTAAGCATTGAATTAGCAGAAGGATAAAAAGTATCTGGCATGATCCAATAATCGTGAGC
>JAUZRP010000003.1 GCA_030950395.1 Desulfonauticus sp. | reverse complement strand
CAATGTCTCAGAAAGAATGAAGTTTTATTTAGTAAAGTATGGATAGACCAATACAGCTTTGAGGTTTAACGCTTGGATTTCCTATTTTTTCTTCTCGTTTTTTTATTTGATGTTGTTTTTCGGCACATCATTAACTCTTCTATAGCGTTGGCTTTGTGTAGTTCCTGCATATACCATCCTCTATTCCTGGAATAGTAAATTCCAACCACCAGACCAAAAACTATCAAACAAAAACCACTCATTATTAAAGATAGCCCTAAAACTGCGCCAGGATAAGGTTCTACATAATATGGAATGAAAATTAACCATTCTGGATCTTTGCCTAGACACAAAGTTTCTAGAATGCCTCCAACAAAAAATATGGCTCCTGCGATGAACATAAGATAAGATGCTGTTTCGTTGTGTCTTGATTCTTCCGCCTTTTCATGTAAATAATCTTTGAAAGACATCACTTTTTAAGAATATCCAAATAATTGAGATTTATCTAAACTTTATTATTTAAAAATAAGAATTGCAAAACAGTATCCTGCAACAGTATAAATAAAAAAGGAAAGCGTTTAGGTTGAAAAACATAAAAGCTGTAATTTTCGATTTTATTGGTACTTTAACAAATGTTAGAAACTATAGTTTAGAAGATTCAAAAATGAAGCTGTATAGGTCTATTGTGGAAGCAGGTTTTGATGTTGACGCTGCAAATTTTCTGGACGCTTACAGAAAAGCTCACGAAAAGTACAGGATTATTCGTTACCAACATCTTAAAGAAGTAACCAACGCCGTTTGGATTTCCGAAGCTCTAAACTTGCTAGGTTTCAAAACAGTACCAGAAGACCCCCGAATAAAAACAGCTGTCAACATCTTTTTTGAAGATTACCTAAATTCCCTTGAACTGAGACCATGCGTAAAAAAGATGCTAAAAGAATTTTCAACAAAATATAAACTAGGATTAGTTTCGAACTTTACATACGCTCCAGTAATTTATGCTTCACTTAGGAAACTTGGCATAAGTCAGTTCTTTAATGCAGTCTTAGTTTCTGATGATGTGGGATGGCGCAAGCCTAACATAAAAATTTTTGAAGAAGCACTTAAACGAGTTGGAGCTTTAGCAAAAGAAACGATTTATGTCGGAGATAGCCCTGAAGAGGACATCAAAGGAGCAAAAATGGTTGGAATGAGAACTGTTTTTATTCCATCTCAATTCTATTCGCTGGAAAACCTACAAGAAAGCAGCCAGAAACCGGATTTGATTACAGAAGATATTTGCACATTTCGCAAACAATTCTATGAAAAATTTATTGGATAAAACCATAGGGCACCAATTATAAGTATTTAAAAACACATTGATCCAGGGTATCTAAATTGTTTATCCTTACAATTTTTTCAATCTAATTCGTAAATTTTTCAAATTACAAGTGTCAAAGGTTAAGAATACATATCAGATTAATATTTTGTTAGATAGGGTTAAATTTGATAAAGGTTTATTTTGGTGGTGATCCAGACGCAAAAGAAATTC
>JAUZRP010000029.1 GCA_030950395.1 Desulfonauticus sp. | reverse complement strand
AATGTTGCACCACCAACGCGACGGCTACGTACTTCTACGTGAGGCATAACGTTAGATAAAGCTTCTTTCCATATTTCTAATGCTGTTTTTTCTTCGTCTGTATTTTTTTCTTCTACAATGTCTATAGCATCATAGAAAATTTTAAAAGCTACTGACTTTTTACCATCCCACATCATCATGTTAACGAAACGAGTTACTAACTGATCGTTAAAACGTGGATCTGGTAAAAGCGGTCTTTTTTTCGCTGCTCTTTTTCTCATGTCTTCTTCTTAAAGTTTTTTAATTACTTTTTAGGGCGTTTTGCACCATACTTAGATCTACGTTGTGTTCTACCTTCAACACCTGCGGTGTCTAAAGCGCCACGAACGATATGATATCTAACTCCTGGCAAATCTTTTACCCTTCCACCTCTAACCAATACTATCGAGTGCTCTTGTAAATTGTGTCCTTCTCCTGGAATGTATGCGTTTACTTCGTTACCATTTGTTAACCTTACTCTTGCTACTTTACGCATCGCTGAGTTTGGTTTTTTTGGTGTTGTAGTATAAACACGTGTACACACTCCTCGTCTTTGAGGACACGAATTTAAAGCAGCCGATTTACTCTTCTTGGTTATTTTGGTTCTTCCTTTTCGTACTAATTGTGAAATTGTTGGCATATTATTTTCTAATATATTTTATAAAACCCTCTTTTAAGAGGGCTGCAAAGGTAGAAATATATATGGATAATTCAAATCTTAAATAATTAATTTTTGATGTTTCTAAAAAATTAATTTGATAGACGTATTATTTGAACTTATTTTCCGTTAGTTTTATACTCAAAATATACAGTTTGAAAATTTTAAAAATTCTTTTTTTATATCTTATTATTCATGCATTTAACGCTGTTAACACATATTCACAAGAATTACATTTAATTGTTGAAGGTAAGGATGTTTCAGAAAATATAACCATTGATTCAATTGGCTATAAAAATGTGTTTACTAATTATAAGTCGCTCGAGGAAGAAATTAATTTCCTTC
>JAUZRP010000028.1 GCA_030950395.1 Desulfonauticus sp. | reverse complement strand
AAAGCTGCAGGGAACGAGGTTGCCATTGTATGCCGTGAAGCCGAAATCACGCCTCTACAATCAATTAGAATGTACGAAGTTCATTTCAGAGGAGAGTTTATTCCCTTTTTTAGAAATCTAGTATTTCCATTCAAATGTTTAAGTATTCTTAAAAAATTTGACCTAATTCACACACAGTATCATCCATGCATTTTTGTAGGAAACACTACTGCCAAATTTTTGAAAAAGCCTCACGTGTTTACTTATCATGGCTTCGCCCCCATAAAACCATGGCAAAGTTACAGACAAAAGCTTAAAATGATAGACCATAGAATCGGTACCTTCTTTTCCCTTCGCTTTAAAGTAAATCGAATAATAACAGTAAGTAATTTCCTAAAAAAGGAACTAATTACCAAATATTTTGTCAAAGAAGACATAATTAGAGTCATCTATAATGGTGTAGATACTACACGATTTAATCCTCAAATAAGTGGAGATAACATACGGAAATTTTACAAATTGAAAGATTCCCATGTAGTTCTCTATTTGGGCAGATTAGCCCCCTACAAAGGAGTGCAATTTTTAATTAAGACAATTCCAATGGTTCTAAAAGAATTACCTGACACAAAATTTTTGATAGGAGGCGCTGCCCGTTACGATGCTCCAAATCTATGGCAGCTCATTAAAAAACTAAAAATTGCAAACTCTATAATTTTTTCCGGATATGTTCCTGATTATTCTGTCCCTCATTTTTATGCTTGCTGCGACGTTTTTTGTTACCCTAGTCTCTGGGAAGGTTTTGGCCTCACACCCGCTGAGGCTCAAGCATGTGGAAAGCCCGTAGTAGCTTTTAATACGTGTGCCTTACCTGAAGTCGTAGAAAATAACCGCACAGGATTACTGGTGGAGCCAAAAAACGTGAATGCTCTTGCTGACGCCTTAATTTCTTTGTTAAGCAACGAAGAACGTCGTATCCGTATGGGCTTGGAAGCAAGAAAAAGAATTTTGCAACGTTTTTCTTGGGATAAAGCTGCAAAACAAACGTTGCAAGTTTATCAGGAGGTTCTCTCATGAGATGGTTAGCTGTCTTGGATATGGATGGAACGCTTTTAGAGCATCGCACTGTGGATGTATTATGCGAAAAGCTGGGGCTTTTAAAAAATCTAGTCGAGATAGATAGAACATCCAAAAATTTGTGGGCTTATGAGGTAAGCTTAGAGATTGCCAAACTTTTTTCTGGATTTAGTGCTGCGAAGTTAGAGGAAATTTTTGACACAATTCCTGTTGTAAAAGGAGCAAAAGATTTTGTAAGTTTTCTTAAGTCCAGAGAGTTTGTGACTGCCATAGTAACTGATTCTTACGAATTCCTTGC
>JAUZRP010000027.1 GCA_030950395.1 Desulfonauticus sp. | reverse complement strand
CGCCGTCTTGGTAAAAGCAGAGGTTACGTTACCAAACTTATGAGAGGGTATTATGACAATTTGACTATCAAAACTTTGGTAGAACTTGCTCTAGCTCTTGACGAAGATGTTGAGAGATTTCAGGATCTTTTCCGGCTTTTTGGAGATAAAGAATACGTTTTCCCTGTCTTTAATTTAGAAAAATGTTTCCCTAAAACAACAGAATTTAATTCAACTTCTTTTTTAGGTTCTGATCTTTTAGATAAAGGTTTTTCCGATACAGAATTTTTAGGAGAAGAGGAACTAGCAAATGCCGCTTAGTTTTAAACCAGAGACAATTCAACTTGTTTTAGTTCAGTTTAGAATACGAAATCCTGAATCTAAAGAAAAAATGCCGTCAGAAATGAATATTCAAGTTCTTTTTGAAGAAGATGAGAAAAGACTGGGAGTATTTCTTGATTTTGAAATGGGAGATATTTCTTCTTCAACTCCAGAGAAATATCCTTTTGATTTGAAAGTAGTTTACTTTGGTTCTTTCTCTTTAAGAGGTGATGAGTTTCAAGAAGAAGAAATAATCAAACTAGGAGCTATTAATTGCGCAGCTATAATTTTTCCTTTTTTAAGGGAGGAAGTAGCAAATCTTACTCTTAAAGCTATGCAAAGGCCAGTTTTATTGCCACCTTTTAACTTTTTGAAATTTTATAAAGAAAAACGAGATAACATTAAGCTGGATTTGATCAAAAAACAGCATTCTGCATCGTAAAAAGTAAAAGGCCTATTAAAATACGACAAAATTGTTACATTTTTGTTACAAAAATATGTCGCATAATGAAATTTATTATTTTCAAAAAAAATTTAAAGATTTTGCTCGTTAGTAAAGTTTCTAATTCCAGATTATTAGAATTATCTAGATTTTTTTGGAAATTTTAAAGCAACTAAAACTCCAAAAGTTATATCAATTTAGAGGGGGATGAAAATTTTTGGGAGGTTTTTATGAAACAAGTCTCCTAGATCAGTTTTTGATCCACATATCCTGCCATAGTCTCTAATAGGCCGAAATAGCACTTTTATACTTCTGTATATCTTCTGATAGTCCTCCATAATCTCTTATAAGAGTTATTTTGAAAATTTTTAGGAGGACGATTTATGGGAGAAAAGCTTAAAGAGTTTTATGCCTGGATGGAGTTTTTGGAAAGGGTTAAAGAGGTTGTCTTCCATGCAGAGCTGAAAAGGGCTTTTCAAGAGATTTGCGCCAGGGTGGGCAAGTTTGAAATCCACTTTTTCATGCTGGGAGAGCTCAAAGGTGACAAGCTCTGTTATTTCTCAGAGCTCCTTATTCCACCACAGATAAACTGGAATGATGAATCCCAGCCGCTAATGCTTCCCGCACCACCTGGCTACTACGCCATGGGTCACGTGCATGAGAAAGGATACCCAAAGTTTTCTGGGATGGACGACGTTTACTGTTCGCATTACGGCATAGCGGTTCAGATTTTGCTGGTGGAAGGGGAGATTTCTGACATTTGCAAGTTTCCTGAAGGAATAGACGTGGAGCCTAGCATAAGCGTAAGGTTTGAGGACAACGTGCCCTTCATAACCAAAGAAGAA
>JAUZRP010000026.1 GCA_030950395.1 Desulfonauticus sp. | reverse complement strand
GCTTTTTCTAAATTCATCTTCTAATATTTTAAAGATATCGACTTCTTTTTGTTTAATTTCTTGTATTTTTTCATAACTAACGACAAAAAATTCTAAATTTAGGTTAAAGCTCCAATTTCCTTTAGCGACTTTTTGGTTAACCAGCATACTATTTACAAAGCTATCGTAGTTATAAACAGCTCTTGCTCTAAAGTTTATATATTTTACGTTGTAATTTTTGCTTTTAAACAACTTAAAATCGTCAAATAATTCATTTTCAATCACGTATTCTATTAAAGTTGTTTTTCCAGTGCTTTTGGGACCATATATCCAGAGGATCTCTTCTGGAAGGTTTTTAAATCTATTTTGAAAAAATTCTATCTCCTTTTCTCTATTGATAAATTCCTTTCCCCTAAATGTTCTTATTTGCATCTTAAATTTCCTCCAGGTTGTCCTCCTTTATCCACTACTAACTACCAACAACTAATTACCAATTACAAATTACTAATATCTACCTCCTCTGGATTTACGTACGCCTCTATGCCTAGTTTACTCGCCACTTCATAGGCCTTATTTTCTATCATTGGAGAAATTACTATCTTTTTATCTACTTTTTTTCCCTCTTTTTGCTCGTAAAACCTGACTTTTCTGTCAAATATGTACATATCTGCCTTACTTACTGAAGATTTTATCTCTATAACATAGAGTTTACCATTTTTTATTTTTATAACCACGTCTAATTCTACTTGATCTGGATGACCAAATACTTCTCCTGTCTCATCATAAGCCAGATACCTCTCTACTTTCATGCCTGTTAGTTCTGAGAGTATATCCCTTATAACACTTCTAAAGGCCTTTTCTGAATTAAGCCCCCATCTAGCGCCCAAGGCGCCTATGATTTTATCTATCCTCCTGTCCACTCTTTTTATCTCATCTAAGGTTTGCTACCACTTTTTGTATGCTTCTTCTTTTAACTCCCGCCACTTTCTGTCGGAATCTTCTTTTTTTAACGCATAGTCCCATCTTTTATCTGATTCCTCTTTCAATTCTAGCCACTTTTTACAGATTTTTTCCCATTTTTTATCTGACTATCTTTATTCTAAAATGTTAGAACGTCCTTTTTTTATTAGTTCTTTTACCTGATAATCCATTTCTTTGAGCTCTGTAACTATCTATTATCTCCTCTTCCAAACATATCTCATTAACACCTGTGCTTATTTTTTAATAATCTTATTTTTTCCATCCACCAAAACTATTTTAGGATTAAATAAATTTATTTCATTCTGGGGCAAATAACCATAACAGGCAATAATTATTTTATCTCCTGGTTTTCCTTTGTGGGCAGCGGCCCCGTTGAGACAGATTTGACCCAATTTTCCCGCCAACACATAGGTGGAAAACCTTTCTCCATTGGTAATATTATAAATTTCTACTTGTTCAAAAACTTTAATTCCACTTGCCTGCAATAAATCTGGACAAATAGAAATACTGCCTTCATAATTTAAATTGGCCTCAGTTATGATGGCCCGATGTATCTTGGCTAAAAGAAATTTTCTATACATTTTCTCCCCTGCTATATTATGGTTCTAACAAAATATTATCAATTAACCTGGCCTGTCCCACATACATGGCCACGGCAAGCAAAGTTTTATCTTTTACCTCTGTGACAGGCTCCAATCTATAAGGATGCACCAATTCTAAATAATCAATTTTACCCAAAGGAATGTTTCTAGCATAAAAATCAATAAGCCTATTTTTTAGAGCCAAACCTTCTCTAACCCCCCTGGCCACCAATTTTTGAGCCAGACATAAGCCTTGATAAATACCTGAAGCCTGTTTTCGTTCTTCTGGAGTCAAGTACACATTGCGCGAACTCATGGCCAGCCCATCTGACTCTCTTACTATGGGATAAGATTTAATTTGCACAGGCACATTCAAATCTCTTACCATCTGCTTAATTATAACCAATTGTTGCCAGTCTTTCTCTCCAAACACTGCAATATCCGGCTGACAAATATTAAACAACTTTAAAACTACAGTACAGACTCCTCTAAAATGAGTAGGCCTACTTTTGCCACATAAATATTTAGTTAGCTTTTCCACAGAGACAAAAGTAAGAAAATCTATAGGATACATCTCCTCTGGTTCTGGAGCAAATATCAGATCTACCCCTACTTCGCTGGCTAACTCTATGTCTCTCTTCAAATTCCTAGGATAAGCCTTAAAATCTTCATTGGGTCCAAACTGAGTGGGATTTACAAAAATAGATATAACTAGCACATCGGAAATTCCTCTGGCATAACGCATAAGAGCTAGATGCCCCTCGTGAAAGCAGCCCATAGTAGGCACCAAAGAAATTACCTGGCCATTTTTTTTCAGGCCATTAATTGCTTGCCTTAAAGAGCAAATGTCTGTTATTACTTGCATAGTGAAAACATACCTCTTTTCTTAACTTTTAACCTTAATGCTTAACATATTGTTTTAAGTAAAACCCAAAGAATTGTCTAGCAAAATGCACCAGCCCCAATCTTGTATAAAATGTGGACGTTGTCTGGAAGTATGTCCTATTTTTTTAACAACATTAAAAGAGACTTTTTCTCCTAGGGGAAAATGGCTTGCTCTAAATCCTGGGGAAAAACTTTCTCTGTCAGAGATACAAAAATTGAGTTCTTTTTGTCTTGGATGCGAAAAATGCGCTTCTATCTGTACGCAAGGACTTAATTTTGCTGATTACCTGGCCCAAGTAAAACACTCTAATCCTGACTGGAAAACATTTATCCTTCAAAAAACACTCCCTGTTGTTTTAAGCAATATAGGTGTAAAAAGTTTAAAAAAAATTTTACCTTCATCTCCACCAAGCTTGTCTTATTTTTACCTGACACCGCAAAAAAAAACAAAATTTAAAAGAGTCGTTATATTTCCTGGATGTATTGGCCAAATTTTCCCTCATTTAGAAACCCAGCTAAAAAACCTTTTGCTTCAGCTAGACCTAGAACTGATTCCAAGGCCTCAGTGGGAATGCTGTGGCAAACCCTTTTACCTCGCAGGATTATTAGAAAAAGATCTGAACTGTAAAAATATCAACCTCCATTTATGGCAAAAAATAAATAAGCCTGTAGTTATCACCTTTTGTTCTACTTGTTTTAGTGTCTTACGCACACTTTTTGCTGAAGATAAAATCTTATTAGCAGAAGAACTCCTGACTTATTTTTCCCTTCAAAAAAGAAACGAACAACCTTTTGTCATTCACAAGTCTTGTCACTGTAATCTAAATTTAAAAAACATATGGCTAGAACAGAATATTATCGAGGTTTGTTGTGGATTTGGGGGAAGTTTTTGCCTCCAACACACATCTCTTAGCAAGCAAATCTGTCAGGATTTTTGGTCAAAAATTCTACCCAAAGGTTCTGTCTTTACTAATTGCTTAGGATGTCTTATTGGATTGAGAACTCAACTGCCCAAAGAGGGAGGGCAAGTGTTTCACTGGTTAGAAGCCATATCATTTTAATTTTCTTAAAAGGATGTAGGTATGTTTAATTTTATAGCCAAAAAAATATTTGGGACAAAAAACGAACGTTATTTAAAGTCTATAAGGCCTTTAGTAGATAAAATAAATGCTTTAGAGCCCAAAATTCAGCAGCTTTCTGATGAGTCTATGCGTTCTCGCGTTGCAGAGCTACGGGTTGAGGCTCAAAAAGGGCGCTCTTTAGACGAAATGTTGCCAGAGGTCTTTGCTCTGGTGCGAGAAGCTGGCAAACGCACCTTAAACATGCGCCATTTTGATGTCCAGTTAATTGGAGGTATAGTTTTACACCAAGGTAAGATTGCTGAGATGAAAACAGGTGAAGGAAAAACCCTGGTAGCCACTTTGGCCGTAGTTTTAAATGCCCTAGAAGGGAAAGGAGTACACGTTGTTACAGTAAATGATTATCTGGCCAAACGTGATGCAGAATGGATGGGCAATATTTATAATTTTTTAGGACTATCTGTAGGTGTGATTGTGCATGGTCTAGATGATCAAGAACGCAAAAAAGCCTATCAAGCAGACATTACCTACGGCACTAACAATGAATTTGGTTTTGATTACTTAAGAGATAACATGAAATTTTATCCAGAGCAATTGGTTCAAAGAGATCTGCACTATGCCATAGTAGATGAAGTGGACTCCATCTTAATAGATGAAGCCAGAACCCCTTTAATCATATCTGGTCCTTCGGAAGAATCTACCCAACTTTACAATCGTATCAACAGTATAATTCCCCAGCTAAAAAAAGATCGCGATTTTGAAGTAGATGAAAAATTAAAAACCGTTACTCTTACTGAAGAAGGTATCCGGAGAGTAGAAGAGATTTTAAAGATAGATAATCTTTTTGATCCCAGACATATTACCTTGCAACATCATGTATTGCAGGCTTTAAAAGCTCATTATTTATTTAAAAGAGACGTGGATTATATTGTAAAAGATGGACAGGTAATTATTGTGGATGAATTTACAGGCAGACTTATGCCCGGAAGACGTTATAGTGAAGGCCTACATCAGGCTCTGGAAGCAAAAGAAGGGGTAAAAGTAGAAGCAGAAAACCAGACTCTGGCCAGCATTACCTTTCAAAATTACTTTCGCTTGTATAAAAAACTAGCAGGCATGACAGGTACTGCCGATACAGAGGCTGTGGAGTTCAAACAAATTTACGACCTAGACGTAATAGTCATTCCAACGCACAAGCCCATGATCCGCAAAGACTATCCTGATGTAATTTACAAAACTCAGGCAGAAAAATACAGGGCTATAGTTCGAGAGATTAAAGAAATGCACAAAAAAGGCAGACCTGTTCTTGTGGGAACGACCTCTATTGAAAAGTCTGAACTAATTTCCAACATGCTAAAAAAAGAAAAAATTCCCCATTCTGTATTAAACGCCAAACATCACGAAAAAGAAGCAGAAATTATAGCTGAGGCAGGGCAAAAAGGTAAAGTAACCATTGCTACCAATATGGCTGGTAGAGGAACTGACATCGTTCTTGGAGAAGGAGTAAGAGAGCTAGGAGGTCTTCACATTATTGGCACAGAAAGACACGAAAGTAGGCGTATAGATAATCAGTTACGGGGTAGGAGTGGAAGACAGGGAGATCCTGGCTCTTCTAGATTCTTTTTGTCTTTGGAAGATGACTTGATGCGCCTATTTGGTTCTGATCGTATTGCATCTCTTATGACCAAATTAGGGATGAAAGAGGACGAGCCTATAGAAAATAAAATGGTTAGCAGAGCCATTGAAAATGCCCAAAAACGCGTAGAAGGACACAATTTTGAAATCAGAAAAACCCTGTTGGAATATGACGACGTAATGAACCAACAAAGAAAAGTTATTTACTCCCAGAGACGTGAACTCATGTTTGCCCAGGACCTGGAGCCCATTATCTTGGACTTTATAGACGATGTGTTAGACGAAGTATATGCGCCTGTTGCTAGTAAAAAAACAGACGTAGATGAAGAAACTGAAAAATTAATTATCTCCAAACTAAAAGAAATATTTAATTTAAATAAAGTGTTAGACTTAAAGACCTTGCCTTCTAGAGAAGAAGCCAAAGAGGGTATTTTAAAAATTTTAAACGAGTTAAAAGAGCAGGCCGAAGATTATTATCAGGAGATCTTGAGATTTTTCCTTCTAGAAAGTCTGGATCGCAACTGGAAAGAACACCTCTTAAACATGGACCACCTCAAAGAAGGCATTGGCCTAAGGGGATATGGACAAAAAGATCCTAAGCAAGAATATAAAATTGAAGGATACGAGCTATTTCAAGATCTACTCTTTTTAATCAAAGAAAATACACTCAAGGCCTTATGCCATCTCAAAATAGAAAATCAGATTGAGGAAGAAGAATTTCAACACAAGGAAGAAACAGATTTAAACTTTACCGGTGCTGAAACAGAAAGCAAAAAACAACCAATACGAAGAAAAACAAAAAAAATAGGCCGAAACGATCCCTGCCCTTGTGGTAGTGGCAAAAAATACAAAAAGTGCTGCGGCGCAAATAAATAGTTTAGGCAGGGAGTGTTATCTAAAATACACCAAACAACTTCAAAAGTATTTTAAACGCCACTGCCAGCACCACCAGGCCTAAAAACTTTTTTACAGTAGAAGGTTTAAGATTAGTATGCATAAAATGAGTCCCCATAAAACCACCCGCATAGGCAGCTATAGCAACGACAGCAAGAAGTTTAAGATTTATAAACCCCATGGTCCAGTAGGCTATAAACCCCGTAAAAGACAAAAAAGGCACTACACAAGCTGTGACGGTAGTCACTTTTTTGGGATTATAACCTAAAAAAATCATCAAAGGGGCGATTAACGCTCCTCCACCCACTCCTAACAACCCAGACAAAAATCCTGATAAGACTCCAATACCGCCCAACAAGAAAATAGGCCTATCCTCTCTGTGCTGTTCCTGATACTTTGTTCTTTTAAAAAAAAGCATCATTAAGCCAGCAAATAACAAAAAAGCGGCAAAAATTTCTAAAACTAAGCGCGTGGAAATCAAAGTAGAAACGTACGCCCCTACAGGCGATAAGCATACTGCAGGGATCATAATAGGTAAAGCCAGGGAAAAGTCCAAACGTTTATGTTTAAAATTAGAAACACTCCCCCCCGTCATACTTAAAGCATTAATAAACAAACAAGTTGGCTTGGCCTCATTTAACGGGAACCCTAACCAATGCAAAATAGGCACTAACACCAAAGCAGATCCTGTCCCCCCCAAGGCAAAAATAAAACTTAAACCAAAGGCTAGTAAGCCAACTAGCCAGATAGATGGTTCCATTTTTACGCTCCCCCAATATAATTGAGTTATCTTTAAAAGTTTAAAGTTATTGGAAACAAAGACCTACATTTTTCCCTAAACCTAAGAGCAAAAAAAATCCGTCTTTCTCCCTAAACTCCCGCAGATTAATTTTAACTAATAAAAAGCCATCTATTATTTATGGTTTTTCTAAATTATTTTAAGCGAGAATATATTTTCCCAGGCTTAAAAGCTCCAGCCAATTCTTCTATTTTTGCCACTAGGATTTTTACCTTTTCAAACCCCTGCGCCAATAAATACGGATAAACAATACCAGACCTAACAACAGAAGAGCAAAAAATAATAATTAACTTATCTTTGGGTAATTCATGAATACGATCTGGCAATTCGTGCACAGGAATAGGATAAGCGAAATTAAAAGACAAATATTTACGTTCTTCATCTGTGCGAATGTCTAAAAAAATTGCTTTGTCTTTTTGATCCACCATCTGAACTGCATTGTTTAAATTAATAGTGTGCTGTCCAAAACCAAAAAATTCAAAATCCATTTCTCTAAAAATATCCTCTAACGCTTTCATAAAATCCTCCTTACTTTTTTTTAATAAAGTTCAACGTTAAAATTGCTTACTTAACATTTACATCTTAAAGCTAACACTGTTATTCCCTCCCAGCTATTATTGTTTTTTTTATCTCCTCTAATTTACTTAACATCTTTTTAATTTCTGGCTCGTTGTTAAGTAACGTCCGCATCAAAGCAAGCAAATTAGAAACATATTCGTTCTCAGTTTCTTCTAATGCAGGCAACCTATACAGCACCCACATCCCTTGCTTGCGACTTAAAACCAAGCCAGCGTCTTCCAATATTTTTAAATGCTTAGAAATAGTAGGTTGAGAGAGATTAAGAGCTTTTTGAACCTGACATACACACATCTCTCCCCCTTCTAACATTTTAACTATCTTTACCCTATTTGGCTCAGCCAAGGCCTTCATAACCTTTAAAAAACTTTTCATTCTGCTTATTTCCTCTTGTTCTTAGCTTTTTGCTATATAGCCATATAGTTATATGGCTGTCAAACTTTTAAACACAAATAATTGAAAAAAATCTTTGGGTAAAAATTCTGGTTCTTACGTTTGGTTTTAGACAAAAACGAGAAACGCACCTAGCAAGTGTTAGTGGATAGCAATCTAACTAGTCTGAAAATAGGCATTTTTAGTTTTTTGAGCATGCAATTTGTGTATTCGAGCATTTAATTTAATCATTATCAATGATTCAACTGCAAAAATTATTTTAGGAAATTAGATATAAACAAAAAAACAATAATTTAAGCTAGTTACGATTTGATAATTCAATAAAAGAACACAATTTTTTGTTGTTCTGTAAGTTTCATTTATTAATTTTAATTTAATTAAGGATTTGTAAATATGAAATTTTATGGGGGCAAGTTATGAATTGCCCCGGGGCCAAATGAACTAATCTTTATTTTTTCTTTACTACTCTTTTTTTACAAACCCCATGTATTTTCAACAATGCGGTAAAATAATCAAGCAATTTCGTTTAATTGGGTAACTCCTGGTATAAAATTTCTGAAGAAGTACATACCATATTTCTGCCGCTATTCTTGGCCAAATACAGGGCTTTATCTGCTTCTAAAATAATTTTGTCCGCAGAAGTTAAAGGTCCAGGTGTCAGGCTAGTTATCCCAATACTAACAGTAACTTTGATCTGCTTACCCTTAAGGTGAAAATAACTATCTTCTATTTTTTTTCGTATCCTTTGAGCCAAAACCCAGGCTCTTTCTTCGTCTGTTTCTGGCAATAGCACCACAAACTCTTCCCCACCATACCTAGCCACTACATCTGTTTCTCGAACAGCATCCTGAACCAACCTGGCAATACATTTGAGCACCATATCCCCTGCCAAATGTCCGTATTTGTCGTTTATTTTTTTAAAAAAATCTATGTCCAACAACAGCAACGCCATTTTTTTGCCACTTCTCTGATGACGTTTAATCTCTTTTCTTAAAACATCGTCAAAATGCCTACGATTAAACAATCCAGTGAGTCCATCGTGATCCGCTCTCACCTTTACTTCCTCAAAACGCAAGGCATTACGCATAGCAAGACCCAGGTGATTACAGGCGCTATGTAATACCTGAATTTGATCTTTACTCAATTGTCCACTCTTTGGGCTAAGAACGATCATACATCCATAAGTCTTATTTCGACTTTTTAAAGGGACTAAAATTACGTTTTCTTGCTGAAAATCTTTACAATCTTTTAATTTAATCAAATTTAATTGAAACTCTTTAACCTCTGTAGCTTTTAACCTTGAAGCAGTAGTCAATAAAAACTCCTGCCACGCCAAAATACTCTTTTTAGAGCCCTCAGGAATAAATAATTGCACTTCATCTCCTTCCTCTTCCCACCAAAATACTCCCCCAACACCTTGTGTAAGCAAAATATTTTCCAGTTCTTCACGGGCAATCTGAAAAATCTTTTCCAAATCAAGACACTCATTAGCTCTGGTTAAGATACGATTTAAAAAAGTAAGCAAAGCATTTTTCCTGGCCAATATCTCCCGCTCCAAACTTATTTCTCTAGTCATGTGCAAAATATCTGTATAAATATCAAATAATTCCTTGGCTTTTTTAATTAAAGATAACACTTGAGATTTTTTTATAGGCCTGGTTAATACCCCCAAAAAATTGGCAGGAAACTCTGAAACGGACTTTAAATCACTTTCTTGAGAAATCAAAAATACTATTTGTCCATCCTCTAATTGAAAGCTCTTTTTAGCCTCAACCGTATTAATATCTATAAAATAAATAGGCCAAAACCTATGTTCCTGCATTCTAAAAGAAATATCAGAAAACCACTTCCAGGAAACTTCAGGTAAAAGCTCCCGCAAAGGCCTAAATACCCTTTTATCTTTGCCAATAAAAACAAAACCTATTTCCTGCATAACTTACCTCCTCTAAAACCTATCATGCAAAAAACAAGCCAAAACAAACAAAAATATAGCAACAAGAATAAAGGCTCTAAAAATCATTTAATAATAAAGAAAAAAACATTGCAAAACACATTAAAAATCTTATAGGCCTTAAAATTGTTTTTTTATTAAAAAAATCTTGAGCAAAACTAAGGCATTGGTTAAATAAGTCTTAAATAAAAAATTAAGGTAATAGCTTATGAAATCTCCATCTTCTTTTGATAGTAACGTAAAAAGAGTGGAAAAAATTGTTTCTCAACTCAACCAAGAAGACCTTCCTTTAGAAAAAGGGGTAAAGCTTTTTAAAGAAGGAATGGAGCTTATACATAAATGTCGTCAACAGCTCCAGGAAGCAAAGGACCAAGTAAAAATTTACCTAGAAGAGGAAAATAATCTTGAAAAGTAATCAATTTAAAGCCGATCTTAAAGCCTGGGCCAATTTAATTAACACTCATTTAAAACGTATTTTAGAAGGTCTAAACGCTCCTCTAGGTCTAAAACAAAGCATGGCTTATAGTCTTCTGGCGGGAGGAAAGAGAATTCGACCTATTTTATGTCTCAACTGGGCCCAAATGTTAGGCCTAAATAAAGAAAAAATCCTTAATTTTGCCTGTGCCCTAGAATTTATTCATACCTACTCTCTTATCCACGACGATCTCCCAGCAATGGATGACGATGACTTTCGCAGGGGGAAACCATCCAATCATAAAGTATATGGAGAAGCCATGGCTATTTTAGCAGGAGATGCCCTCTTAACCTACAGTTTTGAACTTATGCTGGATAATCCTATACCCTGTTCCTTTTTATTAAAAGCCTCCAGGATAGTTAGTAAGGCAGCAGGAGCCAGTGGCATGGTAGGTGGACAGGTATTGGACCTGGAATTAGAAAATAAAGATTCAGTCAATTTAGAGCAGGTTCAGACTATGCATCGCCTTAAAACAGGAGCACTGATAGAAGTATCCTGTCTTAGTGGGGCTATTTTGGCCCAGGAAGTAGGAGCAAGCAACAAGGATTTAGACAAAGCTAAAAACTACGGTCAAAATATTGGCTTAGCTTTTCAAATTATAGACGATATTTTAGACGTGATAGGAGATGAAAAAAAACTGGGCAAACCAATAGGAAGCGACATCAAACAGGGCAAATCCACCTATCCAACTCTCATAGGATTAGAGCAAAGCTATGACCTTGCCCAACAAAGCATTAACCAGGCCTTAGAGTGTTTGGATGATTATAGGGGGCAAGAAAAAGACTTTTTACAAAACTTGGCCCAATACATTATCACCAGAGCTCACTAGGAAAACTACCTAAAAACTCTTAACTTCCTATATAGAACATTTTAGGAAAAGGTGAAGTTTAACCACAAATTAGTCAAAAATATAAAAAGGCCATATCACGTCCAAAGTTCACTATTTATTCTGGAGGAAATTAAGATGCAAATAAGAAAGTTTCGGGGAGAAGAATTTATTAATAGAGAAAAAGAAATAGACCTGCTAAAAAATTGGTTCGCCTCCCTTCCTAAGGAGATCCTCTGGATATATGGTCCCAAAAGCACTGGAAAAACAACTT
>JAUZRP010000025.1 GCA_030950395.1 Desulfonauticus sp. | reverse complement strand
TAGACGGTCTCCGAGAAAGGCTTAAGGAATTAGCTGATAAAAGGGGAATTCTGGAGTCTAAGGAAAAATCCTTGAAACAAGCTTACAGCGAGACATTAGAAGAAATTGGAAAACACAAAAACCAAATAGAAAGGAACATTTTCAGTTTTCTAGGAATACGGGTTAAGGTCGAATAGTTGAAGCCTACGAACCTGCCCCCAGATTTCTCTAAACTTGTTGGAGAATCTCTAAGGATAAAATTTGAGGATTTCACACGGATAGTTGAAGAGGCTACATATACTCTGTGTAATGAAAAAGGCCAAATTGGAAGTTTTAATGTTTTTGGAAGACTTGTGAAAGTTAAGCCTAAAGGAGAGGCCTTAATTATTGGTGATTTGCACGGCGATTTAGAGAGCTTGATCGCCATTTTTAAACAAAGTGACTTTTTACAAAAAATGGATAAAACAGAGGAGGCCATTTTAGTTTTTCTCGGAGACTATGGTGATAGGGGCAAATATTCTATAGAAGTTTACTACATAATACTAAGACTTAAGCTTCTATATCCAAAACAAGTTATTTTGATGCGGGGAAACCATGAAGGGCCAGAAGATCTTGGAGTTTCTCCTCATGATCTGCCTTGGGATTTTCAAACTAAATTTGGAGAAAAATGGGGAGAAGCGTACTCAAAAATTCGAGACCTCTGGGCATGTCTCTATAATGCTGTTTTAGTTGAAAAAAGATGTTTGATGGTTCATGGTGGTTTATCACCTAACATAAAAACTATGAAAGAGCTAGCTTACGCTCATGAAACCCATCCAAAACAAGACTTCCTCGAAGACTTACTTTGGAGTGACCCAAACGATTTTGTTAAAGAATATTGTGCTTCTCCTCGAGGAGCTGGCAAACTCTTTGGTGAAAATGTTACCAAAGAAGTGTTAAAAAGATTTAATGTGCAATTTTTGGTAAGAGGTCACGAACCCTGCCCCGAAGGTTTCAAAATAGATCACAACGGCAAAATTTTAACACTTTTCTCCAGAAAAGGACCACCTTACTTCAATACTTATGGTGCTTTTCTAGACCTGAATCTTTCAAAAGATTTCGAGAATGTAAATATGCTATTA
>JAUZRP010000024.1 GCA_030950395.1 Desulfonauticus sp. | reverse complement strand
GTGTAAAATATATTACATTTACAAAGTTAATTCCCTCGTAGGAGGGAATCTTATAAAATGAATTTAAATCTAAAAAAAATCCCTGCCTTCACTTCGACAAGCTCAGTGTGACACGCAGGAATGACAAAGCATTTTGATATCAAAATCTACCATAGACCAAGTGTTTGAAACTGCTCGCGTAGAGGAGGTTATTGGAGATTTTGTGAATCTAAAAAAATCAGGAGCTAATTTTAAAGGCCTAAGTCCTTTTAGTGAAGAGCGTACGCCAAGTTTTATGGTGTCTCCAGTAAAACAGATTTGGAAAGATTTTTCTAGTGGTAAAGGCGGAACTGTGGTTTCTTTTTTAATGGAACATGAACATTTTACTTATCCTGAAGCCATAAAATATTTAGCAAAAAAGTACAATATTGAAATAGAGGAAACAGAACAAACCAATGAGCAAAAGGAAGAGGCAGGAGAACGCGAGAGTATGTTTTTGGTAAGCGAGTTTGCGAATACTTATTTTCAAAATATTTTACATAAAACCGATCAAGGTAAAGCTATTGGTTTGAGTTACTTTAAAGAACGTGGATTTACAGAAGAAACGATAAAAAGATTCCAATTAGGATATGCTCTTGACGAATGGCATGCCTTTACTGATGAGGCGATTAAAAAAGGCTATCAACTTAAATATTTAGAAAACACAGGACTTACAATTGTAAAAGATACTTCGACAGGCTCAGTACAAACCAAAACATTTGATCGTTTTAAAGGTCGCGTTATGTTTCCTATTCATAGTATGTCTGGTCGTGTTTTGGGTTTCGGAGGGCGTATTTTAGCAAATAATAAAAATGCAGCAAAGTATTTAAATTCTCCAGAAAGTGATGTATACCATAAAAGTAAAGTATTATATGGTATTTATTATGCAAAACAAAGCATCGCTAAAGAAGACAATTGCTTTTTGGTTGAAGGCTATACAGATGTGATTCAAATGTTTCAAAAAGGTAT
>JAUZRP010000023.1 GCA_030950395.1 Desulfonauticus sp. | reverse complement strand
TAGTGGGCTAAATTTGGCTGAGCTGCCCAGGTTGGCCACGTGCAAATAAATAAGGGTGGTTTCTATGTGGGCGTGACCTAGCAGTTCTTTCAGACTTACTAAATTTAGACCTAATTCTAGCAAATGTGTAGCAAAAGTGTGCCTTAGTGTGTGGGCGGTAATTTTCTTTTTTGTGCCTATTTTACCTCGGCTTTCTTTTATAGTCCATCGTATGCCGTTGGTACTCATTTTTTGGGGCACACCATCTTTTGTTACTTGGCTATTAAAGAGGTATTCTACGGGATTTTCTGTGGTTAGGTATTTTTTAAGGCCGTCTATTAAAATGTGGCTCAACGGAACGTATCGGTCGTATTTTCCTTTTTGTTTGGCAATAAAAACGGTTTTTCTTTCAAAATCTATGTCGGCTATTCGTAGGTTACAGAGCTCGTAATTACGCAAACCGCAGCCATAAAGCATGGCTATTATTAATTTGTGTTTTAGGTATTTTGGTGCGGCTATTAGGGCTTTAATTTCGCTTTTGCTGAGTACTACAGGTAGTTTTGTGTCTCGTTTTATTTGTGGAAGTTTTATGCGTTTATCTTTCATGCCCATTACTTTGTAGGCGGCACGCAAACCAAATATGGTGTGCTTAAAAAAACTCTCTGATGGTGTTTTGTGTAGGTTTTTGCAGTAGAACAGATAGTCGTTTATATTTTCTTTGCAGAGCTGCTCTGGGCTACAGATGTAGTGCAAGGCTACATGTGCTAAGCAGCGTTGGTAGTTGTTTAGAGTGCTTTGGGCTTTGTTGTTAATTTTAAAGCTACGCTCTAGCTTCTGGCATAATACTTTAAATTCTGGTACGCTCTCTTGTGCGCGTTCTACAATGGTTTTGCTTTTTTTTGATACATGGTAATTTATTTTTAAAGTTATTTTCTGCGAAGTTAAAAATACTAGCTTATTTCGTGTCTTGTTTAAGCTTCCGACTGTAAGGAGGATTAGTTCAACAGAATGTAAAGGCCTACAAAACCAAGTAGTGTAAACAAGGCATTGCCAGATGAAACTACTTCTGAAATGCCGTCTTTAGTACGCATTAATCCATACACCAACCACGGCTGCCTCCCCAGTTCTGAAGTGTACCAACCCGCAGTATTTGCAATGTATGGAAAAGGAATTGCAAGCATTAATGCCCACAACATCCACGTTGCTTTCTCTAATTTTTTACGCCAAAGTAGAAACGCAGCTATAGATAATAGCCCAATAAATATGGTGCCTAAACCAACCATTATGTGATAGGCATAATAAAGACCCGGCACATTGGTGGGCCAAAGATCTTCGTCATATTCGGTAAGGCCTTTTATTTCAGCATTCCACCTATTATACGTAAGAAAGCTTAACACACCAGGAATGCTAATTTTATTGTCAAGTCTTTTTTCTTTCATA
>JAUZRP010000022.1 GCA_030950395.1 Desulfonauticus sp. | reverse complement strand
TTTCTTCTGTCATACTAATACCTATCTTTTTTCTTTTGAGTATTTGCGTGTAAATATTGCTACAATATTGTATTCCTCTATCTGAGTGATGAATAAGTCCCTTAATGTTTTTAGCTTGATAAATAGCTTTATTAACCGCTCTTACACATCCTTTGAGTTCCAAGCTGTCACTAAGATCATATCCAACAATCTTGCGAGAATACATATCGGTTATAAGTGCGAGATAACAAAATCCTTTTACGGTTCTAATGTAAGTGATATCAGATACCCAGACTTGATTAGATCTATTGACTTCTATATCTTTTATAATGTTTTTGTATTTATAAAATCGATGATAAGAGTTCGTAGTTCTAGTACTGTATTTTTTTCTAAGTGTAAGCATTTGATTTTTTCTAAGAACATTAAACAGTGTATCTCTACCTACTTTTAATTGTTGTTTTTCAAAGTCCTGGTTTAAGGATTTCATTAGTTTACGAACACCTTCTCTAGGTAAGGATTTGCGTCGTTTTTTTACAATATGTAAAACCTCGTGTTCAAACGATTTTCTCTGTTTAACTCTACGATTGTACTTGTAATAAGCATCTCGTTTTAAGTCAAAACAATTACATATGTTTTTAATCGATGCAAATCCCTTAGCTTTATCTATAGCTATCACTAGAGCTTGATGTTTAGTTTTTTTTTAAGTTCTAAAACATTTTTATAGCCTAGTTTTTGAGCTGCGACTTCTAGATAAGAATCATTTACTAATTCGTCTAAATCCTTTTTAAGAACTAGTTTTTTAAGTTGTTCAATTTCTTTTTGAAGTGCTTTAATACGAGAGATCTCGTCTTTAGTTTCTACCATAACTCTAGTGTTCATTAAGTCATTACGTTCATACTTTCTAATCCATTCATTAATGGTTGTAGGAGCAATACTGTAAAGTTTTCCTAATTGATTCTTAGTATATTTCCCTGTACTAAGTTCGGCTAAAATTTTTAATTTGAATGGTTCGCTGTAACGTCTAGTTACTCTGTCATTTTTATACATATACTTGTGTTTTGTGTATACATATTTCAGGACGGGTCAGTATTACTGGCAACGGTTATGTATAAGAATAGTTGCGGTTTTGTGTGCGAGGATTTTCCGAAGGAAAATCAGACGTAACAAAATTGCAACGACCTTTGGTTAAGCACTCATTTAGCAATTATTTTTATACATTGTTGTAAAACGTTTTTTATTTATCATCTATTTCAATAATCTTACCC
>JAUZRP010000021.1 GCA_030950395.1 Desulfonauticus sp. | reverse complement strand
TCCTCATTGTCACCTTAATTGTGATTGCGGTCGTTTTGTTGAAATAGGTAATTCTGTTTTTATGCAATATCAACGCACTAAAGATGGTTGGTGTGAACTTAAAAATAAAAATGTTGATTTTGGTGGAGGATTGGAGCGTTTAGTAATGGTTACCGAGGGTAAAAATAGTGTTTTTGAGACTGATTTATTTAAAGATATTATTTCTAAAATAGAAGAATTGTCAGGATTAAAGTATAATGACAACAAAAAAGCATTTGAAATTATTGCCGACCATCTTAAAGCTGCCTCTTTTATTATGGGCGATGATAAAGGAATAGCGCCTTCCAATGTTGATCAAGGATATATTGTTCGCCGTTTAATTCGTCGTGCTGTGCGTTATAGCCGCCAAATTGGTATAGAAAAGACAGGCTGGACGCCATATATTGCTGAAGCTGTTTTAGGTATCTATGGCGAAGTTTATCCAGAACTAGAAAGAAATTTTGATTTTATTAAAGATAATTTAGAAAAAGAAGAGACAAAATTTGCCCGCACTTTAGAGAAAGGCCTAAAAGAATTAGAAAAAATTAGTTCAAGTAAAGATATTGATGGCAAAACAGCCTTTGACTTATATCAAACTTATGGCTTTCCTTTGGAAATGACTGAAGAGGAATTAGCTAAAAGAGGTAAGAAAATAGTAGATAAAGAAGGCTTTAAAAAGGCTATGAAGCGACATCAGGAGCTTTCTCGTACAGCAGCCGCAGGTAAATTTAAAGGCGGCTTAGCTGATCATAGCGAAGAGACAACAAAGTTGCACACAGCCGCTCATTTGCTTTTAGCAGCTTTGCGCAAAGTTTTAGGAGATCATGTTGTTCAAAAAGGATCTAATATTACAGCTGAGCGTTTACGTTTTGATTTTTCGCATCCTCAGAGATTAACCGAAAAAGAAAAGCAAAAAGTAGAGGAGCTTGTCAATAAAGCAATTCAAGATGACTTGCCAGTTACTTTTGAGGAAATGACTTTAGAAAAAGCTAAAAAAAGAGGAGCTATGGGAGTTTTTGAATCTAGATATGGCGAGAGAGTAAAGGTATACAAAATTGGAGAAGATGATAATATATTTTCTTATGAAGTTTGTGGAGGTCCTCATGTAGAAAGAACAGGCGTTTTAGGGTATTTCAAAATAACAAAAGAAAAAAGTTCAGGCGCAGGAGTAAGAAGAATTAAGGCAGTTTTAGAATAAATTAAAAACAACATTCAAAAATCCTCCTTTATAAATGAGGATTTTGTTTTATTGTCTTATGTGTTCAATTTTAAAAACACGAGTAAGTAT
>JAUZRP010000020.1 GCA_030950395.1 Desulfonauticus sp. | reverse complement strand
TTACCTTCAACTCCATGCTTCACCCCTGCACACAAATCAACTCCAAATCCCAAAAACATTACAAAAAAACACACTAAAACCAATCTAAAAACCCTTAACCTCTCTAACATAACCCTCTCCTTATCCAAAAATATCCCCCCCCTCAAAAACATACTCTTGACCCAAAAATAACACTATCTGCAACTAAAACACTTTTTTTAATATCCTTAAACACCTTTTTCTACATCATGTCAAGAGACTGATAAATTTTTTTTCATAAAATTGACAATATCACCTTAATTATAAAGGTTTAAGTAATTCATCTACTACTCTAACAATCAATGATCCTACAGATTTAATCTTACCAAAATCAACTAAAGTAATATAATCATCTCCAGTTCTTTTAACTCTGGCCAAATATAATATAGAACCTGTTTTAGCATCTATCACTCTAAGACTTAAAGCAACTTTAGGAACAAAATGAGTTGTTGAGTGAGTAAAACTAGAGCACTCCTCCACTCGTCCCACAACAATGGCATCTATGCCAAATTTTTTTCTAAGCAATTTTATGGTATTCAAATCTATAACATCTCTTACTATAATTCTTTCATGAATAAGAAAACCAGTAATATTACCTAGATATTCCACCTCAAATCTTTTTTTCAATAAAGCAGCAATCACAACTTTAGTGACCAGTTTACCTGCCAATTCATTTTTGGTTTGGTTAAAAAAAGGCAAAACAGCAATTTTTTTAATATGTAAGCAGCTATAACCCTTGATCAAAAATATGTTAGGCGCATTTCTCACACAACCAGTTAGTAACAATAATAATCCGCCCAAACATATTCCATAAAAAGTAAATATACATTTAGCCTTCATAAATCTAATCTATCTGTTATCAATTAAAATGGTAAAAAAATTATTTCACTAGTATCAAAAACAGCGGTTCTAGTCATCCTAACAACAAAAATTCAATCATAATGCCAGATTAAAATACAGCTGCAAAAATTATTTTAAACACGTTAAATAAATATTTTTTTCAATGATTTAAACAAGTTACAACTTAATAATCTAATTAAAAATCCGATTTTTGTTTTTTGGAAGTTATATCTTTAATAATTTCTATGACATATTATACAAGTATCTGTGGTGAAACTTTTGTGAGCAAAATAAGGGAAAGCACTTCCATGCGGACTATGACAAGTAACACAAGTAATAATATTACCATTAAATAAAGGTAAAAATTTACTAACCTCATCAGAATAATTTATTGGAATGTTAATAGGATGAGATATACCTAACTGTTCAGATTTATGACATTTATAACAAACATCTATAAATAATCTTTTATCTCCAAGAGGTAAGTCAGCAAAACATCTTTTAGAATAAGAAAAGTATTGTTCTTTTGTATTTTTAGTAGGATTACTTAGTTTTACATATTTAAAACTAAATCTAGAGGGACAAGTTGTTTTAAAGTACAGAGCAAGTTTGGAACCTAACCAAAAAAAACGTATTTTCTCCAAAACAAAGGGGTTGCTTTTTGAAAGGTTATCATTTTCTTTAGCTATTTGATTATCTAGCTGCGTATAAAAGAATAACGGCTCTGAAGTAGATCTATGACCAAAAATATCTACTGAGGCAACTCTAAAAAAATATTTTTGATCTTTTTCCAAACCAGATAGAGTTATCTTATGTAATTCCACTAAGTTATCATTTTTTTTGTATTTTTTGTTTTTACTACCAACCAAACCAAATTCCACAAAGGAAGTGGCAGGTCTATTGGTTTGCCAAGTTATTATAGCTTCCCTAAAAATTCCTGTTTTAATAGGACCTACCTGAATATTAAATATTCTGGCAGGCGTGTCATCTTTTTGGACAAAATTTGGTAGATCTTTAGGCACAATTTTTTTTAATACCTTGCTAAGCTCGTGTCCCTTTATATCGACAAACACGGCTTCCATGTTGTAAATGGCCTTCGGATCAATAGTGTCCGTAATATAAACATGTTCTAACTGGTAAGTTTGAGTTCGATAAACTTTATCTCCGTCCTGGAGATGACATTTCTGGCATTGCCCTCTTTTAAAGGGTGGGTGAACATAGGCTTTTGCACATATCTTTTTATAAATATCCTTGTGACACCCTATACACTCACTGGCAGCCAGGGGTTGGGCAGCCAAAATATTAAGAGGACAAAAAATAATTATTAAGACAATCCACCATCCAGATAACATTTTCCCCCTCCTGTTAACAGCTTCTCTCAACTCAAAAATACCCTGCAACAGTACAAAAAGATATGTTATATTAAACAAATTTTTATTTTTTTACCAACACGGGGCTTTTAAGCTAACTTTTTCATTTCACTAAAAATCCTCGATCCAATTTTTTGTTTTTTTCTTCTTAGGTTTAGCCTCAACTTTATTCTTCAGAGGGGATAAAGGCTGTCTTTTTAATTGCAAATAATTTCCAGCTGCATCTTCAGCTTCTATGGAGTAAAAAAAAGAGGTCGTAGGATTTTTTTTTTAAATTTACAAATCAAAATGTGAGGTGGCTTTTTTTCTCCCCAAAATTTACAAACAGTTGCATCTTTATTATCTTTTATTGTTATATTCCATTCAGAGATGGGACTAATATCTTTTTCTTTCACTGCTAACTGCAAGCTATTTTTACTCTGTTGTTTAAGAAAAACAGCAATTTCTGGGGGACTCAAATCTAAGACAATTTTTTTCTCAGGAGTAACAGCGATGTTACCAGCTTTATCTGTTACAATTAGTCTGCAATAATAAATACCTTCAGGAACCGACTTCAACCTGTTATTTTCCCCTCTCCAGATAAAACCATCTGGCAAATCTCCAAAATCTTCTGCACTCCGAACCACAGTTGCATTACTATTTAATATTTCAAATTTCCAATCTCGCAGATCAAATTCTTTATCAATTTCAGGGATAACCACTAAGCTATCTTTAATATTGTCATTATTGGGAGAAAAATATTGGTCCCGAACCATAAGGGTTATTTTTGGTGAAGTATTATCTACCCTTAAACTCGCTATCTGAGATACAGAGTAAATTTTGTTTCTACTATCTATTAAGTAAATTTTTAGATAATAAAGGCCTTCTTTAGAAGGAGCTCTAAAAAATCCTGTATATAAAAGACCATCCTTTGACTCAAGATCAACTTCTCTTTGTTTAACAAATGCTTTTACCTGTTGTAATTTTGCATTTATTTGATTCAGTTTCACAACCACACGCACCAATTCATTTCCTCTAACCACAGGAGGATAAAATTTGGCAAAAATTATTTCAAAGGGATTAAGAGAATTATTTTCTAATTTAATCCGATGGGGTAATTTCTGAAACAACTTTTTACATACAATTTTGGTCAATTCTTCCAAAGAAGTGATTTTACCCAATCCCAACACAGATACAAAATCATCTCCTGACCGAGAAAGAGACCCAGCCCAAATAACAGATGCATCTCTACAGTCTATCATTTGAGCATCCATAAAAACTTGAGGATTATCCCCCTTTACTAACATCTCTGAAGCTATCACCAGGGCATCAATTTTGAGCTCCACCCCCATTTTCCTGATAACTGCTTTGTCTAAAAATTTTTCTCTTCTAATCCTGTATCGAATGAGAAAATTATCCACCTGTTCTTGAGGGATCACCTCAAAGCCATGGCTAGTTAGGCTATCTTTAATCAAAGCAATTATATTCAAAGAAAACCTGGCAGTTTCAAAACTAGAAAAATGAATTACGGCTACACGTTTTATCTTAACTTCCAACTCACGCCCAAGGGTATTAATCGCCCCCAGACATAAAATCATCCCCCACACGAACCAGAATAGTTTAGTCCAATCCCGTCTTTTTTGCATAGCACCTAAGATAACGCATCAAATAAAGTATCAAACATTTCAGAAAGGGCCTCTCTACACAGCTCTTCTGGTGTTTTTTTACCTATACCAAAAAGTCTGTCCAAAATCGTTCCACCTTTAACACTATATGTAGATTCCCACAAAATACTATATGACCTTGCATCAATAAGTCGCAAACTAAGGGCTACTTCGGGATAAGGGTCTCTACTATTAGCTACCATTCCATATACACCCACAGATCCTACAATAAATGCCTGCACGTGTAATCTTTTTCCTGCTCTTTCGGCCATTTTTTTACTAAAAATCCCATCCTTTTCATTAAACCCCTCTTCTCTAAGTACCTTAATTACTTCGCCAAATTCCATCACATTAAACACTCCTCGCCGCAAAATCTCAGCAGCAATCATATCCATCACCCTATAGGAAACCCCTTTTTCTTTGGTTAAATTTTTTGGGGGCACGATGGCCACATTCTTTATATAACTCAAATCAGCTGTGGGATGGACATAACTAAGAGGACGAGCCGCACATCCATTAAACAAACACACACAGAAAAATATTCCTAGACCATATAGAGTATAAACAAATTTCTTATGACCCAATCCCCTAAAACACATTTTGGCTTTTCCCCCCTAATTTTTTTCAATTTCTAAAAGACAACCTGAAATCAAAACCATTAAACTCCAAATTAGCTTTTAGATACATTAAAACATAATTTAAAAAATTTTTAAAGTAATTTTTTAAATTTTTAATTTTCCAAAATCAAAAAATGTCTCCTGGTGGAAAAATTTCAGAAAATCAAAGTCAAAAATACGCCTAAAACCTTGCAGAAAGAACCGTATTAAGAGATTGAATCTCTGCCACCTCTTCTGCTTCTATACGAGTCCAATCATAACTACAACTCAAACTAAAAGTACGGCTCAGGTTCCAAGATAAATTAAAACTATATTTATATCTCAGACTATCTCCTTTATCTATGGAGTAATTCATGTTTGTTTGCACCTTTTTACTAATAAACCAATTCAAACTATACTTTTGCTGAGTAGTCTGAGTACCTTTCAATTCATCTCTATTTATCCCATAGGTTGCTCTTAAATTAAATTCTCCTGATGGTCTCCAATATAAAGTTATCATGGTAGAAGAAGTATCTCCCTTAGTTTTGGATGTAGAGCTCCGAGTAATTGTCCACTGACGATTATAAGTAAATTCTGAAGTCAAGGTACGCGTAAGCTTAACCCATAAAGTAGAATCAATAAATTGAGTATCAGTAACTGATTCATTTTCCATTTTATCCAAATGCGTCACTTTACCAGAAACATTTAGATCTATCCCCTCTCTAATATTTGCTTGGGTTTTCAATAAAACCGTAGTAGTCCTAGAATTAAGTTTATAATCTTCTTTTAACTCTGAATACTTTAGAGACAAATCTGATGCTAACTGTTTAATAGGAATAAAGCGAAAATGGACTAAGTAAGTATCTGTAACTATATCTGGGATATCAGTTTCTATCTTCCAACTTCTCCTGTATTCTGCCCAAGATAAAAGGTGCTTGTTAATGTCTTTTTTTACTCTGGCGGTAAAAAAATGGCTTTGTGAAGAGTTCCTTTTTCCATCGGGTTTTGTTTGTTTTTGATTTTGCAAAAAACTATAATGGAGTCTACACCAATCAGTTAGTTTATACCCTAAACTAAACTGAATTTTTTGAGAAAGAGTCTCCTCTATAGTTGTAGAAAATGCAGGATATACAGTTTTAGAATAAGCCTCTATTTCTGTAACGTATATGCCAGGTATTATATCATTGTTTATATCTACCACTTTGAAATATCTGGCCTTAGTTTTAGTAAAGGAAATCTCAAACATATTTTTATCAGGATCATAGGTAAAATCAGCAGTATTAATTATCAAAGTCCAGTTTAAATTGTCATTGCTGTAATAAACAGACCAATTAAAACTCCCAGCATCAAAGGAAGAGCTGCTGCTCACATACACACGTATTTGTTCAATTTCTATAGGAGAATTTAAGTCCAACCCAATATTTTGATAAGTACCAGCACTACCTCCCCCAATATCAATCCCAGTACTCGTCACCTTATTTCCATCCACTAAGGAAGAATACGTATTCAAACTCCCTGTATCTGGAGTAGTGTCTTTTTCATAAAGCCCACCATATGAGCGCTGCATTTCTTCAACTGAAACGTCCTCGCCCTGAGTGGTGGTTTTGATCTTAGTATGAGTAAAAACATAACTACCAGAGGTTGTAATTTGTTTGTTTTTAAAAGTCTTATGAAAAGCTATACCTCCTTTATTTGTATCTGTCATTTGTTTACTTTCTGTAACATAATTGTTCACTATATCTTTTCTATAACCGTAATTAAAATTTAAAAAACTCCACCCATAATCTAAATCTAGAGAGAATTCTTTTCTTTTATTATTGGTTTGATGTTCGTCCAGGTGATCATAAGACTTTGCTTCACTATAATTTAATTTTAATTTGGGATATTTTTTTATTTTTGTGGTTAATTTCATATTCCAAAATTCATTTGTATAACGGTCTTTATTTGGCTTTATCCCAAAAATTTCAATTTCTTTTTCTGTTAAACGATACCCAGTGGATCCATCAAAATATTCATTATTTACGTTTAATCTTAAGTTAGGAGATACAAAGGTGCTCTTCTCGTCATTTTCCTCTTTTACAAAAACTGACAGGTCACTAAAAAAAGTAAGTTTAGGGGTAATGCTTTTAATTAAACCTAAGTTATAGCGTTGAATAACTTGTTGGGAAGATTCTTTTTTACCACCTGCTTTTGTTTCTGTAAGGTTATAAGACAATTGAGCTGAAGATTTAATACTATCTTTGGCATAAGATATGCCCCTAGAGATAATAAAAAAAACAATAAAAATATTTAAATAAAATAAAAATTGAATACTCTTGTAACCAAGTTGCAACAATTTAAAACTTACTTTTTGAACAAACTTTTCCATTTGTACAGTGTAACTAACCCATTCTAAAAATTTAAGATTAGAGAAAAAACTGCAAACAATTTTAATTACTTTATAATCACTTTAACGTTAGCAAACAAAAATTTTAAATATAGTTTAGCACTTCACTCTCTAACCTAAAATTATTGTTAAATGCTAAATCTTGTTCGAATAATTTTTAACCATAATGTCTTTGTTCTACCTCCTAATGGGATAATCAATTAAGAATAACCAAATCATAAGGGTCCTTTCCAATTTGAATAGAGGTTTTCACTGTTTCCTGGTTTAAATCTATCACAGATATATCTTCTGAGTTTCTATTCAGCACATAAAGTTTCCTTCTTGAGCTATCCAGGGCCAATTTTTCTGGGCTACTCCCTACTGAGATATTTCGAAGGGTTATTCCCATACCTGGATCCCAAAAAGCCACCTCATTTGTAGCTTCAAGAGACAAATACATATTCCCAAACAATCCTCCAATAATGCCTGTAGGCTGCGCTAGACCATAAATAATTTTTTCTACTGTATAACTAGTAAGGTCTACAACAAAAATATTATTAGTATCAGGACTAGTAATATAAAGTTTATCTTCAAATATATTCAAATCCATTGGTTTTAGACCTACCATTATTGTGGTTTCCAACTGAAAGGAAGACGCGTCAACAACTGAGATAGAATTATCTCCTCTATTGAGCACATAAAGCTTTTGTCGCAACGGATCATAAGCAATAGCTCCAGGATCGTTGCCCACATGTATTGATTGGCAAAAAACATTTGCTCCAAGATCAATAACTGAAATACAATTTGCTTCTGGATTAGTAGCATACAACCAACGTCCATCTTTAGACAATGCCAAATCTAAGGGACTATAATCAAAATTACTAATCGTAGTAATCACTTTATTCAAAGTGGGATCAAGGACAGAAATATCTTTTGAGTCAAAATTAGCCACATACACTTTCCGACCATCAGGATTGGCCACAATCCCTTTAGGTGCATTCCCAACACCAATCACATCTACTACTTTATCCTCTTGTCTATTTATAACCAAAACAGAATTGGACGCACTACAGGTAACATAAAGCAAAAGATTTTTTAATCCATTACTTGAGTTACAAATATTAAACTTAGGCTTAAATAAGTATTTATGGACAACAGAAGCCTCAGGATACCAATCTAAAAAAAACACATTACTACTCTGGGGCAAAATATCCAGATCAAAAGATAACTCGTATTCACCACTAGGATTAGCTAAAGCCAGAGAATAAGTTTTATTTTTCCGTGTTTTCTTAGCTCTTTTAACCTCCAACTTCAGCTTATGATATCGCCCCGGAGGGAGGGAGATCTCTGCCAATTTAAATTGCTTATTGCGTAATTGCTTAGAATCTACTACCTTATTTAAAGAAATCTTAATCCACTCTCCCCTAGAGTTCATAAAACTTAAAGCAGAAATCTCAAAACTTACATCCAGGTTTAATTTAGGTTGACAAGAAATATACATAAAAACCACTCCGCCCCTATTGGCTTGAAAATTTTGGACAGGAAACTCAAGACACCCTGTGCAGTTCAACACACAGATTGTCCACATAAACAGAATAATTTTTTTTCTTACCAACCACATAAATTCTCTCCTAAAAACTTTTCAAGAATATTTTTATTGTAACCTGAAAACCTGCACTCTATTATTAAAAGTATCTGCAACCAACACATCTCCATTAGCATCTACTGCTACATCAGAAGGATATTGAAACCAGCCTTTTTCCCAACCAAATCCCCCAAATTCCAGTAAAAAATGACCATCCAGAGAATACAAATTGACCACATGTCTCATATAATCTACTACATAAATTATTTTATTTTTATCATCTACAGCCAAACCTCTAGGGCGACTCAATTTGCCAGTACCTCCTCCTTTTTGGCCAAATTTAAACAAAAACTTTTCATTTTTATCATATACATAAATTCTCCCCATATTCTCGCTTAATAGATAAATTCTGCCTTGTTGATCTACAGTAACATCACAAATACTAACTTTATGTTCTTCTCCCTCTGCTAATCTATCTATTGGACTTAAAAAATGAGAAAAACTACCATCTCTGTGTAACACCAACACACCATAAATACCCGATCCGGCCACATAAAAATTACCTTTCTCACCAATTGCAATATGTTTAGGATAAAACTTTTTACTTCCATCAAACCCAGTAAAATAAATGGCTTTTTTCCATCTCAAAATGGGATCAAAAACAGAAATCCTTGGCTTTGGAACTCTTGAATCCCGCCCCTGAAGCACAAACAAATAGCCTTTTTTATCCATAGTTAGGCCCAAAGGACAGCTTAGACCGTCCAATTTACTAATACTTAATAAGGGGTAAAAATCTTGTGAATACACTAGTATTCTATGTCTGCCTGCATCCAAAATATAGATCTCTTTTCTTAGAGTATCGCAAAATACTCTAGAAGGTTGACGTAAATTAAGACCATTATAAGACCTAATAATTTTCACGCATACCAATTTTTTGCTAAATTTTACCTGGCTAGAACTATTGATAGAAGCATTTATGCTGTCAATCAGGTTTTCTTGAGCCCCAAGACGTCTCGGGGCAACACCCAAAATAACTCCTATACCGATAATAATACCTATAATCCAATATAAAGAACTCTCTGTTATCATTTTTGGGCTAAAAAAACGCATATTGACCTACTCTTTTTTTTGCTCAATTTATCCATTTTCAAAAACTTGAGACTCACCCAAATCTTTTCTAAAGCCTAGTTTAACATCAAACATAAAAAAAGGAGAGACCTAAAATCGGTCTCTCCTTTTTCTTTTTTGTCTAATTAACTTAGCCAGACAAACACTTCACCTCAATCTATCTAATTATTCCTGAGCGCGTTGCTTATTATGGCAGCCAAGACAACCATATGTAGTAGAACTACCTGCCACTTGCGTAGAATAATCCCAACGCAACAAATCGGCATGTCCTGTACCATGCGCCCTATGACAGGATAAACAGGTTACATATCTAGTACCAGATTCATCAGCAACATCCTCATAACCTACAGGATTATTAATATAATCTGAAGCTTCTAACGTCTTAGTAGCTATATCCCAACCATTTGGGATAGCAACATCTGAGGGGTGTCTTATCCAGGCATCATTAGCCTTTATTCCAGACTCTTTGTGAAAATTTCCATGGCACTTACCACACAGTTCGCTTATTGTAGCCTTATCATTAATACTTCCTGCCGAATATACATTATGGTCTCCACTTCCCGTACTAATTAAAGAATATTCATAATCACTGGCCCCTTTACCTGCCACAGGCCTATCTCCAACTACTAACATTCTATAACCAAGCTTAGGATTATCTCCGTGATGCCCACCTTTTATAGCAGTGGTAGGATCAGTGGCACTCTCAAAACCATGACAACCACTCTTCCCAGCACAGCTCAAACCACTACTACTATCATACCAAGTTCCATCATACCCTGCAGGAGTAACTGTACTTCCTAGAGAATGACTCTTACCACCATGGTTCGGATCATCATCATCCGTAAAAAAACCACCTGCTAAACACTTAGTATCTGAAAAACCATTGCCTTTTACAAAAGGAGTTCCGTCAACATACGGTTCTGAACCAGAAGTAGAGTGACAGCCTAAACAATCAGTATTTAAAAGAGCACCTTGAGCAACCGTGTCACCATTACTAGTACTTACTACAGAATTAGCCCCTTGACTATTATGCATGGTATGGCAGTTGGAACATTGTCCTGTTACTACGGCCAAAGCCTGCCCCCCCCAACCTAAAAACACAAAAATTTGACATAAAATTAGGTATTTTAATAAATTTTTCATATTACCCCCCTCCTTTTACTTAATAATAATCAACAAATTAAAACACCTTTTTATTATTTTTATAATCATTTTTTTGTTTTTTGCAACTTTTTTATTATTCAGATATTTTTTATTTAAAAAATTCACATTAATCTCACCCCCTCCACATCAACTAATTTCTTTTTTATTATGTTTTTTGGCTAGGGGATCACGTTGTGAGCCTTGCCATGACAGGATGAACATTTGGACACGTCTGCCTTCCTGCCTCGCTTATGACTATTCGGATGACAACGCCTACACGACGGTATCTCCTTGTGCTTA
>JAUZRP010000002.1 GCA_030950395.1 Desulfonauticus sp. | reverse complement strand
ACAAGATATGGAATTTAGACCCAATATAGTAGGCTTTGCCTGTCAGTGGTGTACTTATGCCGGGGCAGATCTGGCCGGCAATCTAAGATGTAAATATCCACCCACTATCAAACTCATTCGCGTACCCTGCTCAGGAGCTGTGGAGCCGGAGTTTATCATTAATGCTTTAGCCAATGGCGCAGATGGCGTGCTGGTAGGCGGATGTCACTTTGGGGATTGTCATTATAAAGAAGGTAACTACAAAGCAGCTAGAAGGTTAAGGCAGGTAGAGGAAATGGTCAAAGAATTAGGTATAGAGCCTGAAAGATTTAGATGGGAATGGATTTCAGGCGCTGAAGGATATAGATTTGCTGAAGTAGTGACAGAATTTACAGAGACTATTAAAAAATTAGGTCCTAATCCTCTTAAGGGAGGTAAATAAATATGGCAGATAAAATTAAAATAGCAGTGCTTTTGGCTGGCGGATGTGCTGGCTGTGAAATGGCTTTGGTGGATATGGGAGATAAGCTGGTAGATGCTCTTAGACATTTAGAAGTAGTTTTTTGGGCTCCCACTGTAGCAGATGTGAAGTATAAAGATCTGGAAGCCATGCCTGATCAGTCTATAGATGTTGGTTTTATTGATGGTATGGTTAGACTTAGTGAACAGGAACATATGACCAAAGTAATGCGTGCTAAGTGTAAAATCTTAATTGCTTTTGGTATTTGCGCTACAATGGGTAGTATTGCTGGCATGAGTAATTTGCACTCTGCTGAAGAGCTCTTAAACCAAGGGTATATTGATACCTTTAGTACAGAAAATCCAGATGGGGTTTTGCCTCAGCCAGAATATTTATTAGATGGAAAGTATAATCTTACTTTACCCAAATTTTTAGATGATGTGAGAACCATAGATGAAATTGTGGAAGTGGATTATTTTATGGGTGGTTGTCCTCCACATCCAGATTTTGTTGCTGCTGCAGTACAGGCCATTATAGAAGGCAAGTTACCACCTAAAGGTTCCTGGATTACTTCAGGAAAAGCTGTGTGTGATGTGTGTGCAAGAAATCCACGCAACAAAGGGAAAGATAGACTGTTTGTAGATAAGGTCTATAGAACTAGTGAAAAAGCTGCTGATCCAGATAAATGTCTTTTACAGCAGGGGCTTATTTGTTTTGGTCCTTTTACTCAAGGTGATTGTGGAGCTTCCTGTTTAAAAGTAGGTATTCCTTGCAGAGGTTGTGGTGGTCCTCTCCCTGGAGTTACCGATTATGGGGCCAAGGCCATGAGTGTTATTGGCTCTATTTTGGGTAGTGAAGAAGCTGTAGAGGAACTTATGCAAAAATATCCTGTGCTGGCTAAGTTTTACTATAGATATTCTTATCCAGCTTCTTTAGTGGAAAAGAAACGAAAGGCCCTCAAGTACAAAAAGAGTTAGTGACCAGTTTTGGATGAATAGTAAAAAGAATGAAGTAATAGGGAGGAATAAACAGTGAAAAAAATAGAAATAAATCCAATAACCAGACTAGAAGGCCATGGAAAGATTGCCATTTTCTTAGATGATAATGGCAATGTGGCTGATGCCTTCTTTCAGGTGGTTGAATTTCGTGGTTATGAAAAGTTTTTACAGGGTATGCCGATGGAAGAAGTGCCTCGTTCGGTTTCTACTGTGTGTGGAGTATGTAGGGGCGTGCATTTTACTGCATCTATGAAGGCTATGGATGAGATTTTTGGCGTAGAGCCTACACCTACTGCTAGAAAATTAAGAGAATTATACTATATGTCTCATTATATAGAAGACCACGCTGTTATTTTATATGCCCTTGGTTTTCCTGATTTTGTTGTTGGGCCTGAGGCTGATCCTGCCAAACGAAATGTTGTGGGTTTGATCGAGGCTGTAGGGGCTGAAACAGGAAAATTGGTTTTAAACAAAAGGAGATTGGCTGTAAAAATATTTGAATTGTTGGGTGGTAAACCCAATCATCCTGTTGCTGCTTTACCTGGTGGTTGGTCTAAAACTCTGAGCGAAGACGAGCGTAAAATGGTAGCAGATTGGATTGACGAGTTAATAGAATTAGGCCATTTGACCTTGCAAATTTTTGAAGATGTGGTCTTGAAGAACGAAGGATATATGAAGTTGGTTACTGGAGATATGTATAAAGTTGTGGTCAATTATATGGGAAGTGTGGACGAACAGGGGCGTATTGCTTATTATGATGGTTTGCAAAAAGTTATTGATACAGAGGGCAATGAAATAGGCACTTTTAGAGGTAAAGAATATTTAGATTTTATTTCAGAGCGGACAATTCCCTGGTCCTATTTAAAAGTCCCTTATCAAAAGAAACTGGGGAATTGGGATGGCATTAAAGAAGGAAAAGGCACTAATCTCTACGCCGTGGGACCTTTACCAAGACTTAATGTGGCTAAGGGTATGGATACTCCTGAGGCTCAAAAGCATTATGAAAAATTTCATAATACATTTGGTTCTCGACCAGTACACTTTGTATTGGCTTATCATTGGGCCAGAGCCATAGAATTACTCAGTGCGGCTGAAAGGATGAAGGAGCTTATTAACGATCCTGACATTACAGGCACAGATAATTGGAATAAGCCAACTAGTGTTGTGGGAGAAGGAGTGGGTATTATTGAGGCTCCTAGGGGAACTCTTATTCATCATTATGTGACTGATGAAAAGGGTATTGTTACTAATGCTAATTTGATTGTAGCCACTACTCATAACAATGGACCTATTAACCTAGCTATAAAGAATGCAGCCAAGCACTTTATTAAAGATGGTAAGGTTTCTGAAGGGATTTTAAACTATGTGGAGATGGCTTTTAGACCTTATGATCTTTGTCTTGCTTGTGCTACTCATACTGTTACTGGTAAATTCCCACTAGAGATGGAGATTTACGATAGTGAGGGCAAGTTGTATAAAACCATGCGAAATTTTTAGGAATAGAGTAATGTTATGCTTTAAAAGCCAGGCCTAGGCCTGGCTTTTAATTTTTAGGTCTCATTTAAGTTGATAATGATTTGGTTTTATGTTTAGTTGGTTGTACTTAACAATTTTGAGTAATGATAGATTTACTGCCAGATGGTAAAAACAAGGTCTTACGGAGTCACAATTTAGGGAAAGGTAAAAATGGATACAGTGGTTATAGGGCTTGGAAATCCTTTTTTAGCAGACGATAGGGCAGGTATTGTGGTTGTGGAAGACTTGGAACGATTGGGTTTACCTGCTCATTTTGAAATCTTGCATACGGTGGGATTTGAGCTTTTGGACAAGGTTTTGGATTATAAACGGGCTATTATTGTTGATGCTTGTATGTTGGGAAAAAATGTGGGAGAGATTTTGGAAGTGAGTGTGAAAGATATTTTTACTTCTTCTAGTCTTATTAATTCCCACGCCATGCATATTGGCAGTACTTTGAAACTGGGTGACGAACTTTATCCAGAGAGGATGCCAGAGGAAATAAGGATTTTTTTAATAGAAGTAGAAAATATTAAAGAATTTAGTCAAGAATTTACTCCAGAAGTATTAAAGGCTGTAGAAGAAGTAAAACGCAGGATAAAGGAATTGCTAGTTTTATAAATGTTTTGTTGCTTTTTCGAATATTTTGTTTTTTTATTAAAAATCCAATTAGAAGAATTATTTTAAAGAAAAAATTTTTTCAATAATCCAAGCTGGTTACAATTTGATTTGACGATTTAATCAAAAACGTAATTTTTGAGCTAGTTATATCTAAAAAAATAGAATTATCTCTAAATTTAGTTTGATTTTAAACGTCTAATTTTTGCAATAAAGTCTAACAAATTACTAATCACCTCTTTTCAATTACAAAATCTTCTCAAACGCCTTAATGTATATTTTACTATTGGCTGTAACTGTATTTTTTACTGGATCAAAAAATAGTATCTCAACATCACAGAATCTATTAATAACCTTCTTTAATTTTCTTCTTTTCTCTTCATTAGTTTCATCAAAAATAAAATTTCCTCTTTTAAGTATTACTTGAGCTATCTCTAAAAATAATTCAAACTCTTGATTTGTTAAATTGTTATTTTTTTCAAAAATAATTTCATTTTTAGCAATTTCTGCCATAGCATCAAGATATTCTTTTAGAGAACTATACTCTTTGTATTCTTCTAAAAGTTTTTTTATATCACTTACACATCCACCGAAATAATCGTAAATAAGCTCTATCTCCTCAAGATTAAATCCTAAATTTTTTTTAATTAACCACTCTTTTATATCCTCTTTTCCTAAATGGTTTATTAGTTTAAATCTACTTGTTTTTTTCATTTTTGAACTATTATATATTTCATTTAAAAATATTGTATTTGATGTAAGTATTAATACGTGGGATAAATGAGTCTCTTTGGTGAGTCTTACGCAAAAATTTAAAAATTCGTTTAGTAAAAATTTGTTCTCGTTGATGTAAATATCCTGTAAAATTTGTATTTCGTCTATTATAAATATATTTTTTCTTTTGTCTTTTCTAAATTCTTCTAGTAAATAATTAAAGAGATTTTTTTTATGTTCTTTTATTTTTTTTAAGGTTTTTGCTTCCAATTTAAATAATCCTAACATATTGTAATTTCTATTTAATTCTGTTTGAATTTCTTCATCTTTTTCTTCTAAAAAACTCTCTACAAAGTTATCAAAACTACTAATCAATAATCCTCTAAAGTTTATATACTTTATGTTGTAACTTTTGTCTTTTGATAAATAATTTTCTATTATATATTCTACTAGAGTGGTTTTGCCAGTGCTCTTTGGGCCATATACCCAGAGCACTCTTTCTGGTTCTTGTTTAAAGTAGTTTAGAAAAAATTCTATCTCTTTTTCTCTATTTATAAAATCCACTCTTCTAAATTCCTTTATTAACATCTCTAACTCCTGTTTATAGGCTAGTTGTAAGTTATAGATGGTGATTCTGGATTTGTATTAGGCTAAAGGCTATAGCCTAAACTAAGGTCAATGCCTTTTGCTAGGAGCCTTTTCCCTGACCTCCAGAGTCTTTAGAACCTTTCGAAGGTCTTCTTTAGAATATTTAGAGTCCAAAACCACTTATTGAAAGTTTTTTGCTATCCTTTACGTGTTGTATTTTATACCTAAATACAGTATTATAGGAGATAATAGCTCGTTTAGCAATAGCAGAAATAAGCTAGTTTATTTTTGCTGTAAAAGGCATTTTTTAGGAGGTATATTTTAAATGGCAAAAAAAATTAAACGATTTTATCGTTATCTGGCCAGTATGGGGCCTGTGGGGTTTATTCCCTTTGCTCCTGGTACTTTTGGTTCTCTTTTGACCGTGATCTTTATTTATTTTTTTCCAGGTTTAAGTTTTGGATTCAAGTTTGGGTTGGCTTTGATTTTATTTTTTTTGGGTTGGTTTATTTGCTCTGAAGTGGAAAGAGAATGGAAGGTCCACGATCCTTCCTGGATTATTATTGATGAGGTGGGTGGCCAATTAGTGACTTTTTTATGGGTGCATCCTTATTCCTGGATGATATTAGTTGTAGGTTTTGTCTTATTTCGTTTTTTTGATATTCTAAAACCCTGGCCTATAAATAGATTGGAAAAGATTGCAGGTGGCCTTGGCATAATGGCGGATGACTATATGGCTGGGCTTTTGGGTGGTGGTGTTTTGTATTGTTTGATTAAGTATGTTGTAATTTAAGGGATAAATTTTTAACTCCAATCAATGACGTCCATTTCTAAAAGCAAACGGGTGGTTTCTGTAAGTGGCAAGCCTATGACATTGGTATAAGAACCCTTTATTTTTTCTATTAGAAAACTTCCTATCCCTTGAATAGCATAGGCTCCTGCTTTATCCAGTGGTTCTGTAGTTTGGATATATTTTTTTAAGACATCGTCTGAAAATTGGGCTATATGTACTTCGGTTTTTACGGCAATAGTTTTTATTTGTTTTTTTAAAAGAACACATACGCCTGTAAAAACTAAATGCCTTTGGCCCTGCAGTTTTTTTAGATAATCAAAGGCTTGTTTTTTATCTTTTGGTTTGCCCAAAATAGAACCTTTTAATACTACAATGGTGTCTGCTCCTAAAATAGCAGCATTAGGGAAAGAGGAGCTAACCTTCCTCGCTTTTTGCTCGGCCAGGGTTTGAACTAATTTTTCTGGGGTAAGGTCTTGAGAAATTTTTTCTTTAATTTGACTAGGCTGCACGTAGAAGTGTAAGCCCAGTTTGGCCAATAAATCCTGCCTTCTAGGAGATTTTGAGGCTAAAACAAGGTCTGTTTTGTTTATAAAGATATTGTTCATTATCTGTAGTTAGGCCAAAAGGGCTTCTTTTAAACTTTCGTCCAGAGTGGGATGAGCAAATATGTAGTTGTGGGTTGTTTCTTTTGTCCAGCCTTGGCTGACAATAATGGTGGCCAAGGTCACTAAGTGAGAGACTTTATAACCAACAGCACTGATGCCTACTACTTTATTATTCTGCCAGATTACTTTTACAAATCCAGAACTTACTCCATGGGCCTGGGCTATGGGATTGGCCGCTAATAAGGCTTTAGTTACTTGATAGTCCTTAAGTTCTTTTTCCTTTTTCCCCACACTCATAACTTCTGGGAAGCCATAAATACAGGAGGGAATAATTCTTGGAAAATACGGAGTAGTTATTTTTTGTGTGATAAATTTTACAACATATCTGCCCTGATCTTCTGCTGCATGGGCTAGCATTATTTTGCCATTTACGTCACCTATGGCAAAAATATTTTTTGTTACTTGAAGATACTCGTTTACAGGAATAAAACGAGTATCTAAATTTATCTCGCAGTTTTCTAAATTCAATTCTTGAGTATTTGGAGATCGTCCTATGGCCAATAAACACTTTTCGACCTGAATGGTTTTGAAACCAAGATCAATGTGGACTTGATTGTTGGTGGTAGTAATTTGCTCCACTCTGGTCTGAAAATATAGTTCCCAGCCTTCTTTTTTGAGGTGTTTTTGAATTTCTTGTCCAATGTCTTGATCTTCTAAGGGGGCGGGATGGTTTAGAGCTTCTATAAGGATAATTCTGGTGCCCAGTCGGGAGAAAAATTGTCCAAGCTCCAGACCTATGGCTCCTGCTCCAATAATGGCCAGTGAGGAGGGAATGGTCTCAAGGTTTAATATGTCAGTGGAAGATAGTATGGTCTGACCGTTAAATGATGTGCCAGGTAAAGCAGTAGATTTGCTGCCAGTGGCAATAATTGCATGTTTAAATAAGAGTTCTTTGTTACTTGTGGCCAGTTTTATTGTTTGTGGATTTATAAAAAAGGCTTTATCCGTATATACCTCTACACCTAATTTTTTTAGAGATTGGGCAATGCTTTTTTGGGTAGCATTTATAATGTTATTTTTTCTTTTTATAATGCTTTTTATATCAGGAGAAAATTGACCATCTCCAAGTCTTAGACGTTTTAGATGTTTTATGTTTTCAATTGGTTCCGTATAACCTAATAACAATTTAGTAGGTATACAACCTACGTTTAGACATGTCCCACCAAGGTATTTTTTTTCTATAAGAGCAGTTTTTAGGCCAGCTTGACCAGCACTTATGGCTGCTGCATATCCACCTGGCCCACCTCCAATAATTATTAAATCGTACATGGCTCTACTAACTCCATATTTCTTGCTGCTTTTACTTCATCAAGGCGTTGTATGGGGGTGTTTTGGGGAGCTTGATGAAGTAATTCAGGATTGGTTTCTGCTATTTGAATTATTTCTATTAAGTCGTTTATAAATTTATCTAATGTCTCTTTACTCTCGGTTTCTGTAGGTTCTATCATAAGGCATTCTTTTACAATTAAAGGAAAATAAATGGTTGGAGCATGGTGGCCCTTATCTAATAAGGCCTTTGCAATATCTAAGGCTCGGACACCTTTTTGGGCCTGTTTTACTGCAGAGGCTACAAATTCGTGCATACAGATTTTATTGTAGGGTATTTCTAGATAATCTTCTATTTTTTTGCGGACGTAATTGGCAGCTAACACAGCATGATCCGAAACACGGTTAAGACCTTCTTTACCTAAGCGTAGGATATAAGCATAGGCTTTTAAGATCACTCCAAAGTTGCCATAAAAAGGAGCTACGTAACCAATAGAGAGAGGGTAATTATATTTTAGATAAAATTGACCATCTTCTAGTTTCACTACTCTGGATATGGGCAAAAACGGCTCTAATTTCTTGTTGACTCCAACAGGACCTGCCCCTGGTCCCCCGCCTCCATGGGGAGTGGAAAAGGTTTTGTGCAGGTTTAAATGAACCACGTCAAAACCTACATCTCCTACTTTCATTTTTCCTAAGATAGCGTTTAAATTAGCTCCGTCATAATAGAGTAGTCCATCCACAGAATGAATTAGCTCTACAATTTCTGGTAAATGGGTTTCAAAAAGCCCAAGAGTATTGGGACAGGTCATCATAATGCCTGCTACTTCGTCATCCAATACTTCTTTTAGTGCTGCAGGGTCAATTATACCTTGTTTGGACTTTATGCTAATGACTTTATAGCCTGCTATGGCTGCAGAGGCAGGATTTGTGCCGTGAGCAGAGTCTGGAACTATTATTTTGGTTTTTTTGTTTCCTTTGTGTTGGTGATAAGCAGCAATAAGCATAACTCCAGTTAATTCTCCGTGGGCTCCTGCCAGAGGTTGGAGGGTAAAAGCATCCATTCCTGTTATTTCACAGAGCAACTTTTCTGTTTCATAGAGCACTTCTAAAGCTCCTTGGGTGAATAAACCTGCTGTTTTGAGTTGGGGAGTAAGAGGATGAAGGTCTGTAAATCCTGGTAAAGAGGCTATTTCTTCCAAGATTTTGGGATTATATTTCATAGTGCAGGAACCAAGAGGGTAAAAATTGGTATCTACGCCAAAATTTTTGCGAGATAAAAGGGTATAGTGTCTTACTACGTCTAGTTCGCTTAATTCAGGCAAGTTGGGTCTTTTAGAGCGTAGAAAATTTTCAGGTAAGTAATGGTGGCTTTCTTTTTGAGCTGGTTCTGGCCAGATACCCTGTCTTCCTGGTATAGATTTGGCAAAAATAGTTTGCATGCCGACTCCTCTATTTTATCTTCTATACGTTAAATAAGCTTTAATCATTTCTGTAAGGATGCCGATTTCCTCAAAGGTTCTTTTTTCAGTACAGGCCAAAAGTAAACAGTTTTCCAGGCCTGGATAATAGCGCCCTAAAGGGAACCCGGGAATGAATCCTCTAGCTGTAAGATGGTTGACCAATTCAAAGGCATTGACCGGAAGTGTTAGAGCAAATTCATTGGCAAACGCATAATCGTTTAAGAGTTTTACTCCTGGTATAGAAGTTAGTTTTTGGGCTGCGTAATGAGCTTTTTCAATAGATTGCTCGGCTGTGCGTTTTAGTCCTTCTGGGCCTAAAAAGGCTATGTACAATAGAGCTTGAAAAGCGCATAAGGCCTGATTGGAACAAATGTTGGAAGTGGCCTTTTCTCTCCTTATATGTTGTTCTCTGGCCTGTAAGGTAAGTACAAATCCTGTTTGACCTTGTTTGTCCGTTGTTTTTCCTACTACCCGTCCTGGCATTTGTCTGATATGTTTTTTGCGGGTGGTTAAGATACCCAAATACGGACCGCCAAAATTTAGGGGCAAGCCAAGGGACTGTCCCTCTGCTACGGCAATATCAGCTCCCATTTCTCCTGGAGTTTTTAATATAGACTGAAGCAGAGCATATACAGAAATAATACTTAGAGCTCCTTGTTTTTGGGCTAGAGAAAAAAGTGGAGAGTAATCCTGTAGTTCTCCAAAAAAACTAGGGTTTTGAACAATAATACAGGCTGTTTGTTGGTCTATAGATTTTTTTAGCTCTTCTAAGTTGGTCTTTCCATTTTGATGAGGAATAGTAACAAGCTCTAGGTGTAAATTTTTGGTATAACATTGGAGCATAAGCCGATAGATGGGATTTACTGTTTCCGAAATAATGATTTTTTTTCGTTTAGTGATTCTAACGGCCATCATCATGGCTTCATAAATGGCGGTGCCTCCATCATACAGCGAGGCATTGGCAAAATCCATTTCCATGAGTCTGGCCATAGCTGTTTGATATTCAAAAATAGCCTGCAATGTGCCTTGAGACGCTTCAGGTTGATAAGGCGTGTAAGCAGTGTAAAATTCTGATCGCTGGAGAATATGTTTTATGGGCGCAGGAATGTAGTGGTCATAAAAGCCAGCTCCCAAAAAACTAATAAGATCTGTTCTATTTTTTTGAGCAAGGTTTTTTAGGTGCGTAAGAACCTCGTATTCGGATTTGCCACTAGGGATATTAAGAGTAGAATTTTTTAATTCTTTGGGAATTACATCAAATAATTCATTAATGCTTTTTACCCCAATAACCTCCAGCATGTCTTGAACTTGCTTTGGCGTGTAAGGGATGTAAGGCATGATTTACCTACCTTTTTTATTCGTGCTCTTGGATGAGTTTGGCGTATTCTTCAGGAGTTAAAAGTTTTTGAGGTGGAGCAGAAAGTTTTATTTTGCAAATCCATCCTTCTCCATAAGGATCTTCATTTATTTTCTCTGGAGCATCTTCCAAGCTGGTATTTATTTCTATTACTTCTCCGCTTACAGGTGAATAGACCTCACTGGCTGCTTTTACAGACTCAATGCTGCCTATTTCTTCTCCTTGCTCTAGTGTCCTGCCTACTTCTGGTAGCTCTATAAAAGTTATATCTCCTAATTGTTCTTGAGCAAAGTGAGTAATACCTATTATTGCAGTTTCCTGGTCTATTTTTACCCATTCGTGACTTTTGGTATAAAGTAGGTTTTCAGGGATCATAATTAGTATCTCCTCCTTAACTATTTAAGATTGGAGACACTTATTATTTTTTTGAAAAAATAGCAATTTTTTCCTGATATTATTTTAAGGAAATGCCAAGTTGACCTGCATAAATTCAGAAACTTTTGGCGTTTGAGTAGAGTAGAGGGATACAGATTCAACATGTCGGATATGACAGCAAAGGGTTTTACAAGTTTGCCAATTTAGGGCTTTTTGGGATATGAGTACTGATAGAAAGAGGAAGAGATGGGATAAAGCGGTATATTATGATAAAAGATACTTAATATATTCCCTTGAAAAAAGAAATTTTTTTAATTAATCCAGAAACATATTTTGACGTTTGAACTTAAATGTTTGACTAACTACCGATAATTATTCCTATTTTGAGCAATTTTTAAGTCCAAAAATCGTTTGAGCTGGGAGTAGGTCGTTAGGTTAAAAGCGCGCTTTTAAAATTTTAAAATAGGCAAAGGAATTTCTATGCATTACGACATAGCGTCTAAAATTATTTTATCTCATTGTAAGGAGCCATTTCTGCGTTATTTTTGTAATCTGTCTGTGGATAGTGCTTTGCTAATTGACACAAGGCCTCAGGAGACCACATCTGTTAGGCGTTCTGATTTTGTGTTAAAGACAATTCTGTCTGAAGGAGAGGAGATTTTGGTTTTAATAGAATTTTTATCCTCGTGGAAAGAACACATTCCTCTGCGCACTCTGGAGTATAGATGTAGACATATACTTCAGGAAAAACTGCCAGTAAAGACCTTTGTCTTTTTGCTTACACCGTCCAGACAGGCCAAAAATTATTACCAAGATGAAGAAGTGGATTTTAGATTTAATCTTATCAGGCTATATGATATTCCAGCAGAAGATATTTTGGCCTCAGGAAATGAATGTTTGCTCTCTTTTTTGCCCTTGACGAAAGGAGGTAGCAAGTATTTAGAGGAAGGGGAGAGTCGGATATATAATTCCAGTATGTCCAGGGAGAAGAAGGCAGATCTTTTAACAGGCATGGCCATTTTAGGGGGACTTATATCAGAAGATATTCCCTTGCAATTAATTCACAGGAGGAGAGACATTATGATAGAGAGCGCAGCTTATGAAATTATAAAACAAGAGGGCATCAAAGAAGGTATCCAGCAGGGCATCCAGCAAGGACTAGAAAGAGGAATTCAACAAGGACTGGAAAGAGGAATTCAGCAGGGTATGTATCAGGGGATGTTAAAGGCCATAGAACTTGGATTAAAATTAAAATTTGGTGTTCAGGGACTAAAAATTTATCCAGAAATAAAAAAGATAAAAGATATAGATTTACTTGAGGCAATAAGTGAAGCCATTGAAGCTGCAAAGGATGTTGAGGAGATCAAAAAATTTATGAGTTGAGTTTGTTTAGAGTTAAAAAATTTAGGCTAAACGATTTTGACCTCAGATTGAACGATTTTAAAATCGCTTAATCTGGGAAGTAATTATTTTAGCCATTTAATTTTTTTTGTTTCATGACTTGTTTTTAGGTGCAAAGGGGCAGGGCCCAAAAAATAACTTGTTTGTTGGCAGTTATAATAATTTTTTAGCAGCTAAATTTAGGTTGATATAAAATTCAATAATTTAAGCTGGTTACAGCTAGTAATTTTAACAAAAAATATAAATTTTTATTTTTTACAACTGCATCTTGATGATTTTACAAAAAAAACGTATTTCTCAAAAATCTTAAATTTAAATCAAGTAGCCTATGAAAAATCAAGTTAAAATATTCAAAAATAGAATCATTGATTTTAAATTACAATTATACGATTTAGTTTTTAATACATCTATTAAAAGTAAAAAAGTAGTATTTAATAAAATTTGTAAATTTATCCAAAATTTTTTAAATCTACGCAGTGTATCTTTGTATTATTTTAATCTAGAAGAAAAAGATATACATCTTATTAATTTTAAATCCACAGGAAATGGATATTTGAGAGATTTATATAAAACTTATTTGGCAAATAAGGAATTTGATAATTCTATTATTGAATCTTTGAATAAAGGAGATGTATTTTCTTTAGTTTGTAAAGTTGAGTTAGATTCAGAAAAAAAAGATTGTAGAAAAATTTTTCTACCTATTTTAAACAAAAATCAAGGGAATAGTTATTTTTTTGTTTTCACATTTTTAGATGAAGAATTTACCAATTTACATAATTCTTTTGATATATTTAATTTTTTTAAAGAAATTCAATCTGATTTGGTCTTTGTTTTTAATTATATTGAAGAAGAAATTAATCATGCTATTATTCTTGAAGCTTTGGAAAATAGTCTGGATTGGGTTTTAATAACTGATAGACATGGTAAAATTATTTACATTAACAAATCTGTAGAAGAAATAACTGGTTATAGCAAGCAAGAGCTTTTAGGCAAAAATCCTCGCATTCTTAAATCTGGTTATCACGATCAAAAATTTTATGAAGAATTTTGGCAAACTATTTTAAGTGGCAAGATATATCACGGTATATTTATAGATAAAAAGAAAAATGGAGATATATTTTATAGCCAAAAAAGAGTAATACCTATAAAAATAGATGGCACAATACAATATTTTGTGGCTTTTGGAAAGGATATAACTTACGAAAGGTCTTTGCAGGATGAGATTAATAAGAGCAAATATTTTGATCAATTAACGGGTTTAAATAATTTTGTTGGCTTTCAGATGCAGGTTATAAAGGCTTTAGCTGAACAATCAGTTAAAGATAGGCCTGGATTATGTGGTATACTTATTTTTGATATTTATGATTTTACTTCTATTAATAGAGCTTATGGTTTTGAGGTGGGAGATAAAATTTTAAAGATCCTTGCTGTTCGATTGAAAAATAGTTTTAAATCTTATGATATTATTTGTAGGGTAGCAGGCGATAGTTTTGCTGTGTTTATTAGAGATCTTTCCAAGCGAGATTATGTTGTATCTATTATTGATCGGGTCATGAGGGTGCTAATCAAGCCTATTTTGATAGATGAAGAGAGAATAATTTTAGATTTTAATGCAGGAGCCGCTATATATCCTACAGATGCTAAGGATTTTTCTCAGTTATACGAAAATGCATCTTTGTCTCTTGCCAGAGCAAGAAAGGAAGGAAGTGGGGTTTATAAGATATTTGATGCAGAAATGGATGTTTTGGCTAGAAAGAGAATTTTAGCTGAAAATATTTTAACTCGAGCCATTGAAGAAAATGGTTTTATTTTTCACTATCAGCCATATTTTAAAGCCACAAATTTAGAATTGGCAGGTTATGAGGCTTTGGTTAGAATAAAAACAAAAGAGGGTAAAATTATTTATCCTGGAGATTTTATTGATGTTTTAGAGGAAAAAAGGTTTATAACCTATTTTCAGGATTGGTCATTAAAATATTTTAAAACGGTTTTGAATTTAGAAGAAATAGAAAAGTTAAACATCAGGATATCTTTTAATATTTCTGCGTCCAGTTTTCACGATACTAATTTTATGGATAGGTTGTTTGAATTTTGTCTTGAATATGGACACCTGTTTACCTTAGAAATAACAGAGCGTTTATTGGTACAAGACGTTAACATTACCCTTGCTATTTTAAATAGATTTAGAGAAAAAACCAAAGTATTTATTGCTGTGGATGATTTTGGTACTGGTTATTCGTCGCTATCTTATTTGGCTAATTTGCCTTTAGATATTTTAAAAATAGATATGTCTTTTGTGAAAAAAATGTTAATGCAACCCAAAAATGCTAGTATTGTAGAATCTATTATTTATCTTGCCGAAAAAATTGGTTTAAAAACCATAGCTGAAGGAGTGGAGAAGACTCAAGAGTTAGAAATGCTCAAACGTTTTGGCTGTGATTATGTTCAAGGATTTTTGTTAGCAAAACCTCAGCCTTTAGAGGATATCAAATTATCTTTTAAGACAGAGGTTAGATAGTTGTAGGGTTTAGTTAGTGGGAGACTTTTGGCAAATCGGCTGCTTGTTTTCAGGTTTGGGGTGAGGACTTAGTAATTTGTGTTGGTTATGGGAAGTAAAATTGATCGATGATGATCCTAAAAATAAAAAAGGAATAAGTTATGCCTATTTTTATATATAAAGCTAAAAATAGATTAGGGAAAAAAGTTAAAGGTGAATTAGATGCTCCTAATTTAGATCTTGCTGTATCTATCCTTAAAAATAAAGGTTTTACAGATATAAAAGTAAAGCCTAAGCCAAAAGATATCTTAGAGGGAACTTTTCTTGAAGGTGGTGTTAGTAGCAGGGACATGGTTATTTTTAGTAGGCAATTTGCTACCTTGATCAATGCGGGTGTACCTATTTTAGAAGCATTAAAAGTAATGAGTGAACAAACAGAGAATAATAAATTACGTAGAAAGCTTTATGAGGTAAAAAATGATGTGGAAGCAGGGTCATCTTTGTATTCAGCCTTATCTAAGCATAAAGATGTTTTTAATAATTTATATTTGCACATGGTTCAAGCTGGTGAAACAGGAGGTGTTTTAGATAAGGTTTTGTTAAGATTAGCTGAATATATAGAAAAGGCAGCTAAATTAAAGGCCAGGGTAAAGAGTGCTATGATTTATCCTGCAGTGGTCGTTAGTGTAGCTATTATTGTGGTTGGTATTATATTGGTTTACGTTATCCCTGCATTTGAAAAAATGTTTGCTAGTGTGGGAAGTGCCTTACCTTTGCCGACCCAAATTACTATTAACATGAGTCGATTTGTGCAGCATAACATTCATTACATATTTGGAGGATTTGTTTTAGCAATAATTTGTTTTAAATTAATTTATAAGACAGAGAAAGGAAGATTATTTTTTGATAACCTATTCTTGCAGTTACCGGTTTTTGGAAATATTTTGAGAAAAGTAGCTGTAGCTAAGTTTAGTCGTACTTTTAGCACTATGACTGCAAGTGGCGTGCCTATTTTGGAGGCTTTGGATATTGTAGCTAGAACTAGTGGCAATAAAGTAATAGAAGAAGGGGTGTTAAGAGCAAAAGCCAGTATTTCGGAAGGTAATACTATTGCAGAGCCATTAGAAGAAACAGGGGTATTTCCTCCTATGGTTATTCACATGATTTCTGTAGGTGAATCTACAGGTTCTTTAGATATTATGTTAGAGAAAGTAGCTGATTTTTATGATGATGAGGTGGACGTAGCAGTAGAGAGTTTAACTTCTTTGTTAGAGCCTATGATGATAGTCTTTTTGGGAGTAGTGGTTGGAGGTTTGGTTGTGAGCATGTATTTGCCTATTTTCCAGATAGGCGATACTATACGTTAGTTAGAGTTTTTTGGGTTGAAATTATTAAGTAGTTTTTTAAGGAGAGTTTTTTTGATTAAAGAGCTTATTCAACAAACAGATTTTTTTATTTCTTTAGAATTTTTCCCACCCAAAGATCAAAGTAAGTGGTCTTCTTTTTTTCAGGAAGTAGAAAGGTTGAAACAAGTTGATCCCTTGTTTGTGTCTGTGACTTATGGAGCTGGGGGGAGTACTAGAGATTATACTTTAAAAATTGTAGAAATTTTAAAAAAAGATTTTCAGCTTGAACCTATGGCCCATTTTACTTGTGTAGAAGCCTCAGAAAGAAATATTTCTGATTTTTTAGAGGCCTTACTTAAAATAGACGTAAATAATATTTTAGCTTTACGGGGTGATCCTCCTAAAGGAAAAAAAGAATTTGATTATAGTAAGGTTCAGTTTAAACATGCTTCTGATTTAATAACTTTTATTAGAAATCAATATGATGATAAGTTTTCTATAGGTGTAGCTGGTTATCCTGAAGGACATATTGAGGCTAAAAGTTTAGACGAAGATTTGAAATATTTAAAATTCAAGTTAGATGCTGGTGGAGATTTTGTCATTACCCAACTTTTTTTTGATAACCAATTATATTTTGATTTTGTCCAAAAGTGTAAAAAACTTGGTATTAATAAACCTATTATTCCTGGCATTTTGCCTATTATGAGTTTTCAAGGACTTCAAAAGATTGTCCAATTATGTGGGGCAAGTATTCCAGAAGAACTTATGGACAGGTTAAAATGTGCTCAAGAAAAAAAAGGAGATTTAGGCGTGAGAGAGGTTGGTATTGATCACGCTCGAAAACAATTTTTAGAATTGCGAGAAAAAGGTGTAAAAGGAGTACATTTTTATACGTTAAATAAATCTTATGCTTGTTTAAAAGTATTAGGTTGGTAGTTTGTTTTCAATTAGAAACAACAAAGAATCAAGAGGGGGGATAAAATGAAAACTAATCCGGTTGTTGGAGTGGTAGGAGCTACAGGAGCTGTGGGTAGAGAGATGTTAAAAATTTTAGAGCAAAGAGATTTTCCTGCTAAAGAAGTGCGAGCCTTTGCTTCTGCAAAATCTAAAGGGACCAAAATTCCTTTTATGGATACAGAAATAGTAGTGGAAGAATTAACAGAAAATTCTTTTCAGGGATTGGATCTTGCTTTGTTTTCTGCTGGTGGAAGTATTTCCAAAAAATTTGCGCCTCTTGCAGTGCAAAGTGGTTGTATCGTGGTGGACAATTCCAGTGCTTGGAGAATGGATGAAGACGTTCCTTTGGTGGTTCCAGAAGTAAATCCAGAAGATTTAGAATGGCATAGGGGCATTATTGCCAACCCCAATTGTTCTACAATTCAAATGGTAGTTGTTTTAAAACCTTTGCATGATGTGGCCAAAATAAAACGAGTGGTTGTTTCTACCTATCAGGCTGTGTCTGGAACAGGACAAAAAGCTATTAAAGAGTTGGAAGATCAGGTGCGTCAGATTTTTAATATGAAAGACGTAGAATGCAAGGTTTACCCTCATCAAATAGCTTTTAATTGTCTCCCTCATATAGATGTATTTTTGGATAACGATTATACAAAAGAAGAATTAAAAATGGTCAACGAAACCAAGAAAATTATGCATGCACCAGAAATAAAAGTTACTGCTACTGCAGTAAGGGTTCCTGTATTTTATGGGCATAGTGAATCTGTAAATATAGAGTTTTATAATAAAATTACAGCCAAAGAAGCGAGAGCAATTTTAACGCAGGCTCCAGGAGTGCAGGTATTAGATAATCCAAAAGAAAATATATATCCTTTAGCTATATATGCTGCTGGAGAGGATGATACTTTTGTGGGTAGAATTAGAGAAGATGATACTGTAGAATATGGTTTGAATTTGTGGATAGTGGCAGATAATCTTAGAAAGGGGGCAGCTTTAAATGCTGTTCAGATTGCAGAGCATTTGCTTATTAAAGATTTATTGAAAGTTGGTAATTAGTAATTGGTGATTTGTTATTGGTGATTAGTGATTGGTGATAGGGCCGAAGGATCCATAGTCTAGGGCTGAATTGGGTGTAAATGTATTAGAGCTCGTAGAGGTGTGGGATATAGAAGGAGTATCATGATGCAACTGAGAGAGTTTAGAGGGAAAGAGTTCGTCAATCGAGAAAAAGAGATAGAGTATCTAAAAAATAGATTTGAAAAAAATCCTGAGGAGATTCTTTGGCTTTATGGTCCCAAGAGTACAGGCAAAACCACATTAATAGAATATATTATTGAAAACGAATTAACTTCAGGATTAAAAATTTTTGATAAATATTGGATTAAATATATAAATTTTAGAGGTATGATGATAGGAAATTATGATAGCTTTATAAACTCCTTTTTTGAAAAAGTAGAGAAAGATGATTTTACAAATGAAATAAAAGCAGGTTTTGATATAGGGATATTTAAACTTGAAGCAAAAATTTTAGAACAGATTAAAAACAGAGATAAAAATATGTTTCATGAACTAATAGAAAAATTTAAAAAAATAAATAAAACTAAAATTTTAGTGTTAGACGAGATCCAAACGCTTGAAGATATTTATTATAACGGAGAAAAAGAATTGTTAAAAGAGTTTTTAAATTTTTGTGTAAGGCTTACAAAAGAATTGCATTTGGCTCATGTAGTAATTCTTTCTTCAAATACGATTTTCATAGATCAAATCTATAACGATGCTAAACTAAAAGTTACAAGTGAGTTTAAAAAGATAGATCATTTAGATAAAGAGACAATTTTTGAGTATCTTGAATATAAAGGCATAAGAGAAAAAGAGCTTATTTGGGAGTATCTTGGTGGTTGCATTCCTCTTGTGCAAAGATGTATGAGAAATGTGGAGTATTACGACAACACTCAAGAGTATTTAAATTACGTTGTGAAATTGACAAAGAATGAGATAATTGATTTAATAGATAAGAATTTTGATGATAGAGAACAAGAGATATTTAAAGATATAATTAAAAAAGTTTTAGAGTTTAACGGTTATGTTTTGCCGGAAGGAACTAAAAAAGAGATTTATGAGATTGTAGATTTTATGACCAAAAGAGAGATCTTTTTTTATGATCCACTTGAGAGAAAGGTTACAGGAAACAATAGACTCTATGAGAAAGCTTTTGAAGATCTGCTTTATTCACGTTAGGTTTAGTAATTTGTTATGCAACTGCAAAAAAACAAAATTGGCGTTTTTGATTCCAGTCTCAAGCTGTAACTAGTTTAAATGATTAAAAAATTTTATCCTTAAGTTTCTATTTAGCTAATTAAATTAGTTTTTGCAGTGGGATCTTGTTATTTTTTATTGCTTATTGGGCCATGGGGTGGGATGATAAGTTATAAGGAGCAAATATGGGATTAGTAGTAGATGCACAAAAGTATGTGCAGGAATTACTGGCCAGGCCAAGGCCGGGAGAAAAAGACTTTTTAGCTTTTTATGAGCATAGAATAGGACTTATTTGCAAAGATCCTCGTTTATTTCTTATTCCCATAGATGACCATATGGTGCATAGAGGTGATGGGGTTTTTGAAACTATAAAGTTTAAAAATAGAAAGGTATATTTGTTAAAAGAACACTTGGAAAGGTTAAAAAGATCAGCTAAAAGCATTTATTTGACCCCTCCTTGTACTTGGGAAAAGATTTATGAGCTTGTACTAGATGTGTGCCGGGCAGCTGAAGTTAAAGATGGCCTAATTTCTTTGTATTTAGGCCGTGGTCCTGGTGGTTTTAGCCCTGATATTCGAGAATGTCCTGTTTCTAGCCTGTATATTGTGGTGCGAAAATATCCCTACAAAAAAGTAGAGTTTTGGGAAAAAGGAGTTACTGCTTTTAAGTGTAGTATTCCTGCCAAGCAAGATTATTTGGCGAAAATTAAAACAGTGGATTATCTTCCCAATGTCTTAATGAAAAGAGAGGCTATTTTAAAAGGATATGATTATCCTTTTTGTTTTGATCAGCATGGATTCTTGGCTGAAGGATCTACAGAAAACGTAGTAATTGTAGATCAAGAAGGCAGAATTGTTGTCCCAGAATTAAGAAATGCTCTTACAGGCACTACTTTAATGCGAGCTTTAGAGTTGGTAAAAAATGAATTTACGTTTTTATTTCGTCCTATTAGAGAAGAAGATATTTACGAGGCCAGAGAAGTAATTTTGTTAGGCACTACTATAGATGCTGTGAGTGTAGTAAGATACAACGATAAACCCATTTTTGATGTGCGTCCTGGTCCCATTAGCCGTAGAATACGAGAATTGTTGCTGCAAGATCAAGAAGATTATGGAATGCCTTTTTAATAAACTAAAGATTTGGTTTTTATTGACGAGGCCTTCTAAGTAATGCTGGTTGTTTTACATCTGGACTTGGGAAGGGAGTGGAGGGGTGGACAGAGACAGGTTTTTTATCTCCTAGAGCAGCAACGAAAAAAAAAGGACTTAATTCCTATTCTTGCTTCTCCTGCGAACTCTCCTCTGTTAACAAAAGTAACTTCTATTTATCCAGAAATAAAAATTATTCCCCTTTCCAGTAGTTTTGAATTTTCTTTGAGAAGTGCTTTTAAGCTTGTATCTTTTTTGAAGTTCTATACTGATAATTCCATAATTATCCATACTCACGAAGCCAAAGCTGCTGGTCTTGGGGCCTTGCTAAAAATATTTAGACCTAAGTTAAAGCTTATTCATACCAGACGGGTTTCTTATAGTGTGCAAAAAAAATGGGCTAAAAAAAAATATAGATTGGCAGATCGTGTAGTGGGAGTAAGTCAGGATATTTGTAATAAATTTCTAGAAATAGGACTCCCTAAGGAAAAGATTGCCTGTATTCCCAGTGCGATAAAAATAGAAAATTATAACCCAAGAACAAAGCAGTCTTGGAACAATCCAGTTAGATTAGGCATTATTGGAGCTTTCACGCCCCAAAAAGGACATGAATTTTTACTAAAAAGTTTGGCATTAGCAGATTTTGATTTTGAATTGTGGATTGTAGGAGCAGGAAAATTAGCTAATTTTTTAAAAAAATTGACTTTTGATTTACACTTGGCCTCAAAGGTTGTTTTTAAAGGATTTGTCGAGAGTTGTAATATTTTGCCTGAGTTGGATATTTTGCTTGTGCCTTCTAGGGATGGAGAAGGAAGTAGCGGCACCATAAAAGAAGGTTGGGCAGCTGGAGTTCCTGTTATTGCCTCAAATTTAAAGGCCAACTTAGAATTAGTAAGAGATAGAAAAGATGGTTTGATTTTTGAACGTAATAACCCTCATTCTCTACTTAAAGCTATTGAAGAATTGCTTCACGATAAGCGACTCTATAAACATTTAGTGCAAAATGGCTTGCAGCAAGTAAATAATTTTACTCCTCATAAAATGGAGCAGTCTTATTGGGGCGTGTATAAGCAGGTTATTAAATTATAATTTCGCTCTGTTTATCATAAATTGGATTATAGTTTATCAATAAATTTTTTTATCTTTACCACTTCAACGTTTTTATTTCTATGATTTTTCCAAAAATAAAGGGTAGCGATGGTTTCTGGATAAGGATGCCCTATTGCTATAGCTTTACCTTTTTTTAGAGCTAAAGCTTCTGCTTTGTGAAGTTGATATAAGATGGCTTTTTTATTGTGAACGTTATCCAAAAAAATGTCTCTTCTAAGGTAGGGTAGGTTTATTTTTTTAGCTAAGGCCTTGGTGACAGTTTTAGGGGTAGTAAGACTATCTAAAAAAAATAGATTGTTGGCTTTTAATTGTTCAAAGAGTATTTGTATGCCTGGTCTAAAAGCTGTAAATTTTGATCCCATGTGGTTATTTACTCCAATAGCATTGGGTACCAGGTTTAAATCTTGCAAAAAAGTTAAGATTAAGTCCTGTTTAGGCATGTTGACAAATAGTGCTCCTGGACCTGGATTGGCTTTTTGAGGATAGCCAAGAGGTTCCATAGGCAAATGAAGCATTACGTCTGTATTTTTAGTTTTAGCTAATTGGCAAATTTTTCCTGTATATGGGGCATAGGGCAAAAGGGACAAAGTAATATTTAGTTTTAATTCTATCAATTGTTTTGCCTTTTTAATGCTTCTTCCAATGTCATCTATTACTATCGCTAGCTTTGCTTTTGGTAAGAGATGGTGGGTAATCTTTTGGGATTGCAAAGTTATTTTGTGAGTTAAGATACTATCAATAAATATAAAGTAAGTATTAGAGTTAATTTTTTGGATATGAGCAAAAGGAGCAGAGTTTTTTAATAGTTCTTTCAAGTTTTGGATAAATTTATGAGGAAATGGAGTATATAAAGTTATCGTTTGTTCTGAATAGGTAATATTGTTTAATTGTTTTATCTTATATTGATGTAAAATGATTTTAGCTGTTTGTTTATTTTTTTTATATAAAGCATTTGTTATTAAAACATCTATCTGGTTGATTTTTATTTCTAATTTATTGGTCGGAACTAATTTTTCTTCGTATTGAAAGTATTTTTTCTTTTGAATAGATTTTTGAGGAATATTTTTGAGGTTTGATTTAGGTGGTTTTGAGATGTTTGAGGAATATTTAGTAGAAGTTTTTGGGGATAAAAGATGAATGCTAAAAAAAATAGCTAGTACAGAAATAAGAGCAATAGTAGCCAATATTATTAGGACGGGAGTGAGTTGAACTTTTAAAAAAGGCCTTTTATTGTTGATGTTTTTTCTTTTTTTGGTTTTAGGCTTTCGGGATGTAGGAGAGGAATTTGATTTTCTTTTTTTTGAAGAATTATTAGTATTTTTCTTTTTTTTAGCCATTTAGATGGGATTTGCGATTAAAGTTAGTTTACCTAAATTGAGTGATTTTTTGTTTAAAATCGCTCAATTTAGGTAAAAAAGTTATCATCTTGACCCTATTTAGATACATTATAAGGTGTCATCTCTATTGTCCATAGTTTATTGTTTTTAAAAGAGGTAATTTTTTTACTAGTTCTAAAGCAACTTTTAATTGATTGTCTTTTTGAAGCATTTCTTTTACTTTTTTATTTTCTTTTGCTTGTTCCTTGTTATTTTTATTTTTGTCTGGATTAGCCAGATGTTTGCTTAAGTCCTGCTCTCTTAAGAACATGTGTCCTTTTTTGACTTGAGTAACTTGAAGAGGAATTTCTAAGTCTGGAGTTATACCTTGAGCCTGGATACAGTGTCCGGAAGGGGTGTAATATAAAGCAATGGTTAATTTAATTGCTGAACCATCAGAAAGGGGTATTATGGTTTGCACAGAGCCTTTGCCAAAGGTTTTCTCCCCAATTAAGATAGCTCTTTTTTGATCTTTTAAGGCTCCGGCTACAATTTCAGAGGCAGAGGCAGAACCTGCATTTACCAGAACAACCATAGGACAGTGAATATCTGTAGGTTGATTGTGAGCTTTATATTCTGAACGACTGCTGGCATCTCGTCCTTTGGTATATACAATTAGTCCCCTGGATAAGAAAATATCAGAAACTTCTACTGCCTGGCTTAATAAGCCACCAGGGTTATTTCTCAGGTCTAAAATAATGCCTTTTAAGTGTTTTCTGTATTTTTTTATTTGAGTTAAAATTTCCTGAGAAGTAGTGGCTTTAAAGTCTGTAATTCTGAGATAGATATAGCCTGGTTCTAACTGAATAATTTTAACCGAATGAATAGGGATGGTATCTCTAATGATGGTTATTTTTTCAGGTTTTTGGGCATCTTTGTGAAGAATTAATAAGACCACAGGTTTACCTTTGGGGCCGCGGATTCTTTTTACTGCGTCCATAAGAGACATTCCCTGAGTAGGCTCTCCGTCTATAGCCAAGATAATATCCCCTGCTTTTAGGCCTGCTTTATAAGCAGGTGTGCCTTCTATGGGAGAAATTACTGTAAGTTGATTATTTTTCATACCTATTTGAATACCTATTCCACTAAATTTGCCAGAAAAGTCTTCTTCCATGGTTCTAAATTCTTCTGCATCAATATAAGAAGAATGAGGATCAAGAGAGCTCAACATGCCCCTTATGGCTCCTTTAAGGAGCTCTTTTTCACTTTTTGGCTCTACATAATGTTGCTCTATGAGAGTAAGTACTTGACTAAATTGTTTCAGGGCCTGGTAGTCAGCATTTAGTTTGGCTATAGAAGTATGAGGGGTATAAATAAAAATTCCTAGTAATACTAATAACATACCTATATGTTTGGACATAACTTACCTCCTGTGAAAGATTTTATTTTTTTAACCAGACAAAAGGATTAACTGGTTTTTGTCGAAAACGCAATTCAAAATATAATCCATAACTTTTTAATTTTGGATAATAACCACATTTGCCTATAACCTCCCCTTTTTCCACATTTTGGCCTAATTTTACAAAGCTTTTCGCTAAAAACGCGTATAGGGAATAATATCCCTGTCCATGGGAAAGAATAATAACGTCCCCAAAACCCCGTAAGATATCGTTGTGGACCACTTTTCCCCAAAAAATAGCTTTAATAGGCGTATTTGGAGAAAGCACCATACCAATGCCTCTTATGGGAGGTTTGTGTCTTAGATTGAATCTAATTTTTATTTGGCCTTTTGCTGGCCAGGGCAGTAGGCCTTTGGCTTTGGAAAATTTTTTGTTTTTTAAAATACTAATTTGATAATTTAATTGTTCAATAGTTTCTAAAATTTGCTGGATGTTTTCTTCTTCTTTTAATTTGGCCAGCCGGGTTTCCTGTATTTTTTTTAAAAAGAGGAGTTTTTTGGCTAAGAGTTCATCTTTTGTTTTATTAATTTTATTTAATTGGGATAGATATGTTTTTTTTAAATTTTTTAATTTTAAGAGTTGGATACTAATTTCTTGACATTTTATTTTTAATTTTTGTTGTATATTTTTTATTTTTTCTAAAATTATAGAATATAGTTTTATTTTGAGCTTATATTCTGTTTCATTTTTTGTATCTAGTATAGTTGTTTGTTTATTTTTTAGATAAATAGGCCATAGTTTGGCTAATATTTGTTCTAAATTTTTTTTTAATTGTTCTTTTTGATAAACATTGCTATGATAATTTTTTATAAGGATAGCTTCTTTTTCTTTTATTTTAGTTAATTTTTGTTCTTGTGTTTTTAGTTTTTGAGAAATTAAAAAAATTTCATTGTCTAATTTTGTTAATTGCTTGACGATGTTTTTTTCTTTTTTAGATAAGCTTTGTAAGGCAGTTTTTTTATTACGGATAATTTGTTGATATCGTTTTAACTTGTTATATAAATTTTGAGGAGAGGAAAAGCTATTTTTAGCAGATAATAGATTCAAAAACAGGATAACTAAGAAGGTTAAGCAGTTAAGTTTTTTAATGGACATTGTTCGCATTTAGGATTTTTTTTGGTACACCATTTTTTGCAAGCTCTTACGATAAGGGCATGGAATTCGTTAAACATTTTTACGTTTGGTTCAAGATTATCCATAAAAAGTTCTTGTACTTCTGAATAAGTTGTTTCTTCTGGAATGAGACCATGCCTGAAGAACATGCGTTTTGTATATACATCTACTACAAAAATAGGTTTGTTTAGAGCATAAAGTAGAATACTGTCCGCAGTTTCTGGACCTATGCCTGATACGGCTAAGAGTTTGGGTCTAAGTGTTTCTAGAGGGTAGTTTTGTAAATTTAAGAGGTTTAAGTTTGCTTCCTGATAAAGCCAGGTTACAAAGTTTTTTAAGCGTTTTGCTTTGATGTTAAAAAATCCCGAGGGCTTAATGTGAGAGGCTAAAGTTTGTTCATCTATTTGAAAAATAGCCTCTTCAGTTAATAGGTTGGCTTGTTTTAAGTTGTTGATGGCTTTTTCCACATTGTGCCAGTTGGTATTTTGGGTTAAAATTGCTCCTACGGCAATTTCAAAAGGGCTATCTCCTGGCCACCAGTTGCTGGGACCTAGATTTTGCAGCAGTAGCTTATAAATGTCCAAAAGAGTTGCTTTTTTATTCATGGCGAAAATACAAAGCGCTCCATTCTTGCAGTGTAAGCTCTTTGATTAATTTTAATCCTAGTTTGGTATAGATCGTAATGACCTGAGGAGCCTGTTCTTTTAGGATGCCAGATAAAATTAGATGTCCTTGAAGTAAAAGATGTTTTTTTATTTCTTGAGCCATTTGGATGAGGGGATCTGCCAGGATATTGGCAATGATGAGAGAAAACTTTTGTTTTATTTTTTCTATAGACGTTAATAAGATATTGAATTGTTCTGGAGAAATTTGATTGAGGGAACGATTGTAAGTAGCGTTGTTTATGGCCTGGGGGTCTATATCTATGCCCTGTCCTCTTAGCCCCAAAAGAGCACAACCAAGACCTAAGATGCCTGAACCAGTACCTAAATCCAGAAAAAAACAGTTTTGAGTAATTAGGGTGTGTTTTAAGTTTGCGATTAATTTTAAACACAAATAGGTGGTGGCATGATGTCCTGTGCCAAAAGCCATTTCTGGATGGATGAGAATAGGTATAAGGTCTGGATGTTGTTTAGTTTTTTGGTTTTCCCATGATGGTAAGATGATAAACGTATTGTTTATGGGGATTGGAGTGAAAAATTTTTTCCAGTTTTCTAGCCAATTTTTGTTTTTTAGCATATAAGGAGTTATTTGAATAGATGAGAATTGTTTTTTTAGAGTAAGATGGACATTTTCTGCCTGAATGGGGTCAGTAAAAAGTAGTTTAAAAGTAGCATTTCCGTCTTCATTCTCGGGCTCTATACTTTCCCAGCCCCAAGGAACCAACAAATAGAGATACCCCTCTACTATTTCTTGTAAAGGGGCAGGAGTTTTTATTTCTAAGCCAAAAAGTTTATCTTCCACGGGCCTGGTACCTGGCTAGATGTTTTTCTAATCTACGACTGATAGAAGTTAACACGTAACACACAATAAAATATAAAACAGCGATTGTTAGAAATATTTCTGTTGGAGCTATAAGGGTTCTGTTGTTGACTTGTGTGGCAGCCCTGGTGAGTTCGTTTACGCCTATAATGTAGGCCAGAGATGTATCTTTGGTCAGACTCACAAATTGGTTAACAAAAGAAGGGATCATATTGCGCAGGGCCTGGGGCAAAATAACATAACGCATCGCCTGAAAATGAGTAAGACCTGTACTTCTGGCTGCTTCCATTTGGCCTCTAGGGAGGCTTTGTACACCAGCTCGAACTATTTCTGCAATATAGGCACTGGTAAAAACAATAAAACTTATTAAAGCACTTGTGGCTTCTGGAAGAGGTTTGCCTAAAAGAATAGGAGCTAAAAAATAAAACCAAAATATTACCATTAAAAGAGGGGTTCCCCTAATAATTTCTATGTAAACAATGGCAGGGTATTTGAACCATACTTTTTGGGATAAACGCATAAGTCCAATGGCTAATCCCAACCAAAAAGCTCCAAAAATGCCCCCAATGGCGAGTAAAATACTCATGGCCAATCCACCCAGAGGGCCATTGGGGTATGGTCCTATTAAAAAATATCCTAAATTATTCCAGACTATATCCCAATGCACAAACTCACCTCTTTAATATTTTAAATTTCGTAGAAAATACTTGTTGTACAAATTGATTAACAGTGAAATGCTAAGAGATATGGCAATATAAATTAAGGTTACCACTGTAAAAGCTTCAAAGCCATGGAAAGTATAAGATTCTATTTGTCTGGCCATATAAGTTAGTTCCATAACTCCAATGGTCATTACTAAGGAAGAGTTTTTAGTTAAATTTAAAAATTGAGAGATCAAAGGAGGAATTATTATTCTAAAAGCCTGAGGTAAAATTACATAACGCATAGATTGAATAAAGCTTAGACCACAGGCTCTAGATGCTTCTAATTGTGTTTTTGGTATGGAGTTAATACCAGAGCGTATTTCTTCGGCAATAAAAGCCGAGGTATAAACTGTGAGGGCTATTACACCAGCTGCGAATTCAAAATTTTGTTTGTAAAGCCATTCTTTTATAGGCTTAGGCAAAATAGCATCAGAGCCAAAGTACCAGAAAAATATCTGGACTAAAAGAGGAGTGTTCCTAAAAAATTCTGTATAGGCTAAACTAAACCATTCAAGAGGCTTTATTTTTGAAAGTCTAAAAACAGCTATAATAGTTCCGATAATTAAAGAGAAAATTATGGAAATAAAGGAAATTTTTAAAGTAACAATAAGCCCCTGGATTATCCAGTGTCCATATTGACCGCTTAAAACTAGTTTCCAATTGAATTGGTAATTCAAGTTAGCTTACCTCTCCAAAAATTTAAAAAGTTAGTAGCAAGAAAATATAGTTGTTTTTTAGCAGGAAAATTGTTTCAAAAAATTAATAATTGTTGATTAATGCTATGCAATTTTTTTTCGTTCCAAAAGTGGCCATATACGTAATGTGTAGCTAGACAGATAAGGCCCTATAGCTGCAAAAGTTTTTGCAGCTATAGGGCTTAGAAGCTTTAATAAGGCCAGATTTCCATTTTCCAGGTAAGAGGTAAATGGAATTTGGTTTGAGGACCAAACCATTTGTTGTAGATTTTTTTGTATTCTCCACTGTTCCACATATCTGCAAGGCATCTGTTGACAAAATCTCTGAAATCAGAGTCGTTTTCAGGTAGCCCGATTCCATAAGGCTCTGCTGAGATGTAATCTCCTACTATTTCATAGTCATCAGGATTAGGAGCACTATTTTTTAACCCCAAAAGAATAGTGGAGTCCGTAGTTACAGCGGCTACTTTTCCTTGTCTTAAGGCTAAAAAGGCTTGAGGATATCCTTCAAAAGATAAAACTATACATTTAGGCTGAGCTTTTTTAATGTTTTTTTCAGAGGTAGAGCCTTTTGCAGTCCCTACTTTTTTGCCAGCCAAATCAGCTACAGATTTAATGCCAGATCCTTTTTTCACCAGGATTTTTTGTCCATCCATAAAGTAAGTGATAGAAAAATCTATAACATCATCACGAGAGAATTTGTGGGTCATAGTGGCTGCTACCAAATCAACAGAACCTTGAGTTAACATAGGAATTCTGGTAGCAGAAGTTACGGGTTTGAGTTCTAATTTTACTCCTAAGCGTTTGGCAATATAACGACAGATATCGACGTCAAAACCTACTAATTGGTTAGTCTTTGCATCTACATAACCAAAGGGCACTACTGCATCTTTTACGCCAGCAATTAATTTACCTCTTGCTTTAATTGTTTCCAATCTGCTAGAAGCAAAAGCAAAAGAAGAAAACAACATCAATATGACCAGAGCCATTGCCATAATTGGAAAAGTTTTTTTCATAACAAACCTCCTAAATAAATAATTATTAAGTTTAAATTTTTGATATATAGTTTTTTTTAATTATAGGGGCAGAGGCTTCCTATAATATTTCTTTTAAGAAAGCTTTGGTTCTTTCGTGGGTAGGATTAGTAAAAAAATGTTCTGGAGTGCCTCTTTCTATAATTTCTCCCTGGTCCATAAAAATAACTCTATCTGCAACTTCTTTGGCAAAGCCCATTTCGTGAGTTACACAAAGCATGGTCATTCCATCTTTTGCCAGATCTTTCATAACGTTTAACACTTCGTTAATCATCTCAGGATCTAAAGCAGAGGTTGGCTCGTCAAACAACATAACTTTGGGTTTCATAGCTAGAGCCCTCGCTATGGCAACTCTTTGCTGTTGTCCTCCTGATAATTCTGCGGGGTATTTATGAGCCTGTTCCTTGATGCCCACCCTTTCTAATAGTTTTAGAGCAATTGTTTCTGCTTCGTCTTTGGACATTTTACGAACTTTAATAGGTGCTAAGGTTATATTTTGCAATACGGTTAAGTGGGGATAAAGATTAAATTGTTGAAACACGATGCCAATATCAGCTCGGAGTTGGTTAATGTTTACATCTTTCGCATGAATACTTTTGTTTTTAAATAGGATTTCTCCTTTGTCGATTTCTTCTAGGCGGTTGATACACCGGATCAAAGTGCTTTTGCCCGAACCGCTTGGACCGCAAATGACCAACACTTCTCCTTTGTCTACTTGTTCGTTTATGTTTTTTAGAACATGAAAATTTCCAAACCATTTATGAACGTTTTTGAGCTCCAAATAAGCCATTTTTACCCCTTAAAACTAGGAATCTTTTGAAAATTCAACAGAATTTAAAATTTATAAACTAGGTTTATAAGTTTGTCAAATATATGTATTGATCCAATACCTTTTTGTGCTTACTTCGCCAAGTTAGGTTACTGGTGATGTATTGGTCCAGTATCTTTCAAGTAACTAGGCTCCAAAAGTATCTTAACTTAGCGATTTTGTAAAACCTTTTAACAGCATAACCGATAAGTTGTTTTTGCATCTTGATATTTCTATACAAAACGTCACAGGCTTCTGAACTTAAGTAGTGGTAGAGATATTAGGTATGATCGTGGGTTATATATCCTAAAGGATGAGCATGTTCGTGTTTGTGGAGGACTATAGTGTTATCTAAAAAAATTGTTTTATTTTTTAAAATATATTGTTTTTGGGTAGTTCTAGCCAGAAAGTCGTAGTCATGGGAAATAATGAAATAGGACAAATCTAGTTTAGTTAATATGTTTATTAATTTGGCTCTAGAGTGTTCGTCCAGTCCAATGGTTGGTTCGTCCAAAATAAGTACCTTAGGAGACATGGCTAATACTCCTGCAATAGATACTAATTTTTTTTCTCCTCCAGATAGGTTAAAGATGTTTCTATGTTTTAGATGCTCGATTCCCAATTTTTTTAAAATATTTTCTGCTTTGTGCAAAGCTTGCTCAGAAGATAAGCCTAAGTTTAAAGGGCCAAAAGCAACGTCTTCTAAAACGGTAGGGAAGATGATTTGATCGTCAGCGTTTTGAAAAACAAATCCTATTTTGGGGCGGATTTGTTGAAAATCTTTTTCTGTTTGGCAAATTTTTCCAAATAATTTTACTTTTCCCTGTTGAGGAGTTAAAAGTCCAAGAATAATAAAGGCCAAAGTTGTTTTTCCAGTTCCATTAGCGCCTATTAGACCTATTCTTTCAGATAATTTTAATTTAAAATTTAGGTTATCTAAAATAAGTTTGTCCTTAGTATAGCCAAAAGAAATATTTTGGAGATTGATGAGTTCTTCAGTAGAAGTATTTTGTTTGGCCATAATTTATGTAAAAAAAATTTTGCTCCTGTTTACATCATCCAGATAAACAAGATTAATACTAGAAAAAAAACTAGAGAACAGTAAAAATCCTTTGCTGTTAGTTTATATACATATAAGCTGTAAAATGTACCGTTAAATCCTCTTAATAGCAAGGCTTTGTGAGCTCTGTCTCCTTTTTCGTAGGCCCTTAAAATGAGCAGTCCTAAGAGGTAAGCATAGATTTTGTAAGTAAATAAATTTGTTTTTGGTGTAAAACCTTTAATTTTCAGAGAGCGCATAAGTTTTTCTTTTTCTTCTTTTAATAAAAATAAGTAACGATAAGCAAATAAAAAAAGATAAACCAATTTTGGAGATACTTTTAGTTTTTGGAGCGCATAAGCCAGAGTTGATGTAGGTAAACTCAGAATAAAAGCAATAAAAAAAAGCATTAGAGAATTGGCTTTTACAGTAAGCACAAGACAAAGCTCTAGTCCTGTTTGAGAGATATTAAACCATTTTAAATGGAGTTGAGGTCCAGGGGTTGTAAAAGGAAGAATTATCCAGAAAAATAAAATGAAAAAATTAATTGGCTTTAGTTTTTGGATGATCTCTTTAAAAGAAAAATCAGAGAGCCTGGAAAATATTAATCCAAATATGAGACTAGCTAATAACACTTTAAGGTCGTTAACACTGGCCAGATAAAAAGAAAAGATTGTTACCCAGACTATTTTTAGGCGGGGATCTATATTTTGCCAAATTAAATTTGTTTCTGATCCTTTTAAAGTCATGTTAAAGTATCCTGGTAAAGTTGACAGATTAAATACTGAAATATCTATTTTGTACGTAAAAAAATACTTCACTCTTAACTTACTAGACGTTATTGCAAAAGCTCAAAATTGGCGTTTTTGATTAAGTTTTTTAATTGTAACCACATTAAATTATTGAAAAAAACTTTCTTATTAAATTTCTGTCTAACTGCTTAAACCAATTTTTGCAGTTGGATCTTACTACTATTTTCTAAGGACTAATGCACAAAAATTATTGATAGTTGCTAGTGATAGTAAATAGTTTGTTCGAAGGCTGGCAAAATGTGTGAACATAAGCAGTTGTTGAGAGTAAACAAATTGCGCATCCACGCGTTTAGCCAGCCTAATTAGTAATTTTTGGAGCGACTGCTTTAAGTATTACTAAAATTTTAGGGCGTTCCACGTGAGTTAGGATTGTTTTTTGCTCATAAAATACATGGCTACACCCATCAAGCCAAAAATATATCCTATACCTGCAAATACATCTTGGAGAGTGATTTTGTCTTCTTGTAACAGGGTTAATTTTTCTAAGATAGGTTGTAGTTTTTTGCTCATTACTTTGTCTATAATTTTTTCCAATTTTTGTTCAGACAGATTGGTCTTAGTTGGCTGTTCGTTGGATGGAGTTGCCTCATTTGCCCAGGGAAGGACGTCTGTGGTTTCTGCGGGAGAAGCTTGGTTTTTGAGATTATTTTCCGTATTGGCTTCTTGCAAGTCAGAGAATGGAATTTTCCATGTATTTCTATGCCCCATACCTGCCAAAATTTCTGCTTCCAGGTCGTGTTTTTGGGTAAAAACAGCATTAGGCAGGATAAAGTGAACTTTTCCTTTGGTATCTGTTGTCTTAGAGAGTATGACTTTTTTTGTAACAAGATCTATTATGTTAACCTGACCTTTTTTTACCTTTTCTCCTGAGGGATATTTGGCTTCACAGTATAGATCTTTGTTCTCTGACCAACAAAAAATATTTACTCTATGGGCAAAGCAGATATTTCCCCCAATAAGTGTGAAAATAAGAGAAAAAAAAACGTATTTTTTGACTGATAACATGATTACCTCCTAAATTTCGTTATGCTGTTAGGGTATAGCAAATATGTCTAAAAATTTTGTTTTTGCGTCTAAGTTTAGAACTTATAGACTTACTTGCATGAGCTAGAAGTTTTTTAATCCTTAACGTTTAGGGACTAACACTTTCTGCTAATTTAATAATTCTGACCTGGTTTTTAAAATAAAACTTATTATAAAATAAGTAATAATTGCCTCTACTCCTGCAATGGGAAGATGAGCCACAACCAGCAATTTTGCTACAGGGATAAATTGTTCTCCAGAGCATCCTAAAGCCAGTCCTGCTAAGATAGCACTGGTTAACACTGTGAGAGCTGAAAGGATCCCGGCCAGCAGAGGCGATTGTCTTTTGTGAAAAATTAGACCTGCTATCACAGCTGGGAAGGACATGATTACTGTGTTGGCACCCAAGGTGGTTAGGCCACCGAATTGAAATAATAGAGCCTGAAGTAATAACCCAATAAAAATAGTTGGGATGGCAAATATGCCTAAAAGTAAGCCCACCAGACCATTTAATAGCAGGTGTGCGCTAGATGGGCCTATTGGCACATGTATTAAGGAGGCAACAAAAAACACCGCCGCCAATATACCCATTTTGGGGATTTGATCTGTAGTTAATTTTTTTAATGAATAGGCTAGACCTAAAACAGTGCCTGTCCATCCTGTTATAAGCACAGGTAAACTTAAAACACCTTCTGAAATATGCATGACTAATTCTCCCTGTTTTATCCTTTCAAAATAAGATTTGGCAATTGAGAGATAATTTTTTAAACACGTGAACAGTGGATAGAATCTTATTTTTTTTCTCTATTCACAGTTCACGTGTTTTTTTATTTAATGACTGGGCCAGGGAGCAAAATATAACCAGAGAACAGCTCCAAGCTCTACTTCTTTTGGTTTTCCTTTGTAAGGTAGAGTAAAATTGGCAGTATTTAAACCTGCAAATCCCCACCACCCAGGTGCTGGAGGAGTATAACAAAAAATACCGTTTTTGTCTGTTTTTACTACCTGGGTTATATAATATTCACCTGGTACTTTGATCCTTTTCTGATTAAAAAATTCTACTTCTACATCACAATTTGCAGCAGGTTTACCATTTACCAGCACTTTTCCTCTAAAAGTATTTCCAGCATACAAGCCAAAAGGGCGAGTTAAAGGTATAATTTCTGTAGTAAGTCCAATGGGCTTATCCCAACCTTCTTCGTCACCAAAAGCAGCTACGTATGTTTTGGTAAAGTGGATTATATACTTATCTTCTGCAGGTTCAAAATAAGGGGTTGGCTCCATAAAAAATTGATACACTCCTGGTCTTTTAAACTTAAAAGTGCTTTCCCAGGCAGTGTGGTTTAAGAATTTGATTTTTTTTAGCCTCTTTTTGAGGTTTAAAATTTTATTGCCCACTTTTACCCCAAATTTTTTGGGCAAGACTAGCTCCATTCCTTTCATTTCTGTAGGATGGATAAAGGCTAACATTAACTTAATAGTCTTTGTCTCAGGAGTGATCATAGATTTTTGGGGGATCAAAAATCCAAAATGAGCATAAGCAGAAATGGGAATTATTAGTAATACTAAAATTAAAAAAAATTTTAATTTGGACATAAAAAATACCCTCCTTTTGTTTTTTGTAGCTTGAATGTGTTAATTATTTAAATTTGGTGTTAATGTCAAGATGTTGTTGAAAATATTTAAATGTAAAAAAATTTTTTGTACCTAGGATTTTGTAACTTTTGGGTAAGATTAACAGAGTAGAGGAATGAAAGCCCTTAATAGTGTCCAATTGTATGCTCAAAGGGATAATATAATTTTTTACGCTTCAAAAAAAACATCTTCACTAACTAGTCTTAGTAAAGATGGGTGAAACGGCATTTAAAATTTACATTTTTTCTAGAGTTATTGATTAGTTTGTTAAGATTGGCTATAGAAGATCCTATTGCAAAAATTATTTTTAGCAGTTAATCAAGAACCCAAATTTGGGGCTTTTGTAGTTACAAATTTGGCTATTTAGGAGAAGGCAATGAAAGAGTTTTTATCCAAGGATTGGCATTATATGTCTGTTGCAGAGGTTATTAAATTTTGGGGAGTTAATCCAGATAAAGGATTAGATGATATTGAAGTTATAGAGCGTAGAAAAAAATTTAAATCCAATGTGTTAACTTCCAAAAAAAGCAAAGGTTTTTTGTTACGTTTTCTACAGCAGTTTCATCAAGCATTGGTTTATATTTTGCTTGTTGCGGTAGGGGTAAAAATTTATTTGGGTGATTGGGTGGCAGCCGGAGTTATATTTGGCGTGGTTTTAGTCAATGCTTTAATAGGTCTTATACAGGAAGGCAAAGCTTTAAGTGCGCTAGCTGCTTTAATGCGTTCTTTAAAGACAAAAGCTATAGTTTTACGGGCAGGAGAAAAATTGTTTATAGATGCTTCAGAGTTAGTGCCTGGAGATGTCGTGTTGTTGCGTTCTGGAGACAAGGTACCTGCAGATATTCGTTTGTTAGAGAGTAGAGAGTTGCAGGTGGATGAATCAGCCTTAACAGGAGAATCTGTGCCTGTGAGTAAACAACCTGATGAGTTACCGCAAAATACTTTGCTCGCTGATCGAACTAATATGCTTTATTCTTCAACTCTCGTGTCCTATGGTACTGGTAAGGGAGTGGTGGTGGCAACGGGCGATAATACAGAAATTGGTCGTATTTCTAAATTAATTAGTCGTGCTGAAGTGTTGGCAACACCATTGACTCGCAAGATAGCCAAGTTTAGTCGAGTTATACTGTTTATTATTTTTGGTTTGGCGATGATCACTTTTTTGATTGGGTTGTTATATGGTGAGTCTTGGCAAAATTTATTTATGGCGAGTATTTCTTTGTCTGTAGCCATGATTCCAGAAGGCTTGCCTGCTGTCATAACTATTATTTTAGCCCTTGGGGTTTCAAAAATGGCTAAACGTCATGCTATCATTCGTAATTTACCTGCAGTGGAGACTTTAGGTAACACTACTGTTATATGTTCTGACAAAACAGGTACTCTAACTCGTAATGAGATGACAGTTCAAAAGATCTGGGCTGGCAGGGAAGATTTTGATGTCCAGGGTATTGGGTATGTGCCTGAAGGTAATTTTCTTCAAGATGGTAAGGTCGTGGAGGTAAATAAAAAGTTTTGTTTGCAAGAATGTTTGTTGGCTGGTTTATTGTGTAATGATGCCACCTTAAGACAAGGAGAACAGGGATGGGAGATTTCTGGCGATCCTACAGAAGGAGCACTGCTTGTGTCTGCGCGAAAAGCAGGATTAAAACAATCAGTTTTATTAAATCAGATGCCAAGGCTAGATGCTATTCCCTTTGAATCCAAGTATCAATATATGGCCACCTTACATTTTTATAAAAAAATAGATAAAAACGTTATATACTTAAAAGGATCTGTAGAAAGTGTTTTGCAGCGCTGCTCTACGTTGTTAAATCCGGATGGTTCTTTATCTCCTTTAAAAAAAACAGAAGTGATGGCTCAAGTTGAGGCTATGGCGAGCAAAGGTCTTAGGGTTTTGGCCTTTGCTCGTTTGTTGGTTTCGAAAAAGACTACGCGTATTGATCACGAACATGTAGCCAAGGAAATGCAATTTATAGGCTTACAGGCGATGATTGATCCTCCTAGGGAAGAGGTAATTCAGGCCATAAAAGCTTGTAAGTCTGCGGGTATAGATGTGAAAATGATTACAGGCGATCATGCTCTAACAGCAGCGGCAATAGCTAGAAAGATAGGATTAAGTAAAATATTGCCAAAAGGGGAAGTAACAGTTGTAAGTCTTGGTAAAGAATTGGAAGTGATGTCAGATATTGAATTGACTCAGTTGGTTAAAAATACTTCTGTTTTTGCTCGCGTTACGCCAGAACAAAAATTACGCTTGGTTAAAGCGTTACAAAGCAAGGGTGAGGTAGTTGCTATGACCGGAGATGGAGTAAACGATGCTCCTGCTTTGCGGAAAGCTGATATTGGTATAGCTATGGGGATTACTGGCACTGAGGTGGCTAAGGAAGCATCAGATATGGTGTTAACAGACGATAATTTTGCTAGTATTGAAGCCGCTATAGAAGAAGGTCGAGGTGTATTGGACAATTTGATAAAATTTATTAGCTTTATATTAGCGACTAACTTAGGTGAAGGTTTGATTATTATAGTGGCGGTTTTAATGGGACAGATATTACCTGTACTGCCTGTCCAGGCTTTGTGGATTAATATGACAGCGGCTCTGTTTCTTGGGTTAACTTTGGCTTTTGAACCCAAAGAGCCAGGTCTTATGAGTAAACCACCTCGTCCCTCTTCTGCCCCTATTTTAAATGGAGAATTAGTATTTCGCATTTTTTTAGTTGGTTGTATGTTATTATTAGGAGCTTTTGGGTTGTTTAAGTGGGCAATTAAAAATGGGACTAGTGTGGACCAAGCCAGGACTATTGCTATAAATGTTTTTACAGTTGGAGAATCTTTTTATTTGTTAAACTGTAGATCTTTACGTTTATCTATATTTAACTTGGGTTTATTTAGTAATATTTGGATTTGGATAGGGATATGCATTATGTTGTTAAGTAGTTTGGCCATTACTTATGTGCCATTTATGAATAAATTATTTAAAACCGCTCCGATTAGCTTTGAACATTGGCTATATATCATTGGTGTTGGCTTTATTATTTATTTAATAGTTTCTCTTGATAAAATATTACGTAAGAATTTTGAGAAACGAGCGGTTACTATTTGAAAGTTTGACCAATTTAAGCTATTTATAAAAAATATGATTTTATTGTAAATGAAAGAATTTTTTTACTAGTAAAAGACCTTGAACAGCATTTCCTATGTAAATATTTTCTGCAAGATATAGATCTTGCACAGTAAGTTCATGTTCAATAACTTGTTTTGATTTTAGTAGGCTTTCCCTTAAAACACCTGGTAAAATTTCAAGATAAAGTGGTGGGGTATAGAGTTTTCCTTTTATTTTTAAAAAGATATTAGTTATGCATCCTTCCAAAAGACGTTTATTTTCATCGTAAAAAATTACGTCAAAAAAATTGTTGACAGAAGCTCGTTTTTGCCAAGGAGCAAACCAGGGGCGGTAGGTAGTTTTATGATGCCTAAATTGTTTAGGAGGATGAAAATTTTTTTTAGCTAATCCTATAGTAACATCTTTTAATTTTTTAAATTCATAGATTTCTATTTTAAGAGTTCCCTTTTTAGATAAGAGAAGTCTTATTTTGGCTTGGTTATTAAGACGTGTTAAATTTTGAGCAAGAATTTTTTTCGTATATGTTTTGTTAAAAGGAAAATCAAAGTATTTTGCAGAGTTGGTAAGTCGTTTAAGGTGTAAAGGTAAGAGTTTGATTCCTTCCTGGGGCGTAAATTTCATGGTTTCAACTAAAGAGAAATTTATAGGCGGGGAAGTTAAAAATTTAGCTTTAAGAAGACATTCTTTGAATTCTTCTTGTGGGTCGCTATCCCAAACAATCCCTGAACCTATCCCAAATTCGCCTGTTTCCCCTTGTAATAAAAGAGTTCGTATAGCCACATTAAAAAGCATTTCTTTTTGAGGAGAAATAAAGCCAAAAGCTCCAGTATAAACGCCTCGATGATTATTTTCAAGTTCTGCAATGATTTCCATGGTGCGAATTTTGGGGGCGCCTGTGATAGAACCACATGGAAATAGGGCTTCAAAAAGTTGTTTGAGTTCTAGAGTTTTTAATTTACCTGTTATAGTTGAAGTCATTTGGTGAATTGTTTCATATTTCTCAACTTCAAAAAGTTTGGGAACTAGAATTGTTCCTGGTTTGCAAATTTTTCCTAAATCATTGCGTAAGAGATCAACAATCATTACATTTTCAGCTTTATTTTTGGGATCATTAGCTAATCTGTGAGCAATTTCTTGGTCATGAGCATGATTAATTCCTCTAGGTGCAGTACCTTTCATGGGTTTGGTGTAAATTTTTTGATCTTTTATATGAAAAAAAAGCTCTGGAGAAAGACTTATTATTGAAAATTCTGGTGTTTTTAAAACACCACCTAAAGAGACTTTTTGTTTTTTGCGTAATTCCAAATAAATAGATACTGGTTCTGCATTTGTTTCAAAAAAATATTTGAGAGTGAAATTTACTTGATAAGTCTCCCCACAGGTAATGTAGTTTTTTATTTGTTTTATTTTAGCTTCGTAAGCTTGTTGAGTTAAGTTTAATTTAAGATTTTGGAAAATTGGCTTAGAATTGTTATAGGAAGTGGTTATATCGTTATGAACTAATATTTGCGGTTGCTTAAAAATACCTAAAAAAACTAGAGGAAATGTAGGTCGTAAAGGACAAAGGAATTTTAATTTAGGGTTTAAAAAATACCCAAATTCATAACTAAAGAATCCTGCCAACCAAAAGCCTTGAGATAATACTTTTTCAAGCTGATCAAAAAAGTTGTTTATACTTTTTGTTGGGTTAAAAATTAAAATATCTATAGGATCGTTAAAAAATAGATAATTGTTATTAATCGAAAAGATAGGACTTTCAAACAAAATAAAATTGTTTGTAGGGTATTTTTTTTTCAAAATTACCTCTTAGAATTCAATGAAAATTTTAGATTTAGCCTGAAATTTTTAGAACTAACTGTCAGTTTTGATAATGCTTATTTTTACATAGGTCAATTTTTCCATTAACTTATTAGGTGTGACTGCAAAAGTTTAAGTTTGTGTTTTTGATTAAATTCTCAGATTGTAACCAGCTTAAATTATTAAAGATTTTATTATTAAATTTGCTTTTAACTACTCAAAATAATTGTTGCTGTTGGATCTTTAATTAACAAATACTAAAAAATTAAACTTTTATGTATTCTAAAGGATTTTGTCTGCTAACTAAAGTTAGCACTTTTAATGGTGTTGATAAAAAAAATGTTTTGTAAAAACAATAGGTTATCTTGAAGTTGTTTGTGGCATTAAAATTGATAAGGTGAAATTAACAAAAAAATATTCAAAGGAGGGTGTTATGGCAGAAGAAAAAAAACAATGTGAAGTTGGTGGCAGTTCTTTAAGTGTAGATGCTATGGAAACTCATGATGTCTTAGAAGGAGCTGAGCCCTGGGAACCCATAGAAACCAAATTGGTTCTTGGCTCTTTTGCAGTGGCTATTATAGTCTTGCTGATAGGTCTTTGGTTTGTTCCCACTTCTATTTTACATTAGGAGGCTAAGGTGGAGCTCACTATTATTCACGATGGCAAAGATTGGGTTGCTTTTGATAACGGGGTAGAATTTAGGGGTTACACTTTGGAAGAGCTTGATGAGAAGGTAAAAGCGTATGTGTTAGAGAGTGAAAATTTTGCTTCTCAAAAAGAAGTTAGAGTCTGGATGTATTTTAATACGGCAGTTATTCCCGAGTGGATGAGGCAGTATATGCAGCATTATTTTAATAGGGTTTTAGTGGTTAGAAGAGAGCATTAAAAGAGCAGTATAAATTTTTGTAAGGGGGATAGTTATGACAGATTTATCCAACAGAAAGTGGTATACAGGCATGCTCACTCAGGAAGACTGGTGGGCTGTTTGGTTGGGACTGGGTTTTTTCTTTTTATCGCTTTTAAATATTTGGGGTATTGATTTGGTCGGTTGGATTACCTATCCTACAAAATGGGTGTTTAATCCGCCTCCAGGGGGCAAGGGTGATATCAGTAAAGCCTTTTATGCTTTGGGAGCTAAGTATAGCCTTACGGCTAAAGATTTTTATAAAGGCCTTGGGTGGTGGTCTGTGCTTTGGACATACGTTATTTTTGGAGTGGCCACTACTATTGGTGCTAAATGTATGAAGTGGAATGTGAAAAAATTTATAGGTGGTTGGACCATTATTTTCTTTTTAACCATTGCCACCTGGTTTATTGGTCACCATGCTTTTTTTGCTGCTACCAAAGTTGATTGGCATAAATATGGTCTAAATTTTGCTCTTTCTCTTGGTGGGGGTGCATCTTTTATTTTGGCTTTAATTGTGGGGCTAATTATTGGTAATTTCTTTAAAGGCTTGGCCAACTATTTAACTGAAGCTGCTAAACCAGAATGGTATATTAAAACTGCTATTGTTTATTTAGGTGCTAAATTGGGATATTTACCTATTAAACTCGCTGGATTTTCCCATAAGTTGGGCAATGTAGCCAGTCAATTAACCTTTGATTTATTTTTTGCAGGCGCAACAGCTACTATTGTTGCTTATTTAATTTTTTGGCCTGGTATTTATACTATTTCCAGAAAAATTTTTAAACTCCCCAGAAAAACAGCTGCTGTTTTAGGTTCTGGTATTTCTATTTGTGGTGTTTCTGCTGCAGTAGCAACGGGAGGAGCAGTGAGGGCTAAACCGGTAGTTTCTATTATGGTTTCTGCTTTGGTTGTTGTGTGGGCGGTTATTGAGTTGATTGTTTTACCCGGTTTTTTTACCCATGTTTGGCCCGGTACAAAAGATCCTTTAGTAGGTGGAGCTGCTCTTGGTCTTTCTGTAAAAACAGATGGAGCAGATGCTGCTGCTGGAGAATTACTTGACACCTTTTTAAGAAGTAAGATTCAAACCGAAACTAACGGACAGGTTGTTTGGCCTGAAGGTATTATTACTGCTAGTGCAGTTATGACTAAAGTTTGGATCGACGTATTTATTGGTATTTGGGCTTTTGTGTTGGCTATGATTTGGGTTTATAAAGTAGAAAGACGTCCTGGAGAATATGTGCCACCATCTGAAATATGGCATCGTTTTCCAAAGTTTGTTTTAGGTTATTTTACGGCCTGGTTGTTGCTGTTAGCTATTTTCTTTGGTCCTGGACATAGCGGTGCTCCTGAAGGAGCAGCCTTGTTGAAGTCTATTAAAGCTGGGGTTGTGCCTGTAGAAAAGGGAATGAGAAAGTTGTTCTTTATGCTAACTTTTATTAGTCTTGGTATTATTACTGATTTTAAAAAGTTAAAAGAATGTCAATTTGGTAAGATGGTCTGGGTATACTTTGTGGGATTGTTCTTGTTCATTATTCCTGTTGCAGTTATTGTAGCCTATCTTTTCCATCACGGTATGCAAATACCAAATATTGCTGCTTATGTAAAATAAAGCCTATAAAAGTTCAATTTATAAAAAAAGCGAGGGATATCCCTCGCTTTTTTTATATTTCGACAGGTTGTTTTTTGTTTTATTCTTTATACCCCCAGATATATAGTATTTTATAAGTGATAAATACTGAATTATTTTTAGAATATTTTTTGGTGTATAGTTTGCAAAAATTTTTATACTTTTCTTTACCGTATCTGTATTTATTTGTAGTATAATTTGTCCCTGTTTTTTGAAGATGTTTTAAAATGTCTTTTACAGATGGAAAATAAATTTTTTTTGTTTCAATTTCATAATTAAATTTTATTTTTTTGTTTTTGAAAAACTTTAGATATTTTTCTTGAGTTTGAAGATGAAATATAGAACCAAATTGTGTCTCTTTGGATATTGTTTCTAGTTCTTTTAATGTTCCTTTTATAAAAAAAGCAAAAGAATATTGTCCTCCTGTTTTAACCAGTGAGATGTTATTTTGTATGGATGCTGGAGCAAAATTATACCATTGCATAGCAGAAGAGCTGAGCACTAAATCAAAACTATTGGGTTTAAAAGGAGCATATTCTCCATCGGCAATTATTTTTATACCATTTGTACAATAAGACAGCATTTGGGAGGATATGTCTATAGCTACTAAAACTTTGGTTTTTATCTGACGTTGAATTAAGGATGTTAAAATATTTCCACCAGCTCCGATTTCTAGAATATAGGGAAAATATTTCCCTTCTATTTTAGAAATACATTTTTTTGCTACATATTTTTGGATGATAGCCTCTTTTGAATAGTGTTTTGAACCTTTATTAAAAAAATTTGCAATTTGTTTTTTCATAAATTATCCTGCATAATTCGTTTTCTGATATATAGTGGTTATTTGTTTTTATATAGATAACATTTTCTTCAGGCAACATAAGCTTTTGGGCTATTAAGTCAGATTGAAGATAAGGAATAATCCTGTCTTTTTTGCTGTGGATTAAATATAATTTTTTACAATTCAAATCTAATTTTAATATATCTACTTTAGAATGTTTTAAAAAAATTAATCCTTGGGCTAAATTTTCAATTAAGTTTTTTGTGTTAATTTTTTTTATATGAAAATCAATTTCAGGGAAACCTGCTTTTTTAAAAAAATTTTTTAGTATTCGCATAGGGTGTTTTTTTATATTTAATTCCATTTTATCTAAAATTGATGTGTCAACAAAGTCAGGGAAGTGAATAAATGGAGATATTAAAAATATTTGTTTCACTGTTATTTCATTTATATGTTTTAAAATTATGTGAGCTCCTGTGGACCAGGCTAATAGATAGGTGGGATTGGTTTTATTTATTTGCAAAATAATTTCTTCTGGAGCATGAGTGATAAACGGTATAATAAAAATATAGTTTTGGGAAAAAGTAGGAAAAAATTCTGGAAATCCTGCCCAGCCAGATACAAACATTAATCTAGGTGAAGATAAAAAATTAGAGCTTATGTTTTTCATCACAGTTTTTACTCGTAATTTTAGTCTTAGAGGCTAAGAATTAAATTTTGAACGATAGTTTAAACAGTAAGTTTTTACATTAAATAAGTATATTTTACATTAAATTTTATAAAGATATCATTGCAAAAACCCAAAAATTGTGTTTTTTGAGTTAAAGTGTAAATTTGTAACCATCTTAAATTATTGAAAAAATTTTATTATTAAACGTGTATCTAACTACTACAAATAATTTTACCAGTTGAATTTTGTCAAAGTAAATTATTGACTAAAAATTTTTTTGCAGGAATAGTTTTAGTTGTTTAAAAGCCTTTTTAAGCAGTTTTATTTCCTTTTCGCCCAGATCCAGTCTTAGACTTATTCTTAACCTGGATGTTCCGTGAGGAACAGCTGGTGGTCTTATGGCTGGAGCAAATACACCTTGTTTTTGCAAAAAATTATGAGCTTGTAGGGTAATGTAAGGGTCTTGTAAAATAATAGGTATGATTTGGGAATTGGATGAACCTGTGTTAAATTCAAGTTCTTTTAGGAAATTTCTTATTTCCTGGCTAAGGGTTAATAGTTGTTCCCCCCAGGAAGGATTGTTTTTGATCAGGTTTAATCCTGCCAGAGCTGCCTGACAGATGATAGGAGATAGGGCCGTAGAAAAGATAAAGGATCTGGCTTTATTAATCAGTAGGGAAATGATGTTTTTTTGGGCACATACGTAGCCACCTTGACAACCTAGAGATTTGCTTAAAGTTCCCATCTGGATATCAATATGTTTATGTAAGTTGTAATGATGTGTCAGACCTTTTCCTTGTCCAAAAATACCAAGCGCATGGGCTTCATCTACAATTAATAAAAAATGATATGTTTTTTTTAATTTCACAAGTTCTTTTAGAGGAGCTAGGTCTCCATCCATACTAAAGATCGTGTCTGTTACTACGATTTTTTTTTCGTTATTTTTATAAGTTGATAATAATGTTTCCAGGTGATTTGTATCTAGATGTCTGTATCTTATCATTTTTGCTCTAGACAGGAGAATGCCATCTAGAATACTGGCATGATTTATTTTATCACCAAAGACAATAGTGTGTTTATCTGCCAGAGCAGAAAATAGGCCCAAATTGGTAGCATATCCAGAACTAAATATAATGGCTTGTTCTGTTTCTTTATATTGAGCCAGCTCCTGTTCTAATTGCCTTAATGGCTCACTATGGCCGGAGACTAGAGGAGATGCTCCTGACCCGACTCCAAATTGATTTATTGCTTCTAAAACTGCTTTTTTTAACTCAGAATGATTACTTAGACCTAGATAATTGTTTGAGGCAAGATTAAGTAGTTTGTTGTTAGTTATTTTGATGTATAAATCTGTTCCTTGTTTGAGATCAAGGCAGTAACGAAAGAGGTTGGCTTTTTTTTGTTTTTCCAGTAAGGACGAAATGTAAGCGTCCCAGAAGTACCTTTGATTTTTTAAACCTGGACTTGCAAAGGAGTTTTTTATGGAAGTCATTGAAACAAAATTTCCCGGATTATTGATTTTAAAACCTCGTTTTTTTAGGGATGAACGAGGTTTTTTTGTGGAGACCTATAATGCTAAAAAGTTTGAACAAGTAAACTTAAATTACACATTCGTTCAAGATAACCATGCCTTTTCCAAATGTAAAGGGGTCCTTAGAGGGCTACATTTTCAGCGTCCGCCTATGGATCAGGCCAAATTAGTTTGGGTGGTAAAAGGTAGGGTGTATGATGTGGTTTTGGATTTACGCAAGGGTTCTCCCACATACGGGCAGGTGTTTGGACTGGAATTAAGTAGTGAAAATGGCCAACAAATGTTAATTCCCCGTGGTTTTGCCCATGGTTATCTGGTGTTAGAAGAAAACACGCATTTTATGTATAAAGTGGATAATTTTTATTCTGCGGAGCATGAGGGAGGCATATATTTTGCGGATCCAGCGTTAAGCATCGACTGGCCTATGGCCAAAGATAAACTTATTCTTTCAGAAAAGGACCAAAAACAACCTTTATTTAAAGAGGTGGATAGTCCTTTTGAATTTAAGGAGGGAATTTAAAATGTCCAAAGAATTAGCTCCTTCTAATTTTTTTGCCTTGATTTTGGCAGGTGGTTCAGGCAGTAGGTTATGGCCTCTTTCCAGGGCCCTTATGCCTAAACAGTTGTTATCTTTAAATGGCAAGCTGAGTCTTTTGCAACAAACAGTGCTAAGATCGCTTGATTTGTTTTTGCCCCAAAATATCGTGGTAATAACCAATGAGGAGCACGTTTTTGAGGTTAAAAGGCAGTTAAGAGATATAGTCTCTGAACAAGAAATTAGAACTGTAGCTGAACCAGTAGGCAGAAATACTTTGCCTGCTATTTTGGCCGGAATAGAGGCTATTTGTGACGACCCAGAAGAACAGGTTTTTGCAGTATTTCCCTCTGACCATCAAATAGAAGATAACGAGGCCTGGAGTGAGGATTTGCTCTTTGCCTACAAATGGGCTAAACAGGGGTGGATGGTTACTTTTGGCATAAAACCTCACAAACCTGAGACAGGTTATGGTTATATAAAGGTTGGAAAGCCTCTAAAAAAAGATTTTTTTGAAGTGGAGCAATTTGTGGAAAAACCAGATTTGTCCAGAGCCAAACAATTTGTTGCCGAGGGAAGGTATTATTGGAACAGTGGTTTATTTGTGCTAGGAGGTAGTGTTTTTTTTCAAGAGTTAGAGGCCCAACAACCGGTTATTTGGAAGTTTTGGCAAAAGAGAAAAACGTCTTCCTTTTTAGCGAATTATTCTAAAATGCCAGATATTTCAGTAGATTATGGAATTATGGAAAAGGCAAAAAAAGTGGGAGTGATTCCTGCTGGTTTTGGTTGGGACGATTTAGGCAATTGGGAAGCGATTTATCGTTTGGGAGAAAAAGACGAACAAGGGTGTGTGATTAGGGGGGATGTACTTTCCTTGGATTGCCAGGATAGTTTGCTTTTTTCTTATGGTAGCAAGTTAGCAGCCGTGGGTCTAAAGGATTTAATTGTGGTGCAAACTAGAGATGCTACTCTTGTAATCCCTAAAAATCAGGTGCAAAAAGTTAAGGATGTTGTTAGTGCTTTAAAGAAAAAAGATAAGCGTTTGATTGAAGCTCATCTTACGGTGCAGCGTCCCTGGGGAAGTTATACTATTTTGGAAGAAGGAGAATTTTATAAGATCAAGAAAATAGTTGTTAGAGAAGGTGAAAGTCTTAGTCTTCAGATGCACTATCATAGAAGTGAACATTGGATTGTCATTAGAGGTAGTGCGGAAGTTACCTTAGAGGATAAAATTATTTTGCTCACTGAGAATCAGTCTGTAGACATTCCCAAAGGGGCTAAACATCGTTTGAGAAATCCTGGCAAAGTGCCTGTAGAGATTATTGAAATTCAGTCTGGCCCTTATTTGGAAGAAGATGATATTGTAAGATTTGAGGATAAGTATGGTAGGGAAGGATAAAATAGTTAAGTAAAAAATGTGCTGGCGAGGTAAAAAAATAATTGTTTGGGTAAAAATTTTTTCTTGAATTTCTTGAAATTTTTATTAAGGAAATATGTGAATTTTTTCTTAAACATTCTTGACAGAATTTGATTACCTTTCTTAAGGTAATTCAGATGTAAGTGGGTATCTGTTAAATTTTTGCTCAAAATTTAGTGCTAGGGAGGGTATGAAAGTGGCAAAAGGCAAAAGTTGTTTGGTGCTTCCTTTTTTGTTTGGGCTAGTGGGAGCGCTTATTGTGGGGTGGTGGCTGTTTCCTGAGTTGCTGTATAGCAAAAAAACTCAGCCTATTAGGTTTAGTCACAAAGTGCACGTGGAAGATCAAGGGATGTCTTGCGATGAGTGTCATTCTTATCGTGAAGATGGATCTTTTGCGGGGATTCCTACCACAGAGCAGTGTGCAGAGTGTCATTCTGAGGTGCAGGGTGATGATCCGGCAGAAAAGAAGTTTGTGGAAGAGTATGTAGAAAAAGGCAAGGAAGTACCTTGGCTTATCTATCAGAAACAGCCTGATAATGTATTCTTTTCTCATATTGCCCATAAGGGAATAAAGTGTACTACTTGTCATCCTGATGTGGGGCATATGGATACTCCTCCTGTTTATTATGAGGATAGAATTTCTGGTTATAGTAAACAAACAATGAAAATGTGGCAGTGTGAAAGGTGTCATGCCCGGAGAGGGGCTAGCAATGCCTGCTATGTTTGTCATAAATAAATGAGGGGTGAGAAAATGGGACTTGATCGAAGAGGATTTATTACTTTTTTAGTAGGTGGTGCTGTAGGTACTTTGTGTACGCCTATTCCCTGGAAAACTTTAGATGATGTGTCTATTTGGTCTCAAAATTGGCCTTGGATCCCTAAGTTACAGTATGGAAAGCGTTCTCAAGTGGCTTCTGTTTGTAAGTTATGCCCGGCAGGGTGTGGTTTGTCTATTCATAAAGTAGGTAAAAGGCCTGTTGTTGCCCAGGGGAATAGTACGCATCCTTTGAGTGAGGGTGGTGTTTGTCCTTTAGGTTCTTGTTCTGTTAGATTGTTGTATCGTCCAGCAAGAGTAAAAGGACCTCTTAAAAACAATAATGGGAAATTTGAGCCTATTTCTTGGGACGAGGCTAGAAGAATTTTGAGCGAAAAATTGAGCTCTGGAAAAGCAGCTTGTATTAGTGGTGATGAGAATGGATCAGCCAGTGAAGTGTTGGCTGGGTTTTTATCCTTGCTGGGCAGTGAGGATTTTTACTTTATGCCTAGTGACGCTCAGGTGAGTGCTTATACCTGGAGTCAAATGGGTGGAAAAGGACAAATTGGCTTTGATTTAGAAAATTCTGATTATGTATTGAGTCTAGGGGCTGATATTTTATCCAGTTGGGGTACTGTTGTTAGAAATCAAAAGGCTTTTGCCACTAGAAAGGGAAAATATATTTATGCTGGTCCTGTTCAGACAGGTACGGCAGCTGCTGTAGATGAGTGGGTGCCTGTTTATCCTGGGCAGGAAGGTGTTTTGGCTTTAGGTATAGCTTATTATCTGTTAAAGATGGGTAAAGGCGCTACTATAGATGGTTTCTCTGAAGTTAAGAATTTTGTTTTGTCTAAATATACTCCTGCTGTGGTAGAGGCTAAGACAGGGGTAAAAATTAACAAAATAAAACAACTTGCTCAGGAACTTGTTGCTGCTGGTTCACCTTGTGTAATAATTGGTTCAGATTTTGGACAGGGAAGTGGAAGTTTTGATTGGACAAGTGGTATTTTGCTTAATTTACTTTTGGGTAACGTGAATAAAAGAGGCGGGATGGTTCTTTTGCCTGAGGTAAAAGTAGTGGAGAGTGCTCCTTCTAGAGCAAGTCTAAGTAAAAATGTTTTGGGTGAATTTTTGAAAAATGTAGTTTCTGGGAACAAAAAGATAGACGTTTTAATGGTGTATGATGCCAATCCGATTTATGCTTTGCCTCAAGCTCTTCAAGTACAAGAAGCTTTTTCTAAGATACCCTTTAAGGTTGGTTTTAGTACTTTTTTAGATGAAACAGCAGTGATGTGTGATTTGATCTTGCCAGCGCCACACTTTTTAGAAAGATATGATGATGCTTATACTCCTTTTGGTTCAGGTAAAGTGATTTATAGTGTGGCTGCTCCTGTCATTAAGCCAGTGGTCAATGCTAAATCTACACCAGACTTTATTTTAGAAGTTGCTAAGAGTTTGAAAAAGGATCTTGGCTATAAGTCTTTTGAAGATGTGTTAAAGGCCAAAGCTTCTGCTGTAGGAGCTGATTTTGAGGACCTATTGAGTGGGAGAACTAAGGTTTCTAATAAATGGGTTGGGCAAAACCAACTAAGGCTTTCAGTAGAAATTTTAGCCAACGGATTGGTGCCAGATACAGAAGGTACGTTTTTAGCACCTGTAGCGAGAAATTATTTGGGTAATACTACTCAAGCTTTGACACCTACAGAAGTAGTGGTGGTAAGGGATTCTGAGTTAAAGGGAAGAGATTTGTATGTTCAAGTAAACAGAACTACGGCTAAAAAGCTTGGATTAAAACAAGGTGATAAAGTCAAATTGCAGGGGGCAGGCAGAGAATTTGTAGGCAGGGTGAATATAACCGAGACTGTAATGGATGATACCATTGCGGTGCCCTTAGGTTTTGGCCATGAGGCTTGGGATGAATACGTGCGTGGCAAGGGAGACAATGTGTTTAAGGTGTTAAGTGTGGTTACAGAGAAGGGTAGCGGGTTTCAAGTTTGGAATAAGTCTCAAGTAAAAGTTGTCAGGGCTTAAAATTGGAGAGAGGTGAAATCTATGGAACACAAAGAATTTAAAGTAAAATGGGGAATGGTTATCGATATAGATAAGTGCACAGGTTGCGGAGCATGTATGGTGGCCTGTCAGGCAGAAAATAATATTGCTCCCATGCAGGATGGCTCAGATAAAACCATGACCTTGACCTGGATGTTGGTCTATGAACTAAGCAATGGTAAGCCTTTTCCTGATCATGAAATAGCTTACCTGCCCAGACCTTGTATGCAGTGTGGTAAACCATCTTGCTCTACGGTTTGTCCTGTGGTAGCTACTACTAAAGATGAGGAAGGTGGCATAGTGAGTCAGATCTATCCTCGTTGTATAGGGTGTAGGTATTGTATGGCTGCTTGTCCTTATCATGCTAGATACTTTAATTGGTATGATCCTAAGTGGCCCAAAGGTCTGGATAAGACTCTAAATATCTCTGCATCTCCAAGACCAAGAGGTGTAGTAGAAAAGTGCACTTTTTGTCATCATCGTTTTATGGAAGCCAAAGAAAAGGCGCGTTATGAGGGCAAAGACCCTCTCAAATTACCAGAAGATGCGTATATTCCTGCTTGTGCAGAGATTTGTCCTACCGGAGCTATTGTTTTTGGTGACTTGAATAATCCAGAGCACAAAGTTGCCAAACTAGCCAAGAGCAAATATGCCTTTAGATTATTGGAGCGTTTGGGAACAGATCCTCAAGTGTATTACTATAGTAAGCGGGAATGGGTGCGTCGTTTGGCTGATAACTATCTGTCAACTGAAAAAACAAAGGGAGAATAGCCATGATAGATAAAGAATGGTTACCAGAAGGCGTTCAGCGCTGTTCTTTTGGCAAATTTATGATTTGGTTGGCTATATGGGGAGCTATTTTGCTTTGGGGTGTTTATGGAATGTATCTTGTGCTCTCCAAAGGACTTGTTACAACTAATTTAAACAATTATTTTGGATTTGGTTTGTGGATTACTTTTGATTTGGCTGTGATTGCCCTTGGTGCAGGAGCTTTTTTCTCTGGTTTTTTAAAGTATATTGTTGGGATTAAAGAATTAGAAAACATAATTAATTTAGCAGTAATAGTTGGTTTTATTTGTTATGTGGGAGCTATGTTGGTTCTGGTGTTGGATATTGGACAGCCTCTTAGAGCTTGGTTTGGATATTGGCACCCAAATGTTCATTCTATGCTGACAGAAGTTATCTTTTGTATCACCTGTTATTGTACTGTATTGTTAATTGAGTATATTCCTATTATTTTGGAAAATAGAAAGTTGAGTCAGAATTTATTTATTCGCAAATTAGCTCATAATTTTCATATTTTTATGCCTTTATTTGCTGGTGTTGGTACTTTTCTTTCTTGCTTCCATCAGGGGTCTTTAGGTGGTATGTATGGCGTATTGTTTGGACGTCCTTTTGCTTATAGAGAAGGATTTTTTATCTGGCCCTGGACCTTCTTTTTGTTTGTGGTATCTGCTATTGCTTCAGGACCTGCTTTTACTATGTTGATTGCTACTCTCATGGAAAAAATTTCAGGGAGAAAGCTTGTCTCTTACGACGTTAAGATGCTCATGGGTAAAATTGCTGGTTCTTTACTTTGTTTTTATATTTTCTTTAAAATTTTAGATACCTGGTATTGGGCAACAGTTACTTTGCCCAAAATGGGTCTTACTTTTGATCAGGTGTTTAATAATAATGCAGGTTTTGGCAAATGGTTATTGTGGACAGAGATTGGTTTGTGTGGTGTAATTCCTGCGATATTGTTAATTGTGCCCAAATTTAGAAGGATACCTGTTTTGCTTTATACTGCAGCTATTTTGGATTGTATTGGTATTGTCATAAATAGATACGTGTTTACGGTTCAGACTTGTGCTGCTCCTGTGTTGCCTTTTGACAAATGGCATTCTTATACACCGAATTGGGTAGAATGGATAACCAGTATAGAAATAATTGCCTTTGGGGTGATAGTCCTTAGTCTGTCTTATAGGTATCTTCCTCTTTTCCCTCAAGAACGTCAGTTAAATAAAAGTTAACTCTATAATTTTATAATTTCAGGCAAGGTTAAAAGCCTTGCCTGAAAATAATTATGAAAGCCGATATTCAATTTATTGGGAAAATTTTTTCCCCTTTAAAAGATCTTATTGCTTCTCCAAGACAGGCTACTCCCAATTTACCGCCTGCAAAAGTAGTTATTTTTCCAGATTATAGAGATGGGCTAGAGAAGCTTTTTAAAGGACAAAAGGTTTTTTTGCTGACCTGGTTGCATTTGGCCGAAAGGGATTGTCTAAAGGTGCATCCGGGAGGGGATAGGTCTGTTCCCTTGCATGGAGTTTTTGCCACTAGGTCACCTCATCGTCCCAATCCTATTGGTCTTCATAAGGTAGATATTTTAAAATTGGAAGAGGATGGGATTATAGTTCATCCTCTGGAAGCTATTGATGGTACATATGTGGTAGATATAAAGCCCTGTTTGGCTGAGCAAGATTATCAAGGTAAGACCATTTTTTTTCCTTCTATTTATTTTTCCCAAATACAAAAGATAGCTTTTTGGGCTTGGCAAAAAGAACTGTTGTCTGGTTTTAATGGTAATATTAGCGTGCGACTGGAAGAGAGAGTTTTGATTACTAATTCTAAAACTTTTAAAGCTGAATTAGATTTTAAAGATTTTTCTGTTTTTGATCTCCAAAAGAAAGAATTTATTGCAGGAGATAATCCTTCTTCTGAGTTTAAAATGCATTTATCTATTTATGAGAATCAACCCAAGGCTAGAGCAGTTTTGCACACCCACCCCCCTTGTTTAAATAATTTGTTTTTACAAGGAAAAGAACTTTTGGATTTGTCTTTATTGGAAACAAAGTTTATTTTTCCCAGATTTACGAAACTTTCGGAATATGAACCAGGTAGTTTGGAGCTGGCTCAGGCTGTGGGAGAAGCTAGTAAAAAATATCAGATAATTTATCTAGCCAAACATGGACTGGTAGTATGGGGTAGTGAGCTTACAGAAACTTTTGCTTTAAGTGAAGAAATAGAATCTTTGGCTAAGATAAAATTGTTTTTGGCTTAACTTCATTGCGATAACGATTATCTAAAAATATTTTTTGTTTAAATAAATTTTGGAATCAGGCCCCAAAAAAAGTTAGTATAGCTAAACGTGCTCTAAAAAAGAGAGTTTTTATACTTAAAAAATTAAAAAGTTATTGTACTGTTCTTAGCTTTGGGGTCATTAGCCCCAGACTTTACACCTGAAAACATTTCCAAAAACTTTTTGGACAGATACGTGTTATTTGTCGTATTTTTTTAGGATGACGATCCCTATTACTAAAATTAAAATAAGCAGGGATAAAACTCCTATTTCCACCATAGTCATATAAAATCGTTCTGGATGAGGATTGGTTTCGACTAGATTTAGAGTGATTGCCAGGATGCGTCTTATGGTGGCGATTAGTCCCACTACGAGAAATGGTTCTGGTTTTATCACGTGTTCTTGATAAGATATTACTACAGTGTGAGCTACTTCTAAGATCATAAGGGCAAAGAAAATTTTGTTTAGAATGAGACCTACTGTATAGGCAAAATTTTTGGTAAAAAAGAGGACTTTAAAATTAAAAAATATTTGAAAGATAAACGCTCCTCCTAAAATTATCAACAAAATGCTAATAATTAAGTGGAGCAAATCTGATCCTGTTTCAAAAAAACGTTTGGGTAGATTAAATTTTATGCTCATAGATTGTTCTCTAAAGTTCAATTTTGTTATTACGATAAATGATAATTTTGACACTAAGGATACTGTTTTGTTAATTTAGTGTGTTTTGTTGAAAATAATTTAGCATATTGATTGGTGTTGGATTGGGAATATGTGCTGTATCTCCAAAAGTCTAGACATTTTTAGTAAAGCGAGGCCGTGCGTTTGGTTGTTATGATAGGTAAATCTTAACCTGCTCAGGAATTAAGGGGATAGTATAAATAATTTTCCATGGAGAGCTTGCCCTATACCCAATGTTAATAATTCATTAATTGAACACCCATAAATATTCGCTTTTTCTTACTCCATAATTTGAATTTCAAATATTCACTATTCTCAAAAAATATCAAGGATTAGTTCTTCACAATAAGCGTCGAAAAACCAGAAAAAGTAAGGTAAAAGGTCTAAAGGTCTGGATGGGGAATAAAAAGGTTTTATCTTGATTTGACAGTAATTTTTAGATATTTTATTAACTTTTACCTTAATTACATTATTTGTTAGGAGGAGGTATGGGGAATGAGTAGTGTCATTGTGTTAGCTGCTATTGTTATTTATGTTATTTTTTATTTCACTTATGGAAAATTTTTAGACAAGAGAGTTGTGGGCGCAAGAGAAGATGTTCAAGTACCTTCTGAAAAACTTTATGACGGTGTGGATTATGTTCCTGCTCATAGGTTTGTTTTGTTTGGACATCATTTTGCGTCTATAGCTGGAGCTGGACCTATAGTTGGTCCTGTTTTGGCTATGGGATATGGTTGGTTACCTGGCATTTTGTGGATATGGTTTGGTAATGTCTTTATAGGTGCTGTTCATGATTATGGGGCCTTATGTGCTTCTGTTCGATATGATGGTAAATCTGTACAATATGTGGCAGCAGATCTGTTGGGTAAATTTACAGGAAGGACTTTTGCATGGTTTATTTTATTATTACTAATTTTAGTAGTTGCAGCTTTTGCCGCAGTTATTGGTGGGATTTATGTTAAACATCCAGATGCTGCAGCAGCATACGTGTATAAAATAATTTTTGCAATAATTTTAGGGTTTTTGCTTTACAGAACTAAATTACCATTTTCTATTTCTACTTTAATTGGCATTGTTTTTTTGTTGGTGTCTATATATCTCGGTCCAAAAACTCCTTTAAAATTATCTTATAACAGTTGGATGATTATATTTTTCTTTTATATTATTATAGCCGCATCTATTCCAGTTAATATTTTACTTCAGCCAAGAGATTACATGAATTCTTTTTTGCTTTATTTTGGGCTGATAGCAGGTGGAATAGCCGCTTTATTTTCTTTAAAAGGTTTTAGTGTTCCAGCTTTTGCCAGTTTTAATCCCCCTATTATAGGAGGTAAACCTACTCCATTTTGGCCTGCTATTCCTCTTATAATAGCCTGTGGTGCTCTGTCTGGATTTCATTCTCTTGTTGCCTCGGGTACTTCTTCTAAACAGATAAGTTCTGAAAAGGATGCTCTGTTTATTGGTTATGGAGCAATGTTTACGGAAGGATTTTTGTCCACTATAGTAATTGTTTCTATTGCTGCTTTTGGAATTACTGCTTTACAAAAAGTAGATCCTGGAGCATCTATTTCGAATTGGGCAATAGATTATTATAAAATTCTTTTAAAAAAGTTAGGCGGAGGAGCAAATATTTTTGTTTCCTCGTATGCAGAAATGACAGTTAGTGTGCTTCATCTCCCCAAAACTTTTATGATTACTCTTGCAGCTATGTGGGTTAGTTCTTTTGCTATGACTACTCTTGATACTACTAATAGGTTGGCGAGATATACTATAAGTGAATTAGCAGAGCCTCTTAGAGAAAAATATCCTTCAGTATATACTTTTTTAAGCAATAGATGGGTATCTTCTGCTATCCCGGCCTTTTTAGGTATATATTTAGCATGGACAGGACAGTGGAAAGTTCTTTGGCCTTCCTTTTCAGCAGCTAATCAGCTATTAGCTGCAATTACTTTATTTACTGTAGCAGCCTGGATATATAAAAAATTGGATAAGAAGTATGTAGGATATGCTCTTATTCCTGCTTTAGCGCTTTGGGTTACAGTTACAGCTGCGATTATATGGTATGTTATTGTTGTTTTACCAGGATTTATGGCCAAGAATTATGGGCAAGGAATTATCCTTTATGTGATGAATATAATAATGATTATCTTAAACTTTATACTTATATTTAATTTTTTTAAAAATAAAAATAAAATTAATTAATAAAAATAAAGAGTTCCTGTAAAATTAGATGTGACAGGAACTCTTTATTTATTTAATTGATAACAATAAAGAATAATGGATTTTTTTAAGATTATATCAGAATTTAAAAAAATTTTTAAATGTATAAATGAAGCAAATAAACATTTTGTAGTTGAAAAAATAGAATTTGAATTACAGGAAATGCAAAATGTATTTACATTACTTTTGTTTGGAGCGTTTATAGGAATACCGTTGCCCCCTAGTTTTATTGCCTTAGAATTGTTTCCTTATATGGAAGAAGAAATTTTTTCCATGTTAATTTCAACACATAATACTAAAGATATGTTAGCTATACTGGCCGGGAAATTAGATGGGTTCTAAAATGAAATTGTTATTTTTTATTGGAAAAGGAGGAGTTGGAAAGAGTACTGTTTCTGCAATTACTTCTGTTAAGTTGTCTTTATTAAAGAAAAGGACTTTATTGTTATCTATTGATCCTGCGCATAATCTTATGGATATATTTAAAATTAAGGATGTTAATGATTATTTAACAATAAAAGAAGCTGAGATTGATAAATGGACCTCGCGTTATATTAAAAAGATAAAAATGGATATAAAATGTCAATATAAACATTTATCATCTATTAATATAGAACATTTTATTGATATAATAGAATATAGTCCAGGTATGGAGGAGTATTCTATTTTTAGATATCTTTATGAAACTGTAAAGCTATCTAAAAATTATGATTATATAGTGGTGGATACACCTCCAACTGGTATTACTCTAAAAATAATTACGTTTGCTGAAATATCAGTAAGATGGATTAAAAAGCTTATGGAAATTAGAGAGAAAATTCTTTCTAAAAAGGTATATATAAAAAATGCAATTGGTAAAAAGGATGAGTATGGATATAATAAAGAAGAAGATAAAATTTATTTGAAATTAAGAGAAATGTTAGAAGATAATATTATGATGTTAGATTTGATAAGAGATAATTCTTTTATTATACCTGTGTTGAACGAGGATAAACTTTCTTTTTTAGAAACTAAAAAGATAATTGAGTATCTAAATAAATTTAGTATTAATATTGATTTCTTAATTTTAAATAAATTTACAGGGAATAGAGAATTATTAGATAATTTTTACAGAGAATTTAAAAAAGATATTTTTTGTTTTGATTTAAAGGAATTAGATTTTTATTTAAATATAAATAATTTTAAATATTTGTCAGATGAATATATAAAAAAATATTTAATTCAATAAAATAAACATTTTGAAAGTTGTAATTGGTAATTATAAAATTTGTAAAATATTTTTAATAATAAGACGTGACTTCAAAATTCAATTCAAAAATTGGAGTTTTTGATTAAATTTTCAAATTATAGCTAGTTTAAATTATTAAAAAAAACTCTCGTTGAGCAAGTATATACTTGTTTAAAATAATTTTTACAGTTGATCATATGATAAAAGTAGTGTTTTTTGGGGATATATATAAAGATAACTTTTTTATAATTAATTTTTTATTACGTTAAATTATGTTAGAAAGTCATATATTTTATTTGTTGATAATTATTGCTGTTTTTACGTCTCTTATATTTATAAGAGGAAGTAAAAAGAATAAAAAGTTGAGTAAAATTATTTCTAAAGAGTTAGAAGAATCAATTAATCCTAAGATTACAGAATATATTAATATAGGTGGTCTTATTGGATATCATGCTAATTATGAGCTTGAAGATTGTTTTTATAAGATAAAATGTACTTTTACTCTTTTACCTAGACATACTCTTGTATATTTTCCTGTTTCTTTAATATTATCTAAATATGATAGGTTATATGTTGTAATATTTTCAAAAAATGAATTAAAGGGAGAAGCACATTTAATAAGAAAAAATATAGCAAATAGTCCTCATCATAAAATAAAAAATACATCATTACAAAAGGAAACGTATAAAATATCTAATATTGTTTTTTTTATATACTATCAAAATGAATCTGCAAAGGAATTTATAAAAAAATGTATACAAGGTTTAGATATGAATTATATTTTACACATTTCTGCTTATCCTAAGAATAAAAATTTTTATTTATATATGAAGGCAGTGCCTGGTAATATAGCTGTTAATTTGAAAAAATTTTTTGGTATTGCTAAAACTCATTGTTCTAGTAAATCATAGTTGTTTTAACAAATTAAAGATGTTCAATTTATAAGATGTAGTTATGCATGGATATTAAATTTTTTAATTTAAGTTACAAGATACAATTTTAAAGGTTCATAAATTTTATTTTTGATTAAATTGTAGTTTATTTAAATTATTGAAAAAATTTTATTAAATTTTTGTTTAACTAATTAAATTAATTTTTGCAGTTGAAGATTGGAAAACATTCAAATGGCTTTGGACGAAAAATTATACACCACTATAAATTATTTTGATTATATTTTTGAAAATTACAATTTAGATAATATTTATGTGGCTTGGACAGGAGGGAAAGATTCTACTCTTGTTCTTTTTTTATGGAAAAGATTTTTACAAGAAAGAAATAGTTCTAAAGTTAAGGCAGTTAATATTGATACTGGTTTGAAGTTTCCTGAAGTCATTCAATTCCGAGATAAAATTGCTAAAGCATGGAATGTAGGTTTGACAATTGTTCAACCTGACGTCAATCTTTTACGGTATAATGTGGCTAAATATAAATTAGATTGTTGTCTTAATTTAAAAATTAAGCCTTTAAAAAAAGCAATCAGGGAAAATTCTATAGAGGTTTTACTTACAGGTATTAGAGCAGACGAGAATCCTGCAAGAGATAAAAAGAGTGTATTTGAAAAAAGAACTAATCCTGATTACTTGCAAGTAAATCCTATTTTGGAATGGACAGAAATGGACGTTTGGAGTTTTCATTTTAAAGAACGTATCCCTTATTGTTCTTTATACGATAAGGGATATAGATCTTTGGGGTGTATGCCCTGTACTTCTATTAGTTTGGATCCTCAAGAGAGGTCTGGAAGAAATCAAGAAAAAGAGGCGAAAATGGACGTGTTAACCAGTCTTGGTTACTTTTAATCATTTTTGTCCTTATGAGTTTTTTATACTTACATAACTAAAATACTTTCCTTTATTTCCCAGTATTTTTCATTTTTCTCTCTAACACCTTAATGCCTAAGTTGGTCAGTAGGATTTGTTAGGTTTTTATTACCTTGGGATGCGTTAACTTGGAAATATAAAAGATCTTTTTGTTTAATCAAAAACACAAGTTTTTAATTTTTGCAGTCGTACCTTATAATTGTTTATTTTTATAAGTACTTTTGATAACATAATTTAGAGGTTGGGGGAAATATTTTGGGCTAAAGATGTGATTTTGGAGGAGGTTTGGAGTATGAGATGTTTTTTGGGCTATATTACTACATCTAGTTTAGAAGAGGCTAAGAAGATTGCCCGTCATTTATTGGAGAGGAGACTAATTGCTTGTGCTAATATTTATCCTCAGGTAGAGTCTATGTTCTGGTGGGAGGGCAAGATAGACAAGGCTACAGAAGTAGTGTTAATAATTAAAACAAGCGGACATAGATTGGCAGAGATTGAAAAGGAAGTATTAAAAATACATTCTTATAATTGCCCTTGTGTTGTGTTTTTACCTATCCACGAAGGTCATGGACCTTTTTTAGAGTGGATACAACAGGAAATTAAGGAGGAAAATTAGATGAAAGAGATAGGTCTGGAACAATTAGAAGCATATTTAAAACAGGCTTTTGGAGAAAATGTTAGGCTAACTGGGGTGGGTGAAATTGGTTCTTTGGATGAGCAGGGGATGAAAGATTTTGGGTATGGAAAACCTCTACTTATTCACTTTGAATTAGATGGTGCGCCAAGATCTGTGGTTTTTTCTACTATGAAAGGGGATAAATATGGTCATCAATTTTATTGGGATAGGGCAGCTATTTTGATGTTTCAATATGAATGTGCAGGTCGTATGGAAAAACATGTTCCTACTGTGGGGCTTGGGTATTTAAGAAAGGATGGCCAGTTAGTGCCAGTGGATCAACCTGAAGAGTTTTTTCTTTTGACCGAAAAAGTTGCAGGTTATGATTATTTTTTAGATTTAGAAAGAATTAGAAAAGGTGATGTGCGGAATAGTGATTTTGAATTAGCCAAAAAATTTGCTCGCTGGTTGGCAAGAATTCATAGCACTAAAAAAGAGGATAAGGATTTATATTATAGAAGGATAAGAGATTTGATTGGACATTCAGAGTGTATTTGGGGGCTGATTGATGCTTATCCCCATCCTTATTCTTTTTTTAGTCCTGCTGATTTTCAAGAGTTAGAGAAAAAGCTCATTGATTGGCGCTGGAAGTTAAAATCCTTTAGCCATCGTTTAAGTGTGGTGCATGGAGATTTTCATCCTTGGAACGTATTAATTCAAGAAGATCTAGACTTTATTGTTTTGGATAGAAGTAGAGGGGAATGGGGCGAACCTGCTGATGATGTTTCTACTATGAGTTGCAATTATTTATTGTTTGGACTTTATGAAGAACCAAGATTGACTGGAAATTTTGAAAAGTTGTATTTAACTTTTTGGGATGAATATCTTTCTTTAACTAATGATAAAGAAATATTAAAAGTAATTGCTCCTTTTTATGTTTTTAGAGGATTGGTTATTGCCTCTCCAGAATGGTATCCTAATCATCCAAAAGCGGTTCGAGAAGGTTTATTTAGATTTTTGAAAAATGTTTTAGATGAGGATGTTTTTGATTATGCTAATATCAATAAATACATGGAGTGAGGATAGATATGAGGGGTTGGATAATTTGGTTTGTGGGTTTACCTGGAAGTGGTAAATCTACATTAGCTAGAGCAGCAGTAGATTTTTTACAGTATAAGAGAAACCAAGATATTGTCTATTTAGAAATGGATGTAAAGAGAAAAGAATACTTTCCCAATCCTAGTTATACCAAAGAAGAAAGAGAATTGGCCTATACAATGTTTGGAGATGAAGCCATTTGTTTGGCCAAACAAGGGAAGGGGGTGGTTTTGGATGCTGCGGCTTACAAAAGATGGTTTCGTGAGAGGGTGAGACAACGGTTTACACCTTTTGCTGAAATATTTATTAAGTGTTCTTTGGAAACTGCTATGCAAAGAGAGTCCACAAGACCTCAGGGGCAGGTTATGGCCGGTCTATATGCCAAAGCTTTGGAAAGAAAAAAAACAGGCAAGCAATTTCCGGGATTGGGAGAAGTTATTGGAGTAGATGTAGAATTTGAAGAAAGCCCTTATGCGGAATTTGTCTTAGAAAACGATAAATTAGACGTAGAGGAAGCTAAAAAACAGGTTTTTGATTTTATTCAAAAATGGCTGGATCAGGTTTGTTCAGATGAAATTTAGTATTATTACGTTTGGCTGTCAGATGAATGTTGCTGATTCTAATTGGTTATGTTTGGCTTTGCGTAAAAGAGGTTACGAATTTACTTCAAACCCAGATGAAGCAGATTTTGTGCTCTTTAATACTTGTAGTGTGCGTCAAAAGCCAGAGCAAAAGGTGTATAGTGAAGTTGGAAGATTAAGAAGCATCTGGAGGAAAAATGCCAATTTTTTTGTAGGTATTGGTGGTTGTGTGGCCCAACAGGTGGGCATGGGTTTTTTTGAGCGTTTTCCTTATGTGCGTTTGGTCTTTGGGACAGATGGGATTTATATGGTTCCTGATGTTATAGGTCAGTTAATTGTCTATCCTCAAAAAAAGATTAGTTTAATTTCTTTTGAAGAGTTTTATCCAGAACGGGAAAAAGTTTTTCCTGAAAAGGCTCCAGCAAGTGTTTTTATCAATATAATGCAGGGGTGTGATAATTTTTGTGCTTATTGTATCGTGCCTTTTACAAGAGGGCGTCAAAAATCACGGACAAAAGATGCTGTGCTTAGTGAATGTATAGAATTTGTGGAAAGAGGAGCAAAAGAGATTGTTTTATTGGGTCAAAACGTAAATAGCTATGGTCAGGATAAGTTTGGGGACGGCACCAGCTTTGTGGAATTATTAAAAGATGTTGCTAAAATAAAAGGATTAAAGCGACTTCGTTTTACTACTTCTCATCCAAAAGATTTGTCTAAAGAGCTAATTTATTTATTTGGAGAACTAGACGTTTTGTGTCCACATTTGCATTTGCCTCTACAGGTGGGATCCAATAAGATTTTAAAAAAAATGGGGCGTAAATATACAAGAGAAAAGTATTTGTCTCTTGTGGAGCAGTTAAGAAAAATTAGGCCGGATATGGCTTTTTCTACTGATCTGATAGTGGGTTTCCCAGGAGAAACAAGAGATGACTTTGAGCAAACTTTAGACATGTTACGTTTGATCGAATTTGAAAATGCCTATTCTTTTAAATATTCGGATAGACCTGGAACCAGGGCAGAAAAGATGGCCAATAAAGTTCCAGAGCCAGAAAAACAAGAGCGTCTTGTAGAATTGCAAGAATTACAGGAAAAAATTACTCAAAAAAAATATATGGCTAGAGTAGGAGAAAAGGAAGAGATTTTATTGGAGAATGTTAAATTTGATTCAAAATTAGAAAACCGAACTTTTAGAGGAAGAGATTTATGGAATAGGGTAGTAAATGTCCAAATAGATGAGCAGACTTTGGCCTGTGAATTGGTTCACGTAAAGATTGTGGAAGCTAAAAAACATTCTTTGTTGGGCAAAGTGTTAAATATATTGTAGAGGTATTAAAATTGATAGAAGTAAAGGAAATATTAAAAGATAGTGAATATTATATAGTTGTTTTTATAAAAGATAAAAAAGACTATATTTTTTTATACGATGCAAAACAAAAAGTAATATTTCTTACTCAGGATACAAAAGAAGAAATTATATATAATTTATGGCAAAAACATTTACAAGATAAAGATTTTTGTATTCCCTGTGAATTTATGTTGCAATTTGATAAAAAAGTTATACTTACTTCAGATTATTTGCCACTTGAAATGAATATTTCTTTACAAGAAATGCAATCTGTTTTTAGTGAGTTGGAGGCAAAGATTGAGTTGCCTCAAGAAGTGAAAAGACTTATTTTAAGTGGCCAGAGGTAAGGTCAAAAAAGTTGTAGGTATTTTTAATAAAAAAATAAGGGGTGAAGGAGATAGATATGTTTATAGAGATGAAGGTATTTGGGTTGGCTCTGGATGAAAATACTAAAAATCCTTTGATAATTTTAAAAGATGAAGAGGAAAAGTACGTGCTACCTATTTGGATAGGGGCCTTAGAAGCTATGGCTATTTCTATTCCTTTAAATGAAGTAAAGACTCCTCGTCCTTTAACTCATGATCTTTGTTTGCAGGTGATTAGAGAGATGGGAGGCAAATTAGAAGAAGTGCAAATTATGGATATAAAAGATTCTACTTATTTTGCTAGATTAATGATCAGTCATAATCATCAAATATTATCTATTGATAGCAGACCTTCTGATGCTATTGCTTTGGCTTTGAGGGAAAAGGTAAAAATAATGGTTAAAAAAGAATTATTATTAGAGGCAGATAAGTTATTTCCTAGAGAAGGTGAGGAGATTTTAACCGATAGTGAAAGTAAAAAATGGTCTGAAATTTTAGAAAAATATGATGCTCATTTAACAAAATATAAAATGTAATACTTAGTAGTTGTTAAGTAAGTAGAGTTTAAGTATTAAGTTCGAAGCTATTTGAGGCCTAATTTTAGTAAGTGTTGCGTTTCAGTTTTTTGTTTGGCATAAAACAAATCCTGTGCCAAAATTTAGAAAAGCAGGTTTTTTAAATAGCTGTGAGTTAATTGTTTGTATGTGGAATAAAGGGCATACGTGGAATTTTGGTAAACAAAGCGAGATGCATAATTTTTTTGAATCTCCCATCTGTATGGGGCCAGAACGGCTTAAAAATCCAAAACATCCTACTCAAAAACCAGTAGCTCTTTTAAAACATTTGATAAAAATAGCCAGTAATGAAGGAGATACTATATTGGACCCCTTCATGGGAGTAGGTTCAACAGGGGTAGCTGCTTTAGAAATGAAGAGAAAATTTATAGGCATTGAAATTGATCCTATCTATTTTAAAGCTGCAGAAGAAAGATTGAAAAATGTTCCATCCCATTTATTTTAGTTGATGAAAAAAATTTAATTTAACCAATTTAAATTTTGGGAGAGAAATTTTAGGGAACAAGGAGTTTAATTGATGGAGCAAGAGAAGTTAAAGGCCAGGATTTTACTTGAAGCTTTGCCCTATATAAAGGAATTTTATGGTCAGACCGTGGTTATAAAATATGGTGGCCATGCAATGATAGATGAAAATTTGAAAAAAAGTTTTGCTTTAAACGTTGTTTTATTGAAGTATATAGGCGTTAATCCTGTAATAGTGCATGGTGGTGGACCTCAGATAGGCAACATGTTGTCTCAGTTGCAGATTCGTTCTGAATTTAAGCAAGGATTTAGGGTTACTGATGAAGCCACAATGGATGTAGTAGAAATGGTTTTAGTGGGCAAAGTAAATAAAGAAATTGTAAACCTTATCAATTTAAATGGCGGTAAAGCTGTGGGGCTGTCAGGTAAGGATGGCTTTTTATTAAAAGCTAGAAAACTAGAGATGGTCATAGATAAACAAGATGCTCCTCCAGAAATTATAGATTTAGGTAAAGTAGGAGAGGTTGTCTCGGTAAATGTCTCTTTGATTAATTCTTTGCAAAAAGATGGCTTTATCCCTATTATAGCTCCCGTGGGTGTAGATGATGCAGGAGAAACTTATAATATTAATGCCGATTTTGTCGCCAGTTCCATTGCTTCTAGTTTAAAAGCCTCTAAGTTGATTTTATTGACAGATGTTCCTGGAGTGTTGGATGAAGAGGGGAAAATTATCTCAACTTTAACTTTGAAACAAAGTCTGCATTTAATGGAGCAAGGTGTTATTAAAGGCGGAATGTTGCCTAAAATACAATGTTGTTTAGAGGCTTTAAATTATGGAGTGAAAAAGACTCATATTATTGATGGTAGATTAGAAAATTCTATTATTTTAGAAATGTTTACTAAATGTGGTATTGGAACGCAGTTGGTGTTTTCTTAAGGATAGGGTCATTAAATATTTAATTGGGATTAAATAATTTAAATCAAAGAGGAATTTGGTGTTTATAAGGTTTATTTAGATGGTTTTTAAAAGTGAATAATATAGAGAGATATGAAGTTTCAGAATCGGATCAGGGAATTCGTCTTGATGTATTTTTGAGTCAAAAAACAGGTGTTATTAGAAGTCAAATTACTAAGCAATTAAAGCAGGGTTGTTGCAAGGTTAACCAAAAGGTTCAATTAAAGTCTTCCTATCGGTTGAAATCTGGAGATATTATAACATTTAGATTTTCAGAGCCTGTTAATCAGCTGGAATCAGTAAAGGGAAACGTTAATGTAATTCATGAGGAAGAAGACTTTATAGTTGTAGATAAACCTCCTTATGTGGCTGTCCATCCAGGAGCATCTATTGAAGATAGTACTCTGGTTAATTTTTTACTTTATCATTTTCCCCAATTAAAAAATATTTCTGGAGAAAGACCAGGCATTGTCCACCGTTTGGACAAAGATACTACTGGCCTGCTTGTGGTTGCTTTAAAAGAAAGCACAAGGGAATATTTGTCAGACTTATTTTCTTCTAGAAAAGTTTCTAAAATTTATCTGGCCTTGGTAAAAGGTAAGTTAGACAAACAAGAAGGGGTGATTGAGACCTTTATCGGCCGGGATCCCAAAAACAAGACCAAGATGGCTGTTGTAAAAAAAAAAGGCAAGATCGCCAAAAGCGCTTATAAGGTGTTGTGGACAGATGGAGAATATAGTTTATTGCAGGTGCAAATTTTTACTGGTCGCACCCATCAGATTAGAGTACATCTTAAGTTTATAGGCCATCCTATTTTAGGAGATAAAGTTTATGGTGGAGAAATAACTGGATCTGGAACAAGGGAGAGGTTGTTAAAAAAACTTGTTCAACGTCAGATGTTGCATGCTGCTTTTTTGAGTTTCCCTTATAGAGACGGAAAAGTTAGAACTTTTAGAAGTGAATTGCCACCAGATTTTAAAAGAGCCTTGTTGTTTCTTTTAAAAGAGCCTCTTATTGTGATTTTACAAGGACTTCCTGGCAGTGGAAAAACTATGGTGGCCAAAATGTTGGTGGATGAGTTTTTTGAAGCTGATAAAGTAGTGCATAATTTGTATCAAAAAGATGGAGATGGTTATTTTATTCTGAGACGATTGTTTGGAGATAATATTTTAAATGATCAGGGAGAGGTAGATAAAAATGTTTTGTTTAATTATCTTTTAATTTCAAATTGGAGATTAGAATTGCAAAAACAAATCTATCCTATAGTTTTTGGCAAGTGGCTGGATTTTGTAAGACAACATAGAAAATATGCTTTGATTGTGGGAGATATACCTGCTTATTTGGAAGGGAGCTTTACATCAGAACCATTTCCCACAGTGTTGGTGGGAATTTTTAGACCTGAGGTCCTAAGAAAGCAAGCTCTTTTGGCTAGAGGATGGTCTGAAGAAAAAATTGTTCAGATAGATAGCTGGCAAATGCAGTTGGAGAAAAAATTTCTCAAATGTGCCTTTATTTTAGATAATAGCGGAGATATTGCCTTGTTAAAAAAACGGGTGCATAGTTTAAAAAAAATTTTAAGGAGATTTAAGGTCAAAAAGTATAAGAAAAAGTTACAAGATCTGGCTGGTAAATGCTTGTTGGCAATTAAGTTATAATCCCTCTACATTTAAGGGGATGAGAGATAAATTTTTCTCTGAAATTTTAGAGGTTGTCAGTATAAATTTGTGAGTAAATGGAAGTTATAGCTATCTGTTAGAGGACGAACTTACGTGTTGGTTCTGATACAAGTGTCGATTATTTTTTCGAACAGGCTGGTTAAAAATTTGACAAAATCATAAATAAAGTTTAGTTATGTATCCTTTATTTTTAATTGGAGGTGTTAATTTTGTTTACTGTAACAAAAAGGGCAAAGGAACAGTTAGAGCGTTATTTTGCACAACAGGAAAAATCACCTATTAGGGTGTATTTGGCTGCTGGTTGAGGTGGCCCGCGTTTGGCACTTGCTCTGGATGAGCAAAAAGAAAACGATAAAGTTTTTGACGTAGATGGTTTTACATTTTTGGTTGAACAAACTTTATTTGATAGTGCGGCTCCGTTTGTTGTAGATTTAAATGAAATGGGGTTTGTAGTGCAATCTAGCTTACCCTCAACAGGAGGAAGTTGTAGTTCTTGTTCTTCTTGCGGATAATTTTGAGAGGAGGATTTATAATGAAATGTACAACTATAAGGCCAGGTTTTGAATGTGCTTTTATGACTTCTAAAGGTTGCTCTTATAAAGATGGCAGGTGTTATCCTGTAGTAGAGCAATGTGAAGGGTGTGAAAGGATTAAAGAATTTTCTGGAGAAAAATATTGTTTAAGTTTTCCAGAACCTGCAGTAAAATGGGTTCATAAAGCTTGTAACTTTGCTACACATGTGAAGGCGGTAGTAGATAACGAAGGAAAGGTAAAGGTGAACCCATTAAAGGCTTCTAAAAGAGCTGCAAGGGGCAGGTAGCTTTTTATGGAGGGGTAGAATTTTCTTTTGTTTTCTGCCCCTTAGTTTTCTTTATGGACAAGATAATATCGTCTTATAGAGATAGTGTTATTGCTTTACAAAAAGAGTTAGTCCAAAGGGTAGCTATGTCTCCTGAAAATGGAGGAGATGGGGAGCAAGAAAAGGCCCTATATCTAGCTACCTATATAGAAGAGAACTTTGGTCTTGAGGTTAGATTTTTTAATGCCTTAGATCAGAGAGTTTCTTCTGGCCAACGACCTAATCTTATTTCTATTTATAAAGGCAAAAGAGAACAAATATTATGGATTATTTCTCATCTGGATGTTGTTCCAGAGGGAGATATTTCTTTATGGGAAAGTGATCCTTTTGATTTACGAGTAGAAGGCGATTTGCTCTACGGACGGGGAGTTGAAGACAATAATCAGGCCATAGTTTCTTCTTTATTGGTTTTAAAGGCGCTAAAGGAGCAAAATTTAGTGCCTGATTATTCTTTGGGATTAGTGTTTGTTGCTGATGAGGAGACAGGTAGTAAATATGGTTTGAATTTTTTAGTGGAGCAGCAGGCAGAGATTTTTTCTTCAAATGATCTTTTTTTAGTTCCTGATTATGGTGTTCCTTCTGGTTTGGAGATTGAAATTGCCGAAAAAAGTATGTTCTGGTTAAAGGTTACGGTAGTGGGGAAGCAGTGTCATGCCTCTGTACCTGATAAAGGGGTTAATTCTCTTGTTGCTTGTTCAGCTTTTATCTTAGAATTGTCTAAATTACATCGTATTTTTCCTAAAAAAGATAAGTTATTTTGCCCTCCATATTCTACTTTTAATCCTACTAAAAAAGAAAGCAATGTTGACAACATAAATACCATTCCTGGTAAAGACGTTTTTTATATAGATGCAAGAGTGTTGCCTGATTATCCCCTGGATAGAGTTTTACAAGAAGTAAAGTTAATAGGGAAACAAATAGAAGATGAATATAATGTTTCTATTCAATACGAGATTGTGCTTCAGGAGCAGGCCGCTTGTCCCACCAAAGAAGATGATTTGATTGTGAGAAAATTAAAACGGGCTATTAAAAAGGTTTTACAACAAGAAGCCAGATGTGTAGGTATAGGTGGAGGCACAGTTGCTTCTGTTTTGAGAAAGAGAGGTTATTCTACAGCAGTTTGGTCCTCTTTATTGGGTTTTGCCCACCAACCGAATGAATGTTCATCTATTACCAACACTTTAAACGATGCCAGAATAATGTTTAACTTGCTTTTTGATTAAAATTAAGCAATTAGACTTATATGTCTGTTGGTAAAAAAATCCCACCAGAAGTTTTTGACCTCATTGTTGTAGGTGCTGGCCATGCTGGCTGTGAAGCAGCAATGGCTGCTAGTAAGCTTGGTCTAAAAACCCTTTTAATTACGATAAATATTGATCGTATTGGACATTTATCCTGTAATCCTGCCATTGGGGGGCTAGCTAAGGGACATATGGTCAAAGAAATAGATGCCCTTGGAGGTATGATGGGAAAATGGGCTGATAGTGCTGCTATTCAGTTTAGGATTTTAAACACCAGAAAAGGACCTGCAGTTCGCTCTACCAGGGTTCAAATTGATCGTAAGACTTATTTAGAGGTGGTTCAAAAAGATATTTTTGCTCAGCCCAATCTGTGGATACAAGAAGGTTGTGTGGAAGAGGTGTTGGTAAAAGATGGTGTTGTCCAAGGTGTGAAGACTCTTATTGATGAAGTAATTTTAGCTAAAAATGTGCTTTTAACCACAGGTACTTTTTTGCAGGGACTTATTCACATAGGGCTAAAAAATTATTCTGGAGGAAGGTTTGGCGATCCGGCCAGTAAAGGACTTTCTTTATCTTTAAAAAAACTGGGCTTAAATTTGGGAAGATTAAAAACAGGTACTGTTCCCAGGTTATTAAAAGATAGTATTGATTATTCTAAACTAGAAATTCAGGAAGGTGATAGAGAGATAAAGCCGTTTAGTTTTTATTACCAAACAAAACTATTGCCTCAGGTCCCTTGTTACATCACTTACACCAACGAAAGAACTCATGAGATTATTAAGCAGGGTTTTGATAGGTCCCCCTTATTTCAGGGGATTATTAAGGGCGTTGGAGCGCGTTATTGTCCTTCTATAGAAGACAAAGTGGTGCGTTTCCCGGATAAAAACAGACATCAAATCTTTGTTGAACCAGAAGGTTTAACTAGTCCAGAAGTCTATCCCAACGGAATCCCCACGAGTTTGCCTTTAGACATTCAAAAGAAAATGTTAAAAACTATTCCTGGTTTAGAGCAGGCAATTATTGTAAGACCGGGGTATGGTATAGAATACGATTTTGTTTTTCCCACTCAATTAAAACCATCTTTAGAGACAAAGGTAATTTCTGGATTATTTTGTGCTGGTCAGATTAATGGAACATCTGGTTATGAAGAAGCAGCAGCTCAAGGTTTATGGGCTGCTTTAAACGTGTACTGTAAAGAACAGGGAAATAGAGATGGTTTTATTTTGGGCAGAGATGAGGCTTATATAGGAGTGCTGGTAGATGATTTAGTTACTAAAGGCACTCAGGAGCCATATAGAATGTTTACTTCAAGAGCTGAGTATAGATTGCTTTTGCGTGAGGATAATGCAGACCAACGTTTGACCCCTATTGGAAGAAGATTGGGCTTGATTGACGATGAAAAATGGATGAAGTTTACCCAAAAAATGGAAAAGATAAAAAGATTAAAGGACATGTTGTATAACTTGGAAATCAAGCCAGATAAATCCACTTTAGAAAAATTAGCTGCCATAGGAGCTTCGTTTCCCAAGAAAAAAGTGTCGTTAGCAGATATTTTACGTCAGCCGCAGGTGGAACTAGAGCAGTTAAAAGTCTTTTGTCCGCACATAAGTGAATTTGAATCTGACGTAAAACAGGAAGTTGAAATTAGCATCAAATATGAAGGATACTTGCAAAAACAACAAGAACTGGTTAATTCTTTTAAAAGTCTGGAAAAAATTAAATTGCCACCAAATATTGATTATCAAAGAGTCGATGGTTTGTCTAAAGAGATCGTGGAAAAATTAGAAAAAATTCGTCCAGTTAGCCTTGGACAGGCCAGTCGAATTTCTGGAGTTACCCCTGCTGCTTTGCAATGTCTGGAGATTTATTTAAAAAAGATGTCTTTGAGAAAAGGTTCTTTATAATTAGTGAAGTGCGAAAATATTGGTATATAATGTTAAAATGATCGCAAACACAAATTTAAATTTTTGTTTTTATATTGCATAAGAGATGTTTTATAAATTTATTTATTATTTAGGAAAATTATTTACTGAAAAAATCTTTACCTATTTACAGGCACTAAATGTTTTATATTCTGTTATTCCATCTTTTTTGACTTTTAAGATTTTTAATAGAGCAGTTTTTAGGGTTTTTGTGCGTCAATTATATTTTACAACTGTTGAAAGTCTTTCTATTGTTTTTGCAGCAGCATTAATAGTAGGTGGGGTCGTTGTTAATTATATTCTTGAATTATTGATAAGTTTAAATAGTTATGGCAGAATAGGAGAATTTATAGTTACTTCAGTTTTTTATGAACTTAGTCCTCTTATAGTAACAATTATTATGTTAGTTCGTTCTTCTACGGCTGTGATATCTGAGTTATCCGTGATGCGATTTCACGGTGAGATAGATACTTTGTTTTTTTTTGACATTTCCATAGAAGATTATGTTTATCTTCCCAGGATATTGGCTTTTTTTATTAGTTCTATAGTTTTAAATTTTTATTTTATAATTGTTTCTTTAATAGGTGGTTATCTGTTTCTTGGATTTTTTCATGAAATTAATTACGAAAATTATATTTATCAAATAGTTAATTTTTTAAGTTTTTCGGATATATTTTTCACGTTTCTAAAATCTGGTATTTTTGGACTTATTTTAATTTCTATTTCTATTCAAAAAGGAATGTCTGTAAGCAGGTCGATTACAGAAATACCTATTAATTTAATCAATGGAATGATGAGCATAATTATTGCGATATTGATCGTAGATAGCTTGTTTTATTTGTTATAAAGATATTTACAATGGTATGATATTTTACTGATGAAAGATATCTATAATATTCTTTTACAAAAAAAATATAGAGATTTACTTATAGTCTTAGAAGATAAGAATTTAGAAAACTATTTGTTTGAGATATTTTCTATGGGATTTGGTAATGTAGGGATAATTAGTAAAAAAGTTCCTTTTTTGTCAAATTTAGAAATGATAGAAAATATTTTTTTACCTTTAATGTATAGAGAAAATATTTCTTTACAAAATTGTTATATTAAATTTAAGTTTTTTATTGAAATATTGGGGTTGGAGGATGTTCTTTGGTTGAGAAAGGAAAGGTTGACTGATGAGGAATTGCTAAAATGTATGTTACTTCGTGCTTTGTGTGTAGAATCTGAAATTATATTTTTGGAATATCCTGTAAGAAAGGATTTTGATTTAATTCGTAAAATTCTTGAAAGTTTAAAGATAAAATATTATCTTTGGGTAGTAATTACTACAGATAATCTATCTAGTTTTAAAGATATCGACTTTGAGAGGTTTTTTTTATAAAAGATTTCAAGATGTTTGTTGGTTGATGTGTTTCAGATTTAAAAAGATTGATAATAATTGGGTCTAGTTATATTTTTGTGGTAGGAGTTTAGCGGGGCAAGGTATTTGTATATTTCGATTTATTTGTTTAAATCAAAAAAGTTATGTGTTTAGGATTATATGTTCGTAGATAAAAAATTTAAAACTTTTGAATTTAAAGTAGGTTTTATTTTGTTTTTGTTTATTGTTTTTTTTATATTTTTATTGGTATATATAGGTATTAAAAAAGATATTTTTGCCAAAAGAATTACCTATTATGTTATAAGTAAGTCTGGAGAAAATATAGAGCGTGGTATTCCTGTAAAGTTATCTGGTTTTAAAATAGGACAGGTAGAGAAATTATATTTAAATGAAGTGAATTTTATTAAAATAAAAATCAGTGTATTAGAAAAATATAAAAAATGGTTTCGTAAAAACACTAAGATTATTTTAGATCAAGAAGGGATAATAGGTAATCCTTATTTAAAAGTTATTCCTGGAACGCAAGATTCTCCTGTACTTGCTCCTGGTAGTACCTTAGTATTAACTAAGATAGGTGGCATAAGAGAACTTATTGCTCAGGCCCAACCTGTTATTGAAGATATGAAAAAAATTGTTTCTAATGTGCGCAAGATAACAGATCAGTTTTTAGATAAAAATGCAAGTTTTCAAAAAACTATAAAAAATATAGAGCAAATTACTTATGAACTTCAAACTAGCAGAGGCTTGATTTATTATTTAACTCAAGATAAACGCCCTGTAAGAAAAATTGATAGATTGTTGGTGCATACTGATAACTTGGTGACAACAATTGATGTTCTTTTACAAAATGCTACTGGTGTGGTTCAAAATATTACCCCTATAGAACAAGAGGCTTTGGGTGTAATGAAGGAAACTAAATCTTTTGTCCAGGATCTTAAGCAATTAAAACAAAAACTGGATCCTATTTTAGATAATGTAGAGGATATTACGAGAGAGGTGAAAAAAGCTACAAAAGATATTTATAGGCTTAAGATAGAGGCAGAATATTCGTTAAACTTAAGCAGTAGATTGCTAAATTCTCTTCAGACCAAGTGGCCATTTAAACAAACTGATGAAATTATAAAAAATATAGATTTGCCTCAGCCTTAAAAGATGTATTGCGAAAAAATTGTAGGTAATTTAAATTAAGTATTAAGGTTTATTATGAAAAGATATTTTTGGCTTATTTTGATTTTTGTTTTTTTGGCAGGTTGTAGTTTTTCTGGTAAGCATAATTTGATTTTTAAGTCCTCAAATTATGTTAAATCTGCTTATCAAAATAGGATACAGTTTGTTAATTCTTTTTTGCAGGGTAGATTTTGTGATGCAAAGATTTATTTTAATAAATCTAATCTTTTTTTTGCTCGCGCTGATGATCTTGAGATGATAGGTGTAAATTATTATCAACTATATTTGCTTTATAAATATATTGGTCAGGAAAAGATAAGATTTTATAAAACTGCAAATTTTTATACTAAAGATAAAAAATTATCTGGAATTAATAGAGATAAATTTTATTTACGTCTCATTAAATCTGGAGATTTTACAGAATTATGGAAAGTTATTCAAAGGGAAAAAAATCCAGTTTATCAATCAGTATATTGTCGAAAAATTGCCAGAGTGGCTCCAAAGGAATGGAAAAATAAGTTTTTGCAAAGAGCTTTTGATATAGACAAACAATATGGGTGGACAATTTTTCTTATAGAAGATTGGAAAGAAAAAAAGACACTTGGCAGTAATAGTGATGCGGATATACATATAAAAATTTTACAATCTTCTTTAGAAAATTGTGAATTTGACCATGATTTATACTATCTCAAGTAATTCTTTTTTTGAACAAATCAGAAATTCCCTTCAATTCGCAGGCATTAATCCTGCCATTATCAATTTTTTATATTATTTCACTGTATTTTTAATTCTATTTTTAATTGTTTTGTTGGTTATAAATTATTTTTTAAGGAAGAAAGAAGAGCAAAATAATGTTATTGAATTTGGTAAAATAAAAGATAAAGATTCTATAAAACACGTTTTAGATTTTGCTTTAAGGCAAAGGAGTAGATTTGACCTTAAATTAGAAAAGTCCAGTCAAATAATTTATACTACCTTTGTTGATTATGATGATAAATTGCAATTTTTATACATTGAGCTTCCTTTGTATGTGAAAATGAAGAAGTCTTTTTTGGGTAGAAAACTAAGTTGTTTTTTTAGAATAGGAGATAATTTAAACCCTATTTTTTATAATTTTCAGTCAGTTATAGAGGGGTATGACTTTGATGATAAAGGATTTTGCATTTTAAGGATTAAGTTTCCAGAAGTAGTATTTCTTGGTCAAAAACGAAGGTTTTTACGAATAGAGATTCCTTCAAAGTATCTGAAAGTGGTTCAGGTTTGGCCTTCTGTTTTGGATAAGTTTGCAGGATTTTCAAAAAATGTTTTGACTTGGGGAGAGCCTTTGGCGAAGTATGATGAGGAAAACAAAGAGCTTTTGCTAAAGGATATTTCTGGGGGTGGCATAAAGCTTGGTATAAAAAAAGATAAAATAAAAAATTTGTCTAAATTTAAAAAAGAAAATGAATACGTATTTTTATATATAGAGTTTGAAGATAAAAGTTTATCTCCAGCTTTCTTTTATTTTATTTGTAGGTTAAAAAATGTATATTTTACAGATGAAAGTGAATTAGATTTTTATTTTTTTGGTTTCCAATTTGTTGCTGAAGGTAAATTAGATAAAAAAGGAGAAATAGAATGGAATGATATTGCTTTAGATCAAGGTTGTGAACGTTTGGAAAATTGGTTGTTTGCTAAATATTTAGAGTTATATAGGGAAAAGAAGGTTTAATTGAGATGGTATAATTGTAATAAATTGTGTTTATTATTTGGGAAAGAAGTTTACTGTGTGAGGGGGGGATAGATTTGGATAATAGTGGAGAAACTACATTTTGGGATTGGGTAAAAAAGTTATTTTTAAATAAAGAAGATACCTCGTTAAAATTAGAAACATTATTATCTCAGGCAAAAGAAAATGGTCTCCTTCAAAATGATGAATATCAGATGATTTTAAAGATTTTAAAACTAACGCAACTTAGAGTAGAAGAAATTATAGTTCCTCGTACAGATATGGTCTGTGTGGAAGTGAATAATGATATAGATGCATTGGTTAAGATAGTAATAGATTGTGGTCATTCAAGGATACCTGTGTATGAAGCAACAAAAGATAATATAGTAGGTATAATTCACGCTAAGGATTTATTAAGAATATATTATTTGGATAAAGAACATACCAAATTATCTGATATTATGAGAGATCCTTATTTTGTGGTTGAAACTAAAAGAGTTTATGATTTGTTGTTGGAGTTAAAAGCCCAAAAAATACACATGGCTATTGTGGTTGATGAATATGGAGGCACAGCTGGGTTGGTTACTATGGAAGACATTTTAGAAGAAATAGTTGGTGAAATAGAAGATGAATACGATTTGCCTAGGCCTAAAGAAATTATTTCTCAAAAAGATGGAAGGTTTTTGGTGGCAGGTAGAATAGATCTGGATGAATTTAATACTAAGTTAAAGACCAATTTTTATTCCGAACAGGTAGATACTTTGAGTGGATTTTTGTCCGAAAAAATGGGGCGTGTTCCCCAAAAAGGGGAGGTATTTGAAGATAAAGATGTTAAAATTATTATTGAAGATGCTGACTTAAAACATGTTCATTGGGTTAAAGTCGAGTTAAAAGATAAGAGCACGGGTAGTGAATAAATGATGTCTTTAAATAAAGTTGATTGTAAAAATAATTTTTTGCAGCTGTTTTTTTGGTCCTTATGTTCTATAGCTTTTTTTTTCTTTGCCTATCCTAATTCTATTTATTCTAATCCTGTGTTTATTTTTATGTTACTTATTTTACTAAACGTTTTAATTTTTCAAAAAAAAAATTATGCTAAATATATTTATTTATTGGCTAGTTTAGGATATAGTGCTGTTTTTTATTGGCTGTATTATCCTTGTTATAGGTATGGGCAGATACCTTTGATAGTGTCCTGCTGTTTTCCTGTTTTGTTAGGTTTATATCTTGGTGGATACGTGTTGTTGTACTATTTAATTGTGCGTTGGGCAAAGAAATATTTATCTTTTTTGGGTTTAGCATTTTTTGCTGCTTGTTTATGGATGGCTTTGGAAATAATTAGAGAGTTTTTTTTAACTGGTTTCCCCTGGCCTGATTTAGCTTTAATTTGTGCTCCTTATCCTTATTTGATTCAGATTATTCAGTTTATTGGAGCAAAGGGATTGGCCTTTTGTATAATTTTTATATCTTTTCTTATAATAAAAAAAAGATATGTATATCTCTCAACAGGGTTAATAATTTTTTTTATAATAATAAATTTTTTTTTATTGCATTATAGGACAGGAGTATTTGCTAAATTAAAATCTGCATTGATTCAGGCTAGTATAGATCAGGAGCATAAATGGGATCCTAAATACCAGCTTTTTACTCTTAATACTTATTTGAAGTTATCCCAAAAAGCAGTTCAACAGGGTGCTAGATTTATTGTTTGGCCTGAAACCTGCATGCCTTTTTATTTTCAGGAAAACAATTTTTTATCTAATAAAATAAAAGCATTTGCCAGGAAATACAAAGTTTATTTATTATTTGGTTCTCCTGGTTATAAATTTATTTCCAATACTAAATATCTCCTTTTTAATAGAGCTTATTTAATTGATACTAAAGGCAAGGTTATAGGATTTTATGACAAACAAAAGTTAGTTCCTTTTGGAGAATATTTACCATGTAAATTTTTATCTTCTATTTTTGGCTTTTTTTATAAAGGAGTAGGTACATTTTCTTCTGGTACGTCTATTGAACCTTTGAAAATAAAGAAGCTTGCTCTTGGAGTGCTTATTTGTTATGAAATAATTTTTTCGCATTTAGTAAATCAAAGGGTTAGGGCAGGTGCAGAATGTTTAGTAAATATTTCTAATGATGCCTGGTTTGGCCATACTTCTGGTCCGTATCAACATCTTTATTTAGCTGTTTTAAGAGCAGTAGAGCAGCGACGTTTTTTGCTAAGATGCACCAATAGTGGTATTAGTGCTTTTGTTTCTAGTAAAGGAATAATTTTAAAAAAATTGGATTTGTTTAAAAGGAATTATTTAATTGGAGATCTTGGTGTGTCTCAAAAAAAGAGTTTTTTTTGTAGATATTTTTATTTTATTTATGCTTTTCCTTTTCTTATTATAATTTTTATGTTTTTGAAAATCATATTTCAGGGGTTAGGGCAGGAAAATGATTGATTGTAATGAATTGAAGTTAATTAGTACAGAAGTGATAACAAAATTAGACGATTTATGGAGGCGTCTTTGACTTAGAATCTAAAGAAGCAGAATTAAGAGATATAGAAAAAAAGTTGGCTAATCCTGAGTCCTGGAAAGATCATGAAGCAATAAAACCAATTTTACAAAAAAAGAGTAAGTTAGAGACTATATTAAAAAAAGTTAAAGAATTATATTCTAAAAAAGAAGATTTGTTGTTGTGGTTGTCTTTAGTAGAAGAGGGGGAAGTTGAAGGACTAGAAGAAGCCAAGAATTCTTTAGATTGTTTACAAAAAGATTTAGTTACTTTAGAAATGGAGTTGTTATTAAGTTCAGATGGGGATGAAGCTGAAGCTATTTTAGAGATTCATCCTGGAGCAGGCGGGGTAGAAGCCCAGGATTGGGCTGAAATGTTACTTAGGATGTACACGAGATGGGCAGAAAGACATGATTTTAAAATAGCCTTTCTTGACTATTTGGCAGGAGAAGAAGCAGGTCTAAAAAGCGTTACTTTACATATTAAGGGAGCTTATAGTTATGGTTTTTTAAAAGGAGAAAAGGGGACTCACAGGTTAATAAGGATATCTCCTTTTGATGCCTCAAGTCGTCGTCATACCTCGTTTGCCTCGGTTGACGTTTATCCTCAAGAAAGTGAGGATATAAAAATTGAGATTAGAGATGAAGACTTAGAAATAGAAGCGTTTAGGGCTAGTGGTCCAGGGGGACAACACGTTAATAAAACTAGCTCGGCTATAAGAATAGTTCACAAACCATCAGGTATTGTGGTGCAATCTCAAAGTGAACGTTCTCAATTTAAAAACAAAGAAATTGCTTTAAAAATATTAAAAGCCAAACTACTCCAAAAAGAACTTGCTAAACGTCAGGCCAAAAAACAGGAGGACTATGAAGCCAAGGGAGAAATCTCTTTTGGTCATCAAATTAGGACTTATACTTTACATCCTTATCGTTTAGTAAAAGATCATAGAACAGGGTATGAAACAAGTAACGTAGAAAACGTTTTGGATGGGGATTTAGATGCCTTTATCAAGGAATATTTAATTTTTTTTAATTCAGGTAGAAATAAAAAATGAGTTTAGATAGTTTAGATAAAGAAAAATTATTGTTGGAATTAAAAAGATTAGAATTAGAATTGCAAGACACGCTGGTTGATAGTAATTTAACTTATATTTTGTTTACTTTTTTAAGCAAAAATAATTTTGCCAAAGTAAAAAAGGTTTTATCTGAAATAGATAAAGGTTATAATTGGTTTTTATTGCCTATAGTAAAAAATGAATATGAGTTAACGTTTGCTTTGTTAGAATTATTATCTACTTTGAATAAATACAAAGATATTGATTTTTTAACGACTTTATATAATAAAAGATTTTTTGAAGAAACTTTAATTCGCGAGCTTGAAGAATCTAAAAAATTTAACGTTCCTTTGGGGATAGTTGTTTTTGATGTGGATGATTTTAAGAAAATTAATGACACCTATGGGCATAGAGCGGGGGATATAGTGTTGAAAGAAATTGGTAAGATTTTTAAAAATAAACTTAGAAGTAATGATTTTGCGTGTAGAATTGGGGGGGAAGAATTTGGCCTTATTTTACGAGGGGCAAATATGAGCTATGTGCATAAAGTGTCAACTAGGATATTAAATACAGTAGGTGCACATAAATTTGTCCTTGATAATGGGAAAATTTTAAAAGTTACTATTTCTGGGGGTGGGGTTGTTTATGCTGGACGGGGAGAGGTAGATAAAAATACTTTGTTTGAAATAGCAGATAAAAATTTGTATAAAGCAAAACGAGATGGTAAAAATAGGTGTTATATTTCTTTTTATTATGAAGAAAAAGCAATGCAAGAAACTTTAATTAGTGAGAGTGAAAGAAATATTTTATTTAATAAGAGATGATGGGTATGGAGAGAAAAAATATTAGCATATCAATTGTTAGTGGTAAAGGTGGCGTAGGTAAAACTAATATTAGTTTAAATCTTGCTTATATGCTTTATAATTTAGCTTATAAAGTGATTATTTTAGATTGTGATTTAGGATTGGCCAATATTGATATTTTACTTGGCATTACTCCTAAAAAGAATTTGAAAGACATTATTCAATCAGATGTGGATCCAGAAGAATTGATCGTAAATATCGAAAGACAAGATTTAGACCTCATTCCAGCAGCTTCTGGAATCCCTGAGTTGTTAGAATATGAGCGAGATGTTTACTTTTTATTGGTCCAAAAGTTAAACAATGTTCTAAAAAAATACGATTTTATTATTTTAGATTTAGGTGCGGGCATTAGCGAAGGAGTGACTTCCTTTGCTGCCTCTACTTCCTTAAAAATTATCTTGATTACTCCAGAACCAACTTCTCTGACAGATAGTTATGCTGTTATTAAGATCTTGAAGACTAAATACAATCAGAGCAATTTCCTGGTGGTTGTAAACATGGTGGAAGGCGAGTCCCAGGCCAGACAGACCTTTGAACGATTGAATGTAGCCTGTAAACGATTTTTGGGTGTAGAGCTTGGTTATTTGGGCTATATAAGAGAAAATAAGGATTTTGCAGAAGCTGTTTCTAAACAGATTCCTTTGGCCAAGTTAAAGCCCCAATCTGAGGGCTGTAAGGATTTGATGGCAATAGCTAAAAATTTGGTAAAAGTCGTGGATCAGTTGCCTTCTTTAAAAAAGGGTTTAGATTTAATTGATTAAATCAGTTTTTAGCAAAAGTTTTGGGAAGTATTTGATTTAAGAGACAGTTTTTAGATGGATGAGAAGCTTGGGTTTAAGAGAGGGGGTTTTAGTTTTTTGAATTTTAGGAATGGGGGAAGTTGGTATGAATAAAAGTGATCTTATTAACAAACTGGCAGAGGATAAGAATTTAAGTCAGGAAGAGGCGAGTTTTATTGTGAATTCTTTTTTTGGTCTTATGAAAGATGCTTTGGTAGAAGGAAGAAGGGTGGAGATTAGAGGTTTGGGCAGTTTTAAAATTAAAGAATATCCCGGATATGTAGGTAGAAATCCTAAAACAGGAGAGAAAATAAATGTTCCTCCCAAAAAATTGCCTTTTTTTAAGGCTGGTAAAGAATTAAAAGATATTATAAATAGTTAAAGTATAAGGGGTAAGTACTTAATATTGGCCTTTTATAATAGTGTATGCTTTGAAGTTTCTTAAAAAGGGTTTTTATAATGAATAAATTACAAGAAATGAATATACCGTTTTACAAAATGCAGGGTAGTGGCAATGATTTTATTTTGTTTGATTTAAGGGATGTGTCTGTGTCTCAAGATGAGATGAGTGTCTGGGCCCAGAAGTTATGTAAAAGAGCTTTTAGTATAGGAGCTGATGGTTTAATTTTTTTGGAAAATGTGGAGCAAGATCAAGTTGATTTTAAGTGGCACTTTTATAATGCAGATGGTTCAAGGGCGGAGATGTGTGGCAATGGTTCTAGATGCGCAGCCTTGCTTGCCTATTTGTTAGAACTAGCTCCTCAAAAACTTTGTTTTTTAACAGACGCTGGGGTTATTAAGGCAGAAATTAAAGGTGAAAATTTAGTCAAAGTTCAATTAACAGCTCCTAGAGATTTAAAGTTAAATATAAATTTAGATCTTGAAGCCCAAAGAATCAATGTGCACTATGTAAATACAGGAGTGCCTCACGTGGTATTTTTTGTGGATGATTTAAAAGCAGTAAATGTTCAGGAGATGGGAAAGCAAATTCGTTTTCACTCTCTGTTTGCTCCGGAAGGGACAAACGTTAATTTTGTTCAGATTTTGAATCAGGATTATATTCTGTTAAGAACTTACGAGCGAGGAGTAGAGGCAGAAACCTATGCGTGTGGCACTGGAGCTAGTGCCTGTGTATATGTAGGCAATAAACTTGGCTTGTTAGCCAGGGAAGTAAAAGTAGAAACAAGTGGAAGAGAAAAACTTGGTATTTATTTAGATGGAGAAACAGTTTTTTTAGAAGGCCAAACAGTTTTGGTATATAGGGGATTTTTAGATAAAACTCTTTTAGAGCAAATATGAGGAGGTTAAAATGAATTTACAGGGGGCTTTTACTGCTTTGGTTACGCCTTTTAAAGATGGATTGGTGGATGAAGAAGCTTATAGAAAACATATAGAGTGGCAAATAGAGCAAAAAATTGACGGTTTGGTACCTTGTGGTACTACTGGGGAATCAGCTACTTTAAGTCATGAGGAACATAAACGAGTTATTCAGATTTGTGTGGAACAGGTAAAGGGAAGAGTTCCTGTGATTGCTGGAGCTGGATCTAATTCTACGAAAGAGGCTGTAGAGCTTACCAGGTTTGCCAAACAAGCAGGAGCTGATGCTGTTTTATTAATTACTCCTTATTACAATAAACCAACTCCTGATGGACTAGTTGCTCATTATCAAGCTATTGCTAAGGAAGTGTCTATTCCTATGATTGTGTATAATGTTCCCTCTAGAACAGGTCTAAATATTACTCCTGCAGTTGCAGCTAGATTATTTAAAGAAGTGCCAGAAATTAAGGGAATAAAAGAAGCTTCTGGTAGTCTTAAACAAGTAGCAGAGATTATAGAATTTTGTGGACCAGATTTTATTGTTTTGTCTGGAGATGATTTTACTATATTGCCTTTGTTGTCTTTGGGAGGGAAAGGAGTTATTTCTGTAATTTCTAATATTGTACCACATCAGACTCATGAATTATGTAAGAGTTTTTTTGATGGAGATCTAAAGACGGCAGGCAGATTACAAATAGAATTGTTGCCTATTTGTAGGGCTATGTTTATAGAAACAAATCCTATACCTGTAAAGACGGCTTTGGCTTTGATGAAAAGGATTAACCTTGAGTTGCGTTTGCCTTTGGTAGAAATGAGTCCAGAAAATAAAGAAAAATTGATTTCTATATTAAAGCAAAATAACCTTCTTGCCTAAGAAGGTTAGACGTGAGAGGTGTGGCCACATCTATTTGGTTGGACCTCTTTTACTATTAGAGCCTTAACTTGGTAAAGGACGAACATATGAGTGAAAAAAAACAAAAAGATTTTGGTAAACAATTAGAGCAAATTCCGTCAGAACTTTTTGCTTTGTTTGCTGGAGTGGTGCCTAATACAAAATATTTTGATGTAAAGTTTGATTACTTACAGGTTCAGATAGACGAGCTCAGAAGAAATCAGGAATTGATGAGAGAAGACGTTAAGGATTTAAAAAAGGAGATGGAGTATAGGTTTGAGCAGGTAGATAAGAGATTTGAGCAGGTAGATAAGAGATTTGAGCAGGTAGATAAGAGATTTGAACAGGTAGATAAGCGTATTAACAGTTTAAAAGAGGATATGAATTTTAGGTTTAGTCAGTTAATCACATCTATTGATAACTTGTCTAATAAACTTGATCATAGGGATGAGGAGCATAGGAATTTTACCTTACGGATGTTTTCTATTTCTATAATGGTGTCAGTGTTGGGAGTACTTGGCGCTTTTTTAAAGATGATGGGTATTTTTTAGAGGCAAAAGTTTAAGGTGAACTTAGGTAGTTGATATTAAAAAGGGGGTGAGATTTAATCTCACCCCCTTTTTTTTATTTAGATTGGTTGGTTTTGGGTAAAACAAGGTTTAAGAAAACTCCTATGATACCTGCCAGGCCAATGCCTTTTAGAGTGAATTCTCCTGCAGAAAAACTCATGCCGCCGATGCCAAAAATAATGATAATGGCTACAATAGTTAGATTTCTTGCTTCCATAAGATCTACTTGGGCCCTGACCAAAGTATTTATGCCTACCACCATAATAGCACCAAAAAGTAAAATTAGAATACCACCCATTACAGGTACAGGGATGGTTTGTAAAAATGCTCCTAACTTTCCAACAAAAGAAAGCAGAATAGCAACAATAGCGGCCCAGGTCATAATGGCAGGGTTAAAGATCTTGATCAGAGCAACTGCTCCTGTAACTTCTGAATAGGTAGTATTAGGAGGTCCTCCCAAAAAAGAAGCTAGGCTAGTGGCTAGTCCATCTCCTAAGAGGGTTTTATGAATGCCTGGATCTTTTAGATAGTCTTTTCCTGTGACAGAGCTAATAGCTAAGATATCTCCAAAGTGTTCTATGGCTGGAGCTATAGCTACAGGAGCAATAAATAAAATTGCCTGTAAATTCCATTCTGGAAAGGTGAAATGGGGAATAGCAAACCAGGGAGCATTAATTACAGGGGTAAAGTTTACCAATCCAAAAGGTATGGAGATGATATAACCTATGGCAATACCGCATAAAATAGGTATAAACTTAAAAATGCCTTTGCCAAACAAAGAAACAAAGATAGTTGTGGCTAAGGAAACCATAGAAATGATTAAGGCTGTTTTTTCTGGCACTAGCACCGTGGTCCCATCTCCTGTTTTCCCCATGGCCATGTGAACAGCCACAGGAGCGAGGATAAGTCCTATGACCATAATTACAGGTCCTGTAACAATGGCAGGGAGCAATTTTTCTAGGATACCAACTCCTTTTAAGGATATTAAAAGGCTTAAAAGCACGTAAACTAGACCTGCAGCAGCAAGTCCGCATAAGGTGCCAGGGATTCCCCAGGTTTTAACGCCATAAATAATTGGAGCAATAAACGCAAAAGAAGAAGCCAAAAATACAGGTACCTTTCCTCTGGTAATGATTTGAAATAATAAAGTCCCTGCTCCAGCAGTAAATAAGGCCACGTTTGGATCCAGGCCTGTTAGAATTGGTACCAACACCAAAGCGCCAAAAGCAACAAAGAGCATTTGGGCTCCAATAATGGAGTCCTTAAGTTGAAATTTGTACTCAGGGTTTTGAGTTGACATAAAACCTCCTTTTACCGTTCTGTTAGGTTTATAAAGAGCAATTTGTTACCCAAAAAGAAAATTGAATACGTTTTATTTTGTGCCAAATATTTTGTCCCCTGCGTCACCCAGACCAGGTAAGATATAGCCTTGATCGTTTAATCGTTCGTCTATGGCAGCAGTATAGATTTCCACATCAGGATGAGCTTTGGTCACTTTATCGATGCCTTCAGGAGCGCAGACTAAAAAAAGCCCTTTTATTTTGGAACAGCCGGCTTTTTTTAAAAGATCTATAGTGGCTATTAAGGTGCCACCTGTAGCTAACATAGGGTCAAGAATGAGAGCAATTCTGTTTTGGATGTCTTTGGCTAGTTTTACGTAATATTGCACAGGTTCTAAGGTTTTTTCATCGCGATACAAACCAACAATGCTAACTTTTGCTCCCGGGATCAGATCTAATACTCCATCTAACATTCCCAGTCCTGCCCTTAAAATAGGCACTACAGTGATTTTTTTGCCCTTAATAGTTTCTATTTTTACAGGGCCAGCCCATCCCTGAATAGTGATTTCTTCTGTTTCTAAGTCTTTTGTAGCTTCATAAGTAAGGAGTCTGGCTATTTCTGAGGCCAACTCCCGAAAGTTTTTCGTGCTTATGTCGTGTTTGCGTAAAATGCCTATTTTATGTTTTACTAGAGGATGATTTACCAGAGTAATTGACATAGGGGCACCTCCTTATTTGCAAATTTCCTTTGCTTAATCTCAAAGTTGGACAGGGGTCAAGTAACTTGTTAAAAATCATCCCCGTAGACATTTCTGAAAAATTTAAAAAACGAGGTAAAGTTATGGATATATCTTTTGCTAACAGTTGTTTTTATTTGCATCAGGGAGATATTACTCAGGCAGAAACAGAGGCTATTGTCAATGCTGCCAATCCTTATTTGGCAGGAGGGGGCGGGGTAGATGGGGCAATTCACAAGGCTGCAGGACCTAAATTATTGCAGGCAGGTCAGGAGATTGTATCCAAACGGGGTTGTGTGCAACCTGGAGAGGCTGTTATTACCCCAGGTTTTAATCTTAAGGCCAAATACGTAATTCATGCCGTAGGACCTATTTGGCAAGGTGGTAGTCAAAATGAACCGGTTTTATTAGAAAAGACTTATAAATCCTGCTTAAAGTTAGCCAGGGAGCATCATTTAAAAAGCATTGCCTTTCCTGCTATTAGTTGCGGTGCTTATGGTTTCCCCTGGGATAGGGCAGCAGAGATCGCTTTGAATAGTATTTTCTGGGGATTGGAGCAAAAGTTAGTCCCAACTATTCATTTTTATCTATACAATACAGAGCTGTTTGACATTTTTCTACAAAAGGCAAGGGAAATTTTTGGGGATGAAAAATGTAAACCGTTACGTTAAAAATCGCTCAGATTAGCTGTTTATTATTTAAGTCTGGAAAAATACATTTGATAGACAATAATGTCAAACAAGGAGAAATTTATGGTAAAAAAATGGGAATTAGATGTTGCGTTACTTGACTCATTAAGGAGTTTCAAATAGATAGTGTTCAATTTCATCCGGAATCTATCGGAACCTCTCTTTATGATTGGAGGGGCCTTCATCGTCTCTCAAAAGACTGTGATTTCAGGTCAGATGAACTACCAAGAGGAGTGATCATCTTGTGCAACTTTTTGTTCCCATTAAAATTCAGTTAAAAATTTATTAGCAGGAGATCTAAAATTTATGGAAAAGGAACAAAAAATTCCGTATCCGTATCTACCGCCTTATTACGAAGAAGATGAGATTGATTTGTACGAATTATGGCTAACCCTGAAAAAGAGAAAATGGGTTATCTCCATAACAACTATTATTTTCCTCCTTATTGCTTTTAGCTATCTTTTATTAGCTAAAGATATCTATAAAATAAAATTTGCTTTTGAAATACCCAAAATAGAAAAAGATGGAACGGTTATCTGTCTAGGAGCTTCTACTTATGAAATCAAACAAGGAATAGAAACGATTTCTAGCCTTTTAAAAGAAGGCAGATACGATGAACTGAAAAAAATATTATCTATAGAAGATCCTAAAAATATAGTTTCTATTTCAAGCGACATCCCCAGAGGGAATAAAGACATAATCGAAATAACAGTAGAAAGTATTAATAACCAAGATCTCTTACCCCTCCAAAGAAAAATTGCAAACTATCTCAAAGGAATCCCAAATATTAAAAAGAAAGTTGAACTCAAAAAAGAAATTTTAACTAAGGAAATAGAAAGTATTAAAAAACAAGTTAACGATATAGAAAATCTTAAAAAGAAACTTTTAGCTAAAAAAACCTTAGACAAAAACGAAATAGAAGGCATAACAACACTTGAACTTTTAATAAAAGATCTTAAAACGGCTTATTTTACAAAATATAACGAGCTTAAAAATCTAAAGCCTTTTATCTTGATTGAAACTAACGTTACTCCTAAAAAACCTTATAAACCCAAGAAAAAACTCATCCTTGCAGTTGCTTTGGTAACAGGCCTTTTCTTAGGAATATTTTTAGCCTTTTTTCTAGAATGGCTAGAAAATGCCAAAAAAAGAGAAAAAGAAAGATCTTAACCCTTTTTAAGAGTAATTATTTCTTTAGGGCAGCTTGTTACGCATTTTAAACATTGTAAACAGTCGCGGTTATTTATTGTGCCATTTTGGGCTTTACTTGCTACTTTGAGATTCATAGGGCAGACTTTTTCACACAAAAGACAGTCTTTGCATTTTTCTTGTAAAATGGAAAGATGCCTTTTATGCCCTCCGACTAGTGCAGAGAAAGAGCCAATAGGACAAAAAGCACACCAGGCCCTATAATGTCAAATAATTCCGAGTATTACTCCAAGTTTGTCAAAATTTTTGCTAACTAGTTATCATTATTGTATTTTTAATTTTCTTTCTACACTACAGATTTTATCTTGTAATTCTTACTCTTCTTTTTACCTGACTTAAAGATATTCCAGGTGCATTTAAAACCTCTATGTGAAAGGGTTCTGGGTTTTATACCTGCCTTATGTAAATGCTATCTTTATCTATGGTCTGCATAGTGGTTGTTAAAATACAGGAGGGATCTGTATCTTTTTATAGTAGAGAAATTATGTCTTATGCCTTTTAAATTGAGCTCCTTCATTATTACAGTTAGTAGATGATATAGCCAATATGGTCAAAAAAACATGGCCTTTTATACGGTTATCTAACCGATGATATACTGGACGTAAACTTAAATCTTGCTTTAAACTCCTAAAAGATGGCTCTATCTTGGTTAAAAGCATATAGGTAGACATAAGCTCCCTGGTGGATAAATCTGTTCTGTAGGACCTTATCTTGTAAGCTCCTGAAAATCTAAGATCTAGTGTCTCTTTGTCCTTGATTTTATAAATTATCTCTATTGCTCTGTTATTTTTAGATAATATGGTTCTTCAACGTTCACTGTAGAAAAATAATTTTTGATGTTTTTTTAGATAGGTGTTAGTTAAGGTTAAAATTATGGAGTAAAAAGGAGCAAATAGGTATCGGTTTTTCAGCTAATGAGCTATTAATATTGGATTTAGGGTTAAGTGCCCATGGAAAATTATTGAACAGAGGTTAGATACTTGGGTGAATCCTCATAGGCTTGAGATAAAGATTGGGGCTGAAAGGGGATCATTATATCCTTGTCCTAAGAGTGGTAAGTTATGTAAGGCTCATGATTTTTAGGAATTTACGTGGGCTGTCAAGTAACGCATTGTTATAAACCGATTTAACAAAGAGATGAGGGTGAGTTTGTTGCCATTTTTTAAGAGCTTGAACAGGTGTCAGATAGCCCAGGGAACTTTGAGGTATGTGGTGGTTATACAAGCGCAAATATTTATAAATAGTCTGTTTTAGCTCTTCACTAGAGCTAAACATGGTTTGACTTATGACTTCAGAAATGCGGCCATTGAAGCGCTCAACCATCCCATTTGTTTGGGGAGAACGTGGCTTTATAAGGCGATGCTCTATGTTATTTTCCTTACACGTTACATCAAATAAATGATTGCCAGAAGATTTTTTATCTGTTCTTTGAAAACGGTCTGTAAATTCTGCTTCATTGTCTGTTAAGATTTTTGATATCTTAAAGGGAGCTTTTTTAATAAGATTTTCCAAGAAGGAACAAGCATTATACTCTGTTTTGGATGCCCTGATTTCCAGATAAACCCATCTAGTGGCTCTATCTATAGCTACAAAAAGATATTTGGCTTTCTTTTCATCTGGCATCTTAGGTAGATATTTTACATCTACATGAACAAAACCAGGCTCATAATCCTTGAACTGTTTCACTTGCTTTTTATTACTCTCTTCTTGCGGGATAAGGTCGCTTAACCTGTGCATGTTATGGCGTCTTAACAGTCTATAAAGAGATGTCCTGGTCATGTCAGGCTTAAAGAATTCTCGGACGATAATCAAAAGATCATCAAGGGATAAAAGAAAAGTCTTTCTAAGCTCCAGCACTACAAACTCCTGCTCAGGATTCAGAGAAGTATTGGGATTACGGGGTTTAATCGGGGCATCGTGGACAAAATCACGCTTCTTCCACTTTCTAACCGTGGACCTGGAAATACCATATTTTTGAGCCAGTTTGCGTTCAGAAAGATCAGACTCCTAAATAGCTTTTCTTAAAGCTGGAGTAGTGGTTGCGTTCTTATGAAGTCTGATTTGCATAATCACGCTCCTTTTCTGGTTTTAAAAAAGATAAAATCTTTTTTCTTGCCTGAAAATATCGCCAACTCCTTCTTGGCATATATTTCTCCGTAACGCAACATGGATTTCCTTATGGAGAAAAATTAATAAAAAAGGCAATAAAGATATCCCTGGATAATCAAGTTGGCTTTGAAGATGTGTTGCAATGTCTATGTGCATTAGAGAACAAGTGTGAAATTTTTATTACAAATGATAAAAAATTTTATAATTGTGGAATAAAAATAATGAAAAGTGAGGAGTTTTTAGAAATTTTTGAAAAAAGATAATAGATCTTAAATTTTCAGGCACTTGCAAGATGAGGTCATCCGATGTAATTAGCAAGGATATTTATAAAATTGTCCCCTAAGCTTGAGCGTAACGCAATAAATTAGTCACAACGAAATAATAATATTGTGGGATTTGAGTGGGAGAAGGTGAGAACTAAAAAATATAACTCATGGAGTTTTTTTAATGTCAAAAAAAGGAATTTTTATTACCAATAGTAAAGAAAAGTCTTTAAAAAGTAGGATCAAGATACTTATTGAGAAGAGTAAGGAACTGAAATTTTTAGTTGGATTTTTTTATTTTTCTGGAATTAGAGAATTTTATGAAATACTAAAAAAACTTTATGAACAAAATCGTCTAACACAAGAACATATAAAAATTTTAGTTGGCTTGAAGTTAGATGAATGTTCTTTTGGTTTGTGTGAAATAGATAAAACAAAGAAGATATTTAATGTAAACAAAATAAAAGATGATTTTTATGAGTCTATAATAAAAGCATTTAATTCAGAAGAGATGGATATACAACAAACTTATGAGCAAGTTGATTTTTTCCTAAGACTTTTAGAAGAAAACAAACTTGTTTTAAAAAAGACATTATATCCAAATCATGCCAAACTATATCTTTTTAAAATGAATGATAGTGTAAAAGATATAGTAGCAAATATATTTATAACAGGTAGCAGTAATTTTACAAAAGCAGGTATAGAATCTCAAGATGAATTTAATGTCGAAATAAAAGATTATGGATTTGATGAAGCAGAAAGTTATTTTGATAATTTATGGAAAAATGCAATCTCCATTACAGACAATGATGTGTTACAGATTAAAAATATTATAAAAAACAAAACCTTTTTACGAGAAATTAGTCCTTTTTTGGCTTTTTATTATCTTTTAAAGTTATATTTTGACATTCACAAAGGAAGTTCTGTTACAGAAGAATTTACAACTTTCTTACAAAAAAGGGGTTACCATGCATATACATATCAACTTGAAGCAGTATCCCAGGCAATAGCAAATTGTGAAACTCACGGGGGAAGCATTCTGGCAGATGTGGTTGGGCTTGGAAAAACTGTTATTGCTTGTTTAGTGGCAAAGGCTCTTGGAAAAAGGGGTATTGTTATATGTCCTCCACATCTTATGGGAGATGAGAACAAGACTTCTGGGTGGAAAAAATACTTGGAAGATTTTGAGCTTTGGGATTGGGAAGTTAAGTCTGTAGGTAAATTAGAAGAAATATTTAAATTAATAAAACAACATGATAATTTTGATATAATTATAGTTGATGAAGCACATAGGTTTAGAAACGAAAGAACAAGAAGTTATCATTATCTTCACGAAATATGTAGGGGAAAGACAGTAATTCTTTTGACAGCAACTCCATTTAATAATCGTCCAAAGGATCTATTTGCTTTGTTAAAATTATTTACAGTTCCTAAAAAATCGACCATAGTGCTTGATGAAGACTTAGAACATAAATTTTCATCTTATGAAATAGAATTTAAAAAATTAGCCTATATAAAAAATTATCATAATTCTAAAGATATAAAAAGAAGAAAACAAGCGGAAACATATTACAACGAGCTATTTAAGAGTCTTCCTATAAATTTAAATAGAGTAAAGACAAGGACAAAAAAAATCGCTAGAGAAATTAGATCTATTATAGAACCTGTTGTGATTAGAAGAAATAGGCTTGATTTAAAATATTACCAAGAAAAAATAGAGCTTTCAGAGGTAAAAGATCCCATTGAATGGTTTTTTGAATTAACACAGGAACAATTAAATTTTTATGATAAAGTAATAAAAAGTTTTGCCTCAATTTATGAAGGTGGACTTTTTAAAGGAGCAATATATATTCCAATAAAATATGAAAAAGAACTTCCTGATGAACCCATTGATTTTTTTGAAGATATTAAATTAAGTGAAGAGGAAAATTTTCTTTATACATATCAGAAAAATTTATACGATTTTATGAGAAGGCTTATGGTAAAGAGGTTTGAAAGCAGTTTTGGAGCATTTAAGGAAAGTATAATTAGGTTTCAAAAAATACATAATATATGTCTTTCTTTTATAAATAAAACAGGAAAATTTCTTCTTGATAGAAGTTTTATGGAATCCATATCAGAAGAAGAAAATGATGATATATTGATAAAACTTAAAGAATATGAAGAAAATTTAAAACGGGAAAATTTTGATAAAAAATACTATAAAGTATATGATGTAGAAAAATTTAGACAAAAAGAAAAGTTTATTCAACATATGGAAGAAGATCTAAAACTTTTTGAAGAATTATTAAATGAAATGGATAAAACAGAAATTAGTAACTATGATGCAAAGGCAATAAAACTTATTGAAGGTATAAATAAGTTTTTAGATCAAAAAAGAAAAGTTGTAATATTTACAGAATACTTAGATACTGCAATGTATCTAAAAAATGTACTTGAAAAAGAGTTTCCTGATCAAATACTTTCAGCATTTGGTAATTTAAATAAAAATCTAATAGAAGAATTGTACAAAAATTTTGATGCCCAATATAAAGAACAAGAGGATAAGTATCAAATATTGCTAACCACAGATAAACTTTCTGAAGGATTTAATTTAAATAGGGCAGGTGCGGTCATAAATTATGACATCCCGTGGAATCCTGTTAGGGTAATTCAGAGAGTGGGGAGAATAAATAGAATTGGGAAAAAAATTTATAATGAAATTTATATTGTAAATTTTTTCCCCACCAAGCAGGGAGCAGATATAGTAAAGTCTAGAGAGATTGCCAAGACAAAGATGTTTATGATTCACAACGTGCTTGGAGAAGATGCAAAAATTTTTGATCCTGATGAAGAGCCAAAAAAATCAAAGTTGTATAAAAGATTAAATACTTATATTGAAGAAGAGGAAGAGAGTTTTTTTACAAAAATCAAAAGAGAATATGAAAAGATAAAAAAAGAAAATCCTAATATAGAAAAAGAAGTAAAAGATCTACCAAATAGAATAAAAGTTGCAAAAAAAGGAGAGAAGGATGAACTTATGGTGTTTGTAAAAAAGGGAAAAGATATATTTGTTGCATATAAAGATTATAGAGAAAAAAGGCCTGTTGCCGTAAGTTTTGAACATGTTTATGATAAAATAAAAACAAATAGAGAAGATAAATCTCTTAGGTTAAGTGAAAGATTTTGGGAAAATTACCATAATATTCTGGAAAAAGATTTATATCGTAAAAAGTCTTCTTCAAGTTTTCTTCGTAGAAAGGCATCTAATCTTTTAAATACTATTATTCAAATTGATGATAAATCAATTATTCCCTATAAGAGATTTATTTCAGATATTTTAGAAGATATAAAACGATATCATACATTGTCTGAATATTTTATTTCAAAAATAATTGAATTGGAAAAATATATAAAAAATCCATCTGATCTAGCAATACAAATATCAAAATTAGAAAATGAACTTGGAGAAGATTTTCTTGAAAAATCAATAAATTTAATTCATGGTATTAAAGAAGAGGTTATAATAGCAATAGAAAATCAGGAGAAGAACAATGCATGATATTATAAATTCACTTGCAACAGATTTTTCTGTGGAAAATTTAATAAGTTTTTTTATCCATAAAAATCCAGAATTTCAGGTGGAACAAAGAGTTATGGATTATGAAGAGGATATATTTTTAAATATACAACAGATTGGAAATTTGAGACTCCAAGATGGCAATGATCTTTATGTATATGCTATACAGACCTCAACAGAGCTTACGGAAAGAAGTAGTAAGAAAAGACAATACGATCTGGCTAAAAAAATATTAAAAGATGATTTAATTCAGGCGGGGATATTTGTTTTTTATGATGATATTGGCAATTTTCGATTTTCTTTAGTTTTTCAACGTTTTTATGGAACAAAATCAGAATTTAGCTATTATAAAAGATATACTTATTATGTGCAAAAAGGAAAACCTTATCGTACCTTTGTTAAAGCATTAATAGAAGCAAGTTTTGACACTTTAGAAAATATAATTTCTGCCTTTTCTACTCGTCCCCTAACAAAAGAATTTTATTCAGAGATTCAAAATTGGTTTGCCTGGGCATTGAAAGGAAGTGTTTTTCCCGGTGGTGTGCTTGAGGAAAATTTAATCAGGCTTATTACTAGGATTATGTTTGTCTGGTTTTTAAAGGAGAAGTCTATTATTCCTGAAAAGATATTTAATGAAACATGGTTAAAAGAAGTTGTAAAAGATTTTAGTCAAAAAGACTATTACTATAATGTGGTGTTGCAAAATCTTTTTTTTGCTACATTAAATACCTATCCCAAAAAAAGAGGGTGGGCAAAAGACGATGGATTTTTAAAAAATAGAGCAACAAATTATGGAGTTAAGAATCTTTTTAGATATGAAAAGTTTCTTTTAGTACCTCCAGAGGATTTTATATCTGAATTTAAAGATGTTCCTTTCATAAATGGTGGTCTCTTTGAATGCCTTGATGATGATAAGAAACAAATTGATGGTTTTACTAGAAGAGAAAATAAAAGGGCAAAAATACCTGATGAATTGTTTTTTGCAAAAGAAATAGAGCAAGATTTATCTAATTTTTATGGTAAGAGAAAGAAAGTTCCAGTAAGGGGACTTATAACTATTTTAAAAGATTATAATTTTACAGCAGATGAAAATAGCCCAGTAGATATAGAAGTGTCCTTAGATCCAGAACTTTTAGGGCATATATTTGAAAATTTGCTTGCCGCCTATAATCCAGAGACCCAAACCACTGCAAGAAAGGCAACAGGTTCCTATTATACTCCAAAAGAAATTGTAGATTTTATGGTTGATGAGCCATTTTTCACTATTTTAAAGATAAGACTAATATTCATGAAGAAAAAATAAGAAAATTGTTATCTTATTCTGATGAGCATGTCGAGTTTTCTGAACAAGAAAAACAATCTATAATAGATAGAATAGATGAACTTAAGGTGCTTGATCCTGCAGTTGGATCAGGTGCATTTCCCATGGGTATTTTGCATAAACTTGTACATGTAATGGGAAAAATTGATGAAAAAAATGAGTTGTGGGAAGAAAAACAATATCAAAAGGCTTTGAAGGAGTTTGAAGATATTTTAAAAATAAAAGATAAACAGGTAAGAGAGAAAGAGTTAAAAGAGATAAATGAGATTTTTGATGAAAATATGAATTATCCTGATTATGGAAGAAAATTATATATTATACAAAATTCTATTTTTGGGGTGGATATACAGCCAATTGCTATTCAGATATGTAAACTTAGATTTTTCTTATCCCTTATTATTGATCAAAAAATAGATAAAACAAAGGAAAATTTTGGAATAAAACCACTCCCACATCTTGAGACAAAATTTGTTGCAGCAAATGCCTTGATAGGGATTAGAGAAACAATGGAAAGAGAAAGGACAAGGTCTTTGCTTGAAGATAAGGTGAAAAAAATAAAGAATGATCTTTCTAGAATCTATAAGAAACATTTTACTATAAAGACAAGGACTGAAAAATTTAGATTAATAAAAGAAATAGATAAATTAAAAGATAAATTAAAAGAGGAATTAAAAAGATTAAATTGGCCTGATAAAGTATTAAACAAAATTGTATCCTTTAACATACTTGACCAAACTGCAAAGGCAGACTGGTTTGATCCTGAATGGATGTTTGGAGTAGAGGATGGGTTTGATGTTGTAATTGGGAATCCGCCTTATGTAAGGCAGGAAAAGATAAGATCAATTAAAAATATTTTAAAATCTCAAGGTTATAAAACATTTGTTAGTACAGCGGATCTTTATGTTTGCTTTTATGAAAAAGGCTACAGTCTTCTTAAAAAAAATGGGATCTTAACTTTTATTAGTTCTAATAAGTGGATGCGGGCAAAGTATGGAGAACGGTTAAGAAAGTTTTTAAAAGACAATGTTCAGATAATTTATCTAATAGACTTTGGTGGATATCCTGTATTTGAGCAAACAGTAGATACTAATATAATTCTTTTGAAAAAGACAAAACCACATAAAGATCATCTTATAAAATATGTGGTGGTAGAAAAAGAAAAGGCAAAGGATAACGTTGTTGAATATATTTATCAAAATTTGGACATAATGCCCCAACGTGCTCTTTCTAAGCAGGTGTTTACGTTAGCGTCTTCTGATGTGTTAGCTTTAAAAGAGAAAATAGAACACATTGGTAAACCATTAAAGGATTGGGATGTAAAAATTTATCGAGGTGTTTTAACAAGATACAACAAAGCTTTTATTATTGATACCAATACAAGAGATGAGATTCTGAGCAACTGTAAAACAGAAGAAGAAAGAAAAAGAACAGAGCAAATAATCAAGCCAGTTTTAAGGGGAAGAGATATATTTAGATGGGGTTATGAGTGGAAGGGTTTGTTTATAATTGGAACATTTCCTGCCTTGCATATTAAAATAGATAATTATCCATCTCTCAAAGCATACTTATCTTCTTTTGGAGAAAGACTTTTACAAGACGGAAAACAAGGTCATAGAAAAAAGACAAATAATAAATGGTTTGAAACACAGGACACCATAGCATATTATCAAGAATTTGAAAAAGAAAAGATAGTGTGGCAAAGGGTAACAAAAATTCCTAAGTTTGCTTATATAGAAAAAAATTTTTATTGTGAAGCAACTACACATTTTTTAACTTCTAAAAAAATATTTTTTTACTTATTAGGAATATTTAATAGTGAATTTTTCAGATTTGCTTTTTACAAATATTATCAAGGTGGAGGTATAGAAGGAGAAATAAAAGGAGAATTTATTAGCCGTTTTCCAATCCCTACTATTACATCAGAAAACCAACACCTGGCTTCTCAACTTGAGCAACTTGTTAAAAACATTCTTTCTCTGACCAGTTCTTCTGATTATCTTCAAAGCCAAGAAAAGCAACAGCAGGTGAAAGAGCTTGAAAAAGAAATAGATGCTATTGTTTATAAACTCTATAACTTAACTCAGGATGAAATCAGGATAATAGAAGAGAATTAATTGACACCGAAGTTTAATAAGTAAGTTATGGCAAGTGTTTACAAGCCTAAAGCCTCTATTAAGTAAAAATTAAATTTCAAACAATCGTGAGATGAAAAAATGTATAAAAACGGTGAGGTATGTCCCATATGTGGATCAGGAAAGATAAAAGTTGAGAAAAAAGAGGAAGTATTTGAATACAAAGGAAAGAAATTGTCTTTGTATTTAACAGTATATTCTTGCGATGAATGTAAGGAGGGATTTTTTGATAACAAGGAGATGAAAAAGTATCAAAAAATAATAAATGATTTTCAAAGAAAGGTGGATGGACTTTTTACTTTAGAGCAAATACAAAGAGATAAGAAAATATAAAAATCAAGAAAATAAAGCTTAATATTTTCAATAGATTCTCGAAAGAGCAACAGAAAATAAAAATCTTTGAAAAAATAGACTTTTCTGAGTATAAATAATCACGTGTTTATTAACTATGGTTTTGTTTAATAAACAATAACAATAAGGAGAAACGCAAGTGAAACAAATAAAAGTTACCTTAAAAACCATAACGCCTCTGTGGACAGGGGATGCATGGCAAGAAAACACAAAAATAAGACCATCTTCTTTAATGGGGAGTTTGAGGTTTTGGTTCTATATTTATTCAAAAGCATTTAATATTCCAACTGAAAAATTAAATGATAAAGGAATTCCATCAGATAATCTCGATGAGTATATTAGAAAATATAATAAAATTAATTACCAAAAACATACATTTGAATCCTTATTAAAATTAGAAAGTAAAGACTTGGAAGAAAATGAAGACATAAATAATGCAATTAAAAAAGTTTTGAATAAAATTAATTTACCTTTAATTTCCCAAATTTTTGGATGCACAGGATGGAAAAGTCAGGTTACTATAAAGAATATTGATGTTCAAAACTTTGAAATTAAAAAATCAGATGTAGATTATTCTTTTTTGTATAAAAAGATGAATACTCGAGCAATACATTCTTCTTTCTGGACTAATAAGCTCTTATTTAAACATGAAGATAAAATAATTTTTTTTAAGAACGTTAAATTTTATTTTTATGTTGCTGATATTTATTTTGATGATATAAAAAGATTTTTAAAATTCTATGAGAATAAAATAATTTTAGTTGGAGGTAAAAAGTCATTTGGTTTAGGATTTTGTAATATTTCTTCTGATTTAGATTTAGAAGGTATTAAACTACCTGATATAGAAAATAAAATATTTATAGCTGAAAAAATTTCGATTCCAGATTTGCCTGCTAATGAAGTGGTATTAGGTTTTAATTTTAAACATTATCAAAGATTAAAAGAAGAAAAAAGGTTTAGAGTAACGAACTTTGGAAAACAAGGACAGGCTTCTAAATTCTTTTTTTCAGCATATGATCCAGATAATTTTTCAGATATTTATGTTTTTGGATTTAAGGATGAGCTAAAAGAAGAACTCTTCAACCATTTACTAAATAAGTATAAAAATTTTGAAGAAAATAGAAAGGAATAAATTTATCATCATTGTAAAAGTTTTAAATTTGAGGATAACTTATGGGAACTATTAAAAATTCAATTGAATATGTAGTTAAGCAGCTTATGGATAGAAATTGTACATTTGTTTTAGGCTCTGGAATATCAAATAACGCCAAAGGATTGGAGGTTTATTACAATCCTCATACAATCAATAAAATGAAAATAAATTTAAATGAATTGGAGGGCACAAAAAAAACTTTATCTTGCCTATCTCAAGATGAAATTTGGAAGACTAACGAAGAGTTGCAAAAAATGGTTGATAAAAAAAATAGAACTAACAATTTTAGAACTGAAACTCTTAAAAAATATACACAAAATAAATTAATTGCCAAATGTTGTATTAGCTATTTTTGTAAGCTTTTACCTACAAAAGCACATTATTTTATAGCTTTTATTGTAAGGGAAGGCTTGCTTTCAGATATAATCACAACAAATTATGACTGTTGTATGGAGAAAGCTTATTTGGATATTTGGGGAAAGGAATACGAACTCGGGAATGGAAACAATAACCTACCGGTTGTAAGAATATTTAATAATATTACATTTTCAAGATATGCATCTAAAAAGAGATTTAATGATAAAGAAGATTCATTTATTTTAAGAGTTTATAAGATTAATGGATGTGCTTTTGCGATTACTCAAAATGAGTCAACTTCTGCATCAATTTTATTAACTGAAACTCAACTTCAGGATTGGAGAAAAAGACAATGGGCTGCTGATTTTTTTAGATACAAACTTAGAAGTTCAACTCTGTTTTTTGTTGGATACGGTAGTGATGAACCTCAAGTTTTACATACAATGCAGAAAGTTTTTGAAGAAAATGAAGAAAATAATGATGATGTTGATAATAAACCGGTGGATATATATGATATGACCAATGCTCCAGTAGTTTCTGTTTATGAAGAAAAAAGTTTTACTCATAAATATATTGTTAAACAATACTGTCTGCATAATGGTTTTTCTCTCGATAACTCAGAAAAATTAATAATTGATAAAAATAATGGAATGGTGAAAACACAATTTGGGGTAATGAAAAATTTGCCTGCAGATAGTTTAATGGAATTAATTTATAAAGAAATATTAAAAAATTTAATAAAAGAAGCTTTAGTTTATTCTTCAAAGCCTGAAAATGCTTCATTTACAGCATTTATTCCTTATGCAAAAAAGCATTTAATATTTATTTCTGACCAGAAACTTGATTCACTATGTGATATAGATGAAAAAGATAACATTCCTTTTCCTAAAATAATCAAAATGCTTTCTTACATGTCTGCTAAAAAATTTCACTATATACCAATTTCACATAATAAAGAGTTGGTGGCTGAATTAATTTTTCTTCTTTATATTTTATACGGAAATTTTGATTTTAACATTAAGCAAAATAGATTAGGAAAATTTTCAATATTACAAACACAAGAGAATTTAAATATTTATAATTTTGCCACTAAAATATTTGAAAGAAGAAGTATTTCTTTAGATAATAATAATTTTTCAGTTGTTTTTCTTATTGGAAAGAACAATTTTAAGTATAGTGCGAGAAGAACATTGATTCAAGCACAGGATAATGGTGAACAATATTTTTCTCTTTATCAGATTAATATTAAATCAATTTTCACTTATTACGAGACAATTAACTTAAATTTGCAAGGAGATCTAAACTCTATAAGAAGAGTTATAATTAATGCTGTAAGAAAACCCTCTAAATTTATAGCAAATGAAAGACCCAGTATAAAAAGAAAATTAAAAATATATGAAGAAGGAGTATTTTAAATGTCAGATAATAATGAATGCCAGATAAAATATTCTTATTCAACCGAAGATAAAATTAAAATAAATAAAATTAAGCTTAATAATATTGCTGCTTTTATTCTTTTCAAAATAATAGATAAAAACATCAATATTAACAGTTTAAAATCTCATTTGAGAGAGTTTTTGCTTGATTTTAAAGATTCTCTTCTTGCAATTGAATTAAATTTTCCTGTAGTTGCGGTTTTTGAGAACATAAAAGAATCTAAGTGTTACACATATCTCCATGAACTGTCGGGAGATCAGGATTGGCATAGAGGGGATTTTTCTATTGTGGTATCAAAAGATGTAATATTTGAAGAAATTTCTAAAGAGTCCATACCAATAAAAGAAGGACTTTCATTTAAGGAACTTTCTATGAAAGAAATAGCATCTTTAATTGTAAAACAAAAGAAAGAAATTAAAGAAAGAGACAAAGATTTTGAAAGTTTTTATATTAAATTTCTGGAAACTATTTCAGAGAATATGGTAAAAGGTAGTGTAGAAGAATGCTTTCAATTGTGGAAGAATAAAATAAAGAAACAACTTGATGAGTTAAGAGGTATGGGATGATTGAAAGGATAAAAGAATTAAAGATAAAAAATTTTAGAGGATTTAAGGGGGAACATGTCTTTAACCTTGATGCGGATATAATCTTGCTTTCGGGGAAAAATGGGGTGGGAAAAAGTACGATAATTTATGCACTTGATAGATTGTTAAATGGATATAGTAAAAATGGAATTCTGAGTAGTATTGGGGAAAATATTTCTTTTATAGGCTCAAATGATTCTTTTGAAATTCAAATAAATGGAAAAAATGGTGTAATAAATAATAAAGATGAGTTTTTCACTTCTAAAGATGATGCATATTCAAGACTTTACGAATTGAGTTCTATCTTTTATCAGGAATATTTTAATGACATTGGACTGGAAGACATTTTGAAGATACTTTCAGGCGATTTGGCTTCCATAAAGCTAAGACCTTTATTAAATGATATAAAAAATTCGTTTATACTTGAACTTAAAAGTGAATATTTACCTTCTACAATAAACTTGTTTGAAAGGAGAAGAGAATTTTTTATTAGGTGGAAGGAGTTGATAGAAGAAATAAAGAAGTATGAATTATTTAAAGATATAAAGCAAAATTTTTCATTTGAGAATAAAGGAATACCTAATTATATTGAAAGGCAGTTTTACAACTTTCTCGTTGATATAAGTAAAAAGTTCAATAGTAATAAAAATTATGAGAAGATAGATAAAGGTGATTTGCTTGAAATTTTAAGAAACTTGAGAGATCTTTTTAATGAATTTACTTCAAAAATAGAGAAAGATATCTTTGATAGTGATATGTTAAATAATTTGCATAAATTTTACAATCGTAGAGTTGTAAAATATGATGGAAAAATTAATATAGCTGACGAAAGGAGAAATCTTTATTTAATGCTTAATAACCATCAACTGCAAACTTTAGAAAAGAGGTTAAATGATAAAAAAATAGAATTAGAAAAATTGAACAAAGAAATAGAGAAAATAGAAAATAGTTTAAAAAAATGGTCTATACCCGGGCAACCTTCCTTTGACGAAGCTTTGGATATATTTTTTCTTTATAAAAAAAATGCTATTGATTTAAAGGATATATATTATCCAACTGAAGTTGTCTTATGGTTAAATAAAGTTTCTGAAAATATTGAAGAATTGAGAAAAAGTTTTAATTTATGGCGTGAAAAATTGAAAAATATAAAAGAGCAAAAAGAAAAAGATAAAGACAGTTTAACGCAACACATACACTTTTTAAGTGAACATATTAATTTTAATAAATTAATAATTAAATCAGATTTAAAAAAAGAGATACAAGAGAGATTAAAAGTATCTGAAAATGTTTTGCTTGAAGATGTTTTAGGAGAGAAAATAACAGAACATAAAAATACATACATAATTACTGAAATAATTAGTTTATTGGATTTTCAGATACAAAAAGAAAAAGATTTAAAAGAAGAATATGATCTGCAAAAAAAGAATTCAGAGACTGTTAAGAAAATAGAAGAGATAATCAATTATACTGAAAAAATTATTAAAAAGGAAATGGGAAAAAATTCAGTAATATTGTCCAATACAGAAACAATACCCGAAAACAAATTAAAAGAATTAACTTACACATTGAATTCAATTTTAAGATTTTTTCATTTTCCTTCTGAATTTCTGGATATAAAAATTGTTAATTCTGGAACAAAATTAAAACCTAACTATATTTTTACCACTTCAAAGGGAAAAGAATTAAATTTTGATAATTTTTCAACGGGACAGAAAACTCAACTAGCTATTGCATGGACCATAGGATTAAACTATTTATTAAGTAGAAAATTACCTCATAAAGTAATAATATTCGATGATGTAACAACGAGTTTAGATCTTGCTCAATTAATACCAGCCTCAATACTTTTTAGAAAAATGGCTTATTCTGACATCAATAACAGACAGGTTGTTATTTCATCTCATCATGATGACTTAACTAATAGATTGGTAGATTTTCTGATGCCTCCTCCTGAAAAAAAATTAAAAGTGATTTATTTTGAAGATTGGTCTCTTGAAAAAGGTCCTAAATTTAAAGAATATCTTGTAAAGGGTAAAGATCTTAATGAGAATCTATCTGGGTTTTATGCTGAGAAATTAAAAGAATTAAAAAATTATCTGGAGGATAACTATGTATTATGAAATAGTTAATGAAAAAATAACATATGATGAAAAAAATCCTATCCATTTTTTAAAGTGGAATTTTATTAATACTTCAAAGCTGAAAAACTTTAAAGAAAGAATTCAATCATCAAAACAATATGAAATTCCTTTGAATGGGAATACGAATTCCAATTTAGATATAACTAATTTTTCAGGAATCATTAAAGAAGATGAATTACAAGAATTTGTAAGCAATCTTATTCCTTATTCTTTTATCCTTCAGGTAAAGATTGAACTCAAATCCCCCTATTTCTCCAGAGATGATGATAATTTTTATTTAATTCAAAATCCTTGTCTTAAAGAGAAGGTCTTTAAAGTGCCAATGATTAAAGGCAGTGGGTGGAAAGGAGCTATTGCCAGTGCGTTTAGAAAGATAATAAATGAAAGTGATAATAAAAAAGAAACAATAAGGTCTTTTATGCGTATATTTGGCACTGGTTCAAATGAGTTTAGAGAATTACAAAAAAATATTGAAAAAAGTTTAAAAGAAAATACAAATTTGGAACCTGACAAATTAATTACTTATGTGCTTTTTGAACTTGGGTTAAAGCTAACAAAAGATGATATTGATAAGATTAAAACAAACCCCGAAGAATGGATAAGGGAGAACCTTTGGGAAAGTTTTGAAAAAGGCTCAAAAAAAGAACTTCCTTTATATCTGACCACCCATAGAGGCAGGGCAATTTTTTATCCTACCTATTTTAATAGACTTTCCCTTGAAATAATAAATCCCCACGATAGAAAAAAGAGAGCAGGCACGAATCCGATCCATTATGAAGTTGTTCCAGAAGAGACTGAAGGGATTTTACAGATTGTATATGTTCCTTTTGATGGCGTTTTAATGAAAAATGACGATTTAGAAGCACAAATTAAAAACGATATTGATTTTTTAGTTCAGAGCATAGAAAAAGCAAAAGACATGGGCATTGGAGCAAAAACAAAACTTGGCTGGGGAAGGTTTGAGTTAATAACCAAGAAGATTAAATGTAATAAAAATGACATAACTATCCCTAAGGGGTGGAGTGATGAGTAATTTGTATTTAGGAAATTTAAAAAATAATAGAAATGAAATTTTAAAGGCTGAGATCGGTTCTCTTCTTTTTAATCTTGGTAAAACTCATGCAGGATTTAACCATTGGAGGAAATCTTTTCCTGAGGCAGCTCAGCTCTTTTCAAGTTATAAGGACTACTATGAGAAAAATCATTTTGAAAACGATCTGCTGAATGCAGATAGTAAATTGAAGCGTTTTATATTTAATAAAACGGTGAGACTCCCAGATGGAAATGAAATAGATTGGAAAGAGTTTTTTTGGGGAGATGCATCAAATAATAATTTTATTAAAAAGGTATTTTTTCGTGGATGTGAAAATATAAATTCAGGGATAGATAAGGGAAGCCCAAAACAAGAAAATCAATTAGAAAAATTATGGATATCAAATGCATTTGGTTCTTATAAAAGAGAAATAAAGGTAAGAGATTTTGATGAATCTCGGATTTGTTTTTTGCAAGATTTACATCGTTTTCTTGAAGATAAGCACTATTATAGCAATTCTGATTGGATAGAAATTAGAAACTGGATATCGGATAAGGTAAGGCTTTGGTATTTAAATTTATTAAGTGATTCTCGTTTTCCTGTAAACGATGTAACTCTATGGGCGCAGGCCTATATGACTTCTTCCATGTTTAAAGCAGTGTTAGCACAACTTTTTTTAAATACTTCTAAGTTAGAGCAATATCAAAATAATCCTTCTTCAATAAAATGGTCAATTCTTGGAATCCAATACGATAAACTTGGCCTTTCTGAAAAAGGATTAAAAGCAGGATCTATTAGATGGTATAGAGAAAGATCTAAAAAAGTTGATAATGAAATAAAAAAACTTTTAGAAGTAGAATATCCCATTGGTAATGAGGTTTATAGAGATGAGACAGGGATTTATTTTGTGGTTGGTGAAGATTTAAAAGGAGATAAATCTGGAAATTTTTATAAACTGCATTCTGGTTTAAATGAAATAAAAGAAAAGATACAGGAAATTTTTACTGATCAATTTAAGGGTGAGATATATCCTGCAATCTTTTTAACCGAGCCCTCAAGAGGAATTATGAACTTAGGGCATCTTTTAGAAAAGGCAAAGGAGAATTTTTTAAAGGCAGAGATTCCACTCAATTTTAAAGAAAAATTGGAAAGTCAATATGATTCAAATCCTCAGGGGATATGTCAGATATGTAAATTAAGGCTGGCTAATAAACAAAGTAAAGATGATTTAATATGTGATGTTTGTAAACGTAGAATGGAAGGAAGGATTGATGAATGGATAGAAAATTTAGATGATGAGACGATATGGATAGATGAGTTGCAGGATAAAAACGGAAGAATTGCCCTTGTAACTTTAAAATTTGAGCTGGATAAGTGGATTAATGGGGATTTGGTGAATAGTTTGGTAGGAAGAGATGAAAATTTTGGTGTTCAAAAAGAAAATATAAAATACTTATTTTTATCAGTAAAAAAACAACTAGAAAAAAATGAGATTAGAAAATTAGAGCTGGTTGATGAAATTGAAGAAAAAATGTCTAAATTTTTAGATTTGTTTGATGAAAATGGTGTGAAAAAACCTTATGATGAATGTTATAAAAAGTTAAAAAATAATAAATCTATATCCAACATTGATAAAGATTATAGAAACGTTGCCAAGAGATTACTTAAAGAAAAGAAATGGCTTAAACATTTTTTGTTTTTTGAAGAAGATGAGATATGGACGAATAGAAAGAAAGAAAAAAAAATTAATATTAGAGACTATGATACTAACACTTCTGTAAAGGATCATTTATATAAAATATTTCTAATTAATTTTTTTATCTTTCAAATTTATAATCTTCTTCTTGAACGATCAATTGGTTCAAATTGGGAAAAATTTATTAAAGACAAATTAAAGGAAAACAAATTAGAGGATAAAATAGATTTTGAAGAGAGAGAGATAGTTTGGCATAAGTTGAATGTTTCAGACATAGAATTTTTATCTAATCTTATCTTGCAATTCCTATTACGCAAAAATCCATCTCCTGCAAGACTCAAAAGGGTGTGGGACACGACAAGAGAGTTTTTTGAGGAACTAAGTAATAATATAGTTAATCTTGCTGGTATAAAAGAAAATAGGCAAAAAAGATTGGTCTGGAATGGTATAGAGATTGAAGATGGTGAGTATTGTGATGGTGATATTTTATTTTGGGCAAAAAACAAAACAGTTTATTTAATTTCTTCAATTGAAAAGATCGCCGGTAAGAATAAGTTTCATCTTAGAAAATATAAAAGCGATGACAATAGCGTTGTAGCTACTTTAGACATTGAAGATGCAACTAAGCAACCTTACAAACTCTATTTCTCCATAATGGACCCCACTCCCATAAGCTGGCAATTTATTATCCCCGCAGAAAATATTCCTATTTTAATAAAAAATGTTCAGGAAGAATATTTTAAGCATTTTAGATATGTCTACGGCAAACTTCCTCTGCATATTGGAGTAATAATTCAGGACTATAAAAAACCCCTTTATGTTGGTATTAAGGCTCTTAGAAAAATTAGAAGAGATAAACAAGAATGGAACAATTTAAGGATTGAACTTTCTACTAAGGCTTTTAAAGCCAGACAAAAAAAAGCATTTCATTATCAACAAAGTCCGGAGCAGATTTCAGATAGTGAAAATTTTTATTCCTTTTTTGAAAAGATAGATGGAGAAGGTAGGTATCAGTTTTATCTTTATCCTGAAACAGGAAATAAAATATGGCTTGATACCACCCAAAATTCTGCTGATAGTGAAAAGTTTTATTTTTATCAAAATACCTTTGATTTTGAATTTTTGGATACCAATGCCAGAAGAAATGATATTTTTTATAAAGATGCCAAAAGGTTTATTAAATTAAAACAAAATAGGCCTTATGATATTGAAGAGTGGCAGTATTTTAAAGAATTTAAGAACTTTTTTGAAAAAAGAACCTCTCAGTTGCAAAAATTAGTTTCTTTAATTTATTCAAAACTTGAAGACTGGCAAGACAATGATACTTCTTTTCAAAAATTTATCATCTCTTCTTTTGTAAATATTTTAGATTTGAAGGGTAATAAGGATAACTTTGCACAGGTTTTAGGTTTTTCATATTTTGAGGATCTAAATAATTTAACTGAAAAAGCGTTTAAAGAAAAAATGTTAATGTTTCTTGATATGTTTGAATTCTGGCATACAGGCTTAAAGGAGGTTTAAAATGCTTGATAATTCTAAAAAGATTTATGCAATAGCCACAGATCCTATATACATTGGAACTGGTGGTTATACCATTGGCAGGGTGGATAATACTATAGTAAGGGACCCTATAACTAAAATTCCAAAAATACCCGGCTCAAGCCTTGCTGGAACGTGGCGATATTATGTGGCATTGGAGTTGATAAGCAAAGTAAAAGATTATCAGCCAGATTTTAATACAATAAAAAATCGTTCAGAAAGTTCACTTGTAGATAAGATAAAAAATGAACCATGGAAAAATGGATTTTCAAACAACAGATGGCTTTCTTTTTATGGTAATAAAATCGCGAAAATAACCTGTGCGGGACAAGATAATCTTCCTCAAGAAACACTTGCTGAATCTCCATTTAAGACAGATAAAGACGGCAATACCGGTCATTGTGGGCATTGTATAGTCTGTAAGGCATTTGGTTTTTCAAAAAAAGATTGTAGCTGGCAGGGGATGTTGTTTTTCTCTGATTTCAACATTTTATTTTTTCCTGTTTATACGAGATTAGGTGTAAAGTGGATTAGCTCTCAGAGGATTTTAAAAGAAGCTGGAATATTAAATAATGGAGACACGGTTGAAGAAAAAGAAATAGTTTGTGCGCAAGAGCAAATTGAAGACACAAAACGAGAAGGTTATATTAATTTAGGCTGGTTGAATTTTCCCTATAAAATAGAGAAGTTAAATATTGATTTATCAAGTATAGTAATAAGTAGCTTAGCAGAAAAAGACATTATTATCGTTCCTGATTCCCTTATTTCTCAGATTATAAATTCAAATTTGGAAGTAAGAACCTCTGTTTCCATTGATCCTATTACTGGTGCAGCAAAAGAAAAGGCTCTTTTTACCAGTGAAGCTATTCCAAGAGGAACTATTTTTTATGGAAATATAAGATTGTTTGATAAGACTTCTTTAGGTGATAATAACTTACCTGAGGCAACTTATATCTGGAATGCCCTGGAGGATGCAAAAAAGTATTACAACATATTTGGGATTGGTGGCATGACTACAAGGGGATTTGGCAGGATGAAAATTTTAACGGAGTTATCTTCCTCTTCCTCAGGTAATAACAGTAATCATGATGATAATGGTGGAGGTAATGAAGATGGGCAATAACAATATTGATGCACTTATAAATGAAATATCTTTTGAGATAGTAAAAGAAAAAATTGTTGATAAAAATCAGATAGATAAAATGTTGGGAGTCTTGGCAAATGATGGGGTTTATGCGTGGTGGGTGTATACGAAAAAAGAATTAAACTGGAAATTTGTTAGTGATGAATCCAAATTTAAAGAATTTGAATTGATAAGATTGATTTTGTTATTAAATAGATTTGATTTTTTATTTAGAGAAATTTTATCAGAGCAAGACATTAATAAAATAAGTCAATTACAAGAACAAATTAATAATAAACAAAATGAGAAAAAGAGTAAAAAAGACAAAAACAAAGAAATAGATAAGGAAATTGCCAACTTAAAAGGACAACAAAATGATTTATTAAATAACTTTTTTGTTGATCTTTCTCAAAACCTACAAAACCTCCTCTTTTTCCGTGAAATACTTGAAAAAATACTTATCTATGCCCGCTACCATGCAAAGGCAATGGGAGAATAAAGATGAGTAAAAAATGGCATAAACTTGTCTTTAAGCAACTTCAGCCTATTCACATAGGGATGGGAAGTTATGGAGTAATAAGTGAAACGAGAATTTTTATTCCCGGCTGGACTATGTGGGGAGCGTTGACTAAGGCATATAATATTCAATGTTCTCAAAGAAAGTTGTCTGACAATCAAGAAGTATTTAAAGAAATCTCCTGTTTTTATCCCTGCTTTGATAAACAAGGAGAAAATCCTTTATTGCCAGAATACAAAAATGGTGAATTTTATCTCGGTAGATATTCAGAAGATGAATTTAGGGCAATGTTTGTTGATACTTATGTTTCCACTGCAATTGTTCCGACTTCAAGAATGGCAAAAGATGAGTCTCTTCATGAAATTGATGTTATCTTACCTCAAGAAAAGGTAGAAGTTATATCATCAGGTGATAAAAAAGAATTATACTGGACAGGAATTATCAATATTGATGAAAGTATAAAACAAAATTTTCTAAAAACAGGGCTTATAATATACGTTGGTGGAGATGTGAGATATGGACTTGGTAAATTTAAATTGGTACCTTTAAAAGATACTTCAGATGATTTACAAAAACATAAAAAATTCTTTTCTGCTAATTATATCTCTGTAAAATCTAATAATTTAAAAAAGATAAATTCACAAATTGAATTAATAATAGAAATAGAAGGATATCATAAAAACGAACTTCTTATAAAAGATCGCGAATATTGTTTTCTCCCAGGACATAGTCTGAATACTTTTTTAAACACAACTCTAAACAAAGGAAAAATCCAAACATGAAAAAACTCCCCATAGGCATTCAGACGTTTAGTGAGATAATAGGAGAAAATTATTATTACGTTGATAAGACTTATTTTGTGAAGAAGTTATCTGAACAAGGCAAATACTTTTTTCTTTCTCGCCCTAGAAGATTTGGGAAATCTCTTTTTATAAGCACGTTAAAGGAGGCGTTTTTAGGCAACAAAGAGTTATTTAAGGGGTTGTATCTTTATGAGAATTGGGATTGGAATAGAAAACATCCAGTAATACACATAAGTTTTGGCACAGGAGAGTTTAGGGAAAAACAAGGGCTGAGGATGAAAATAGAGGAGATTTTATTGGACCATGAGAGATTGTTTGAAGTAAAATTAAATTATCCTTCTCAAAGTGGAAAATTTAAGCAACTTATAGAGATTGTAAGTGAAAAATACAAAGAAAAAGTAGTTGTATTAATAGATGAATACGACAAACCTATTCTTGATTCAATAGATATAAGAGAGATATGCATTCAGAACAGAGAAGTTTTAAAAAATTTTTATTCGGTATTAAAAGAGACAGAAGCGTATTTAGAGTTTGTATTTATTACAGGAGTAAGTAAATTCAGCAAGGTATCCATATTTAGTGGATTAAATCAGCTAAGAGATATAACACTTTCACAAGAGTATTCTACAATATGTGGATATACGCAAAAGGACTTAGAGACGGTATTTTTTGATAGAATAAAAGATTTTGACTTAGATGAAATAGCCAGATGGTATAATGGTTATTCCTGGTTAGGGGAGAGAGTGTATAATCCTTTTGATGTGCTTTTGTTGTTTGCAGAGAGAAGTTATAGACCATATTGGTTTGAGACAGGTACGCCTACTTTTTTGATCAAGCTTCTTATGGAAAAGAATTTTTTCTTGCCCCAGATAGAAGAGTTAAAGATTACAGATCTTATGTTGGAATCCTTTGATATAGATAATATTACTCCAGAAAATATTTTATTTCAAACAGGATATTTGACCATAAAGGACAAATACAGGGACTTGGACGAGAACGTCTATGTTTTGAGCTATCCCAACAAAGAGGTAAAACTCAGTTTAAATAAACACATAATTGTATATTTATTGGATGATCAGAGTTTAGGAGAGAGTATAAGATTTGGGCTAAGAGATGAGATAAGAAAGAAAAATTTTTACGCATTAAAAGAGATATTTTATTCGTTTTTTGCATCAATTCCCTACTTTTGGACTGAAAGAGTTTCCAGATACGAAGGATTTTACGCATCAGTTATATATTCACTTATTGTGGCTACAGGATTTGAGGTAAGAGCAGAAGATGTAACAAATAGGGGAAGGATTGATCTTACTATACTTTATAAAGACACTGCTTATATAATAGAGTTCAAGGTAGTAGAAGATACACCCACTCAAGATGCAATATCGCAGATAAAGGAAAAGAGATATTTTGAAAAATACAAAAAAGATTATAAAGAGATTTATCTGATAGGAATAGAGTTTAGTAAAAAAGAAAAAAATATTGTGGTATTTGAGTGGGAAAAGATAGTGTAATTAGTTACTAGTGGATTAGAAAAGAGACAATTTATTTTGAGAGTTACATTAATATAACATTGTGAGGAGGAATAAGGCTTATGGTAGAAATTATTGTTCTTGGAGCTAAAGGCAGGATGGGCAGTACTATTTCTAGGCTAGTCAAGCAGGATAGGGACTTTTTGTTAAGAGCAGTTTTAGAGAAAGAGGAAAATTTAGAGTCCTTGTCCAAAGAATATCCAGATGTCTGGGTAGGAAGTGAACTAGACAAGGCTCTTGAAAAATATCCTCAAGCAGTAGTCATTGATTTTACTGCTCCAGCAGTGAGTTTGGACACAATAAAAATTTGTCTCAAGACCAAAGCCAGATTAGTAATGGGCACTACTGGTTTTAAGGAAAAAGAGCTAATAATCTTACAAGAAGCAGCTAAACAGATTCCCTTTCTTTGGGCCCCGAATATGAGCGTTGGTATAAATGTGCTTTTAAAAATTTTGCCAGAACTGGTCAGGCTTTTAGGATCAAAGTATGATTTAGAAATAAGTGAGATCCACCACAGGCTAAAAAAAGACGCTCCTTCAGGCACTGCTTTAAAATTAGCTCAATGTTTGGCTGAAGCTAGGGGAGTAGAACTAAAAGAGGTAGCCAGATATTGTCGAGAAGGTTTGATTGGAGAAAGGTCAGATGGTGAAATTGGTGTGCAAACTTTGCGAGGTGGAGACGTGGTAGGAGATCATACAGTTTACTTTTTGGGACCAGGAGAAAGAATAGAAATTACTCATAGGGCCCACTCCAGAGAAACTTTTGCTCAAGGCTCACTTCGAGCAGCTAAGTGGCTTGCTTCGCAAGCAGCGGGTCGCTTATATTCTATGGCAGATGTTTTGACCTAAGGAACGGGGACGAGGTTGATAATTTGTAATTAGTAATTTGTAATTGGTGATTTGTAATTGGTGGTTGGTGATTGGTTGATGGTGTATAGTGGATGGTTTATAGGTGAAGGGTGATGGGCGATCTGTGATCTGTGAACAGTGGACGGAATGGTTGTAGGGGCAGACCTATGTGTCTGCCCGTGATGTTTTTGTAATTAGTAATTAGTGATTAGTAATTTGTAATTGGTCCATAACAGCTCACAGATCACGGTTCACAGACTATAGGGAGTAGTTATGCAAATAAGAGAGTTTCGGGGAAAAGAGTTTATAAATAGAGAAAGGGAAATAGAATTTATAAAAAACTGGGTAAGCGATATTCCCAACGAAATTTTATGGCTATACGGTCCTAAGTCCACAGGCAAGACCACGTTGATTGAATATATTATAGAAAAAGAATGGACTTCCAATTTAAAAATATTTGATAAGTATTGGATAAAGTATATTAATTTTCGAAGAACAATGGTGGGAAGTTATGCTAGTTTTATAAATAGT
>JAUZRP010000019.1 GCA_030950395.1 Desulfonauticus sp. | reverse complement strand
AATAGAAAACCATGTACTTTCCTCTTATTCCCAAAACTCTTTTAGATACTATTAAACCCATGCCCTCTAATTTTTTAGTGCTTCTTACTACAGTAATTCTACTTAAGCACGTTTTGTCCATTATAGTCTTTGTAGTTGCTTTACCTTCAAAAAGTATTATTTTTAGAATTTGTGCTTCACTATCAGTTAATTTGTATAAGCTTCTAAGTAAACACTCTATCATATTCACCACCCAAAGTTTAGTGTCTCTTATCGTCTTTGTAGTCTTTCTCTGATTCTTCGTATATTTCTGTCGCAATTTTTTCAGCGTCTATAAACATATATTGTGCTTCCTGACTAAATATTACACTCGAAACCATTATTAAAGACTCTAATACGTCCTTTGCATCGAAAACGTCTGATAGTTTAACTATTAGTGTATGAATAGTTGCTGATATTACTGACACAGTTGAATTAATACCTATTTCCAACTGTCTTTCGTAATACTCTCTCGTTTTTACTGCTAAGTTTTTTATTAGCTTTTCTATTTCGTTACTGATTTCACTTAGTTTTTTGTCAGCTATTACTTGCTTTAATGCTTCCTTCTCAAAATCGTCTATCATGTCCACCACCTAAAATACGCCATCGTAGTCTAAAAATCCCTCATCTATTAGGAACTTTATTACTTTTGCCATTTTTGTCTTTATTTCTTCGATAAATTCGTTTATTACTTCGTAATCTCTTAGTTTTGCTAAATCGATTTCGTTGTCTGGTATTAGAACAACGTTTTTGTTTTTCTTGCTTTTTACTACTACTTTTGCAATTATTGTAAACAACGGTTCGTATTCTACGTTTTTTCCGTCTATTTTTTCAGTTCTAAACCAATACTCCATATACACATCACCCCCTATTAAAAATTATTTCAAAAGTTTTGTATTCTTTAGCAGAAACTCAGCTACGTTATCTACTTTTTCTCCGCTTAAGTCCTTACCTCTCCACTTTACTATTATTCCAAAGTACTTCTTTTTTCCGTTTATTGCTGTTCTTTCGCACCATATTACTCTGTCAAAGTATCCTATTAGGTCTAACAATTCCTTAAGTTTCTTTGGTAATTTGCTTTCGTCTACTGTATTCAGTATCTGATCTATTGGCATTTTCTTAGCGTATCTATCTAATTCCTCGTAAATTTTTGCAGTTATTAGTTCCGTAACTATAAAGTGAACTCTTCCTTTTGCTAAACCTCTTACTAATTCCATTTGCCACTCATTTGGTAACTGATAGTCAAATCCTCTTAAATGGAATGTCTCTGGATCGTCTATCGGTATTTCAGCTTCTCCAAGAATTCTTTTTCCTCTTTGTAGTATTTTCTCTTTAGCTGTGATTCTCGCCTCAACGTTGAAAGAAAGAGGATCAATAACTATACAATTTACTTTGTCTTGGTAGTTTAGTGCGTAATCCTTTAGCTCTAAGAAGTCTTTTGGAGTAACCAGAATGATATTTTTGTCTATCTCCTTAGTTAATTTTCCTTCCTTGGCTAAAGTTTCCCATTCATCAAAACTACCTTGCTCGTTGTCAATGTATAGAACTCTTTTTCCTTTCTTTGCTAAATTTAGAGCTATTCTCGTGCAGTTATACGTTTTACCATGTGCAGTATGTCCAATTAATAGAATTCTCTCTATTTTTCTATCTAATTTGTCCAAAACACCCATACGACACCACCTCTAAATTTACAACAAACCTTTTTCTTTTGCTTTACTTAAAAAAGCAAAATAAGACTCTAAAAATTCAAAAGACACAACAACGTATTTGTCTACAATTTTAGCAAACTCCGCAAACTCTCTTTTTATGAATTCACGTATATTTTCTTTTAGTTCTTCTTCATTTTTTAGAATTTCTGAAATGTATGTGTAATTGAATTCGTATTGACTCAGAACTCGAATATATACCAATGCGTATGTTGAATCCTCGTAATCTACGTAATAATCTGCAAATGCCTCGATATTGAATTTTTTCTTAAGTTTAGGTATCACTTTCTTATTAAACTCTTTTGCCATATTTTTTATAATTGATATTTTTTCGTCTATTAAGCTGTTCAATTCCCTATCTATTTCAAATAGTCTATCTAACATGCTATATCACCTATTATTTTACGAATTTATTTATTTGATTGAGATCTAATTTTCTCTAAAATTCTAAAAATTTCGATTGGTTCTACTTGTCTTAGCAATTTCCACAATGCGTTTTGATATTTACAGTTGCAACATATTACGTATAGCCACAATCTTTCTTCTGCGTCTATTACTAACCATCCGTCCTTATGTCTATAGTAGCTTAGCATATACGGAACTTCGCTGAGTTTTTTGTAACAACCTACACAACGTATTTTATTCTCTAATCTCTTTATTAACTCCACAACCTCACACAAGTTCTTAAATTCCAAACCCCTAACAAATTCTACTCTATCTATAACCATCCTACCACCTCCCCCTATTTTTTAACTTAAAAAATAAAAAAAAATAAAACTTTAATCTTCAGTAACGTCTATTTGTATGTTTAGATTTACTCCGAGAATTCTGTCCCCAAGTTCGTTTAGTTCTTTTTCACTTGCTTTTAGGCATTCTGATACGACGTATTGACTTGCTAATACTGTCGCAAAAGCTAATATAATTGGAGGCAGTTTACTACCGTATTTCATGGCTATATCTTTAGCTATTTCCGTTGAAACTCTTTGAACTTCTTTTATTTTGCTTTTTCTTATGTTATTGATGAAGTAATCTACAATTATTCCGACAAAACTCGTGTATACTGACAAATTCTGAACGTCGTTTAGTATTTTTATATACGATCTAACATCATTTTCATAAGTTTTCACGTCCATACTATTTCACCTCTCATATAAAGGACAAATATTTCCAAACCATTTAATTACTCTTGCTGGTTCTTTATTTTCTTTAGCTAACGTTAAGATATCGTGTATTTTTGAACATCTTACGTATTCACCTCTTATGAACTGTACAATTTCCTTTCCACCTATAATTTTTATTACGTAATCTGGTGCTGAATGTACGCACGTATCACAAGTCTTAACGTTACCTCCCAAAAAAAATGTTTTTTTTCTGACAATTTTATCACCTCCATAAAAAATTAATTTTTAATCAATAGTAAGCTTGCTTTCTTTTGCAATTCGTGTACTCTAACCGGATCTATTCTCTTAGTATGGTGCGTTAGTGCATCAGTTATACCATTGTATGCTTCCCATATGTTTATCGGAGTTATTTCTTGTCCATCAACTACTACTTTTACTTTTTTCATTTCTTCGAGTTTTTCCTTATATTCCAATAGATCAACTCCCGTGTACTGTCTTATTTTGAAGTATATCTTCATTTTTAGTTTATTGCTAACGTTGAACTCTTTTTCTATGAATTCTATTAGTTCGTATGGACTTACTGTTTTCTTAGTTGCAAGAATCAATACTTCTTCTATTTTGACGAGACCCCCTATTACTGTTTCTATTTTTTCTTTTAATTTCTTAAAATCAAGTTCTACTGTAGGCTTCAAGTGTTTTGCGTATTGTCCTAACAGTTTGTTTGCAAATATCATCTGATTACTACACGCATATCTCATTCCGTAACCGTTTATGTGTATTCCTATTGACCTATCGTAGCTGTTTGTAATTCTAAAACCTAAGTAGCACTTATCGTCGTTTACGTTTACTTTCTTTAAAATAACGTTGTAAAACATTTTGCTACCATCTATGCTTATATCCGGCTTAATGTATAATGGATCTATGTCGTATTCCTCAAGTACTTTATTAACTGCTTTTACTATATCTTCGTGTTGTATTAGTTGGTATCTCTTAGACACAATGTCGTATACTTGTCCGTTCTCTCCTATTATTGCTTTGTAGTTGCTTAGTTCTCTCCACGCACCACCCCTCCTTATTGCAACTTCAACTTCAAATGCCCTTGGCAACCTAACTAAAATTTCTTTCATTTTACCACCTCCTATATTTTTTTATTTTTAAAAATATTTTTTTAATAAAAAAACAATCAACTACTTAAACAAAAGCTTTGGAGCAATTATTGAAAAGTATTTTCTTTTACTTTTATACTGAACTATTAGAGGAGCTATACGATCTTTTGGAACGTAGTAAATTACGTCGTCGAAGTAATTAAATACGTATTTTGTTTCAATATCTGCCGTAATTTCATGTACTGATGAGTCAGTCAGTAGTTTAATTATAGCTACTACGTCTAATAGTATATACGGGTCAATTCCTAAGTATATACTATTGCTCGATCTAAATTCGGCTGGATATGTGTCATCCAAGAGCTCGTAGTCTCTTTCGTTTAACTGTTCTTTTCTGAATTTCTTTAGAATTACGTAGCTAAAGTCTTTTGATATAACTACGTTCTCAGTTTTTTCGTATTCTATTGTTTTTATTATTGTATTTCTCTCGTTTGCGAATAGTTCTATTTCGAAATTATCTTCAAATTGTTTTCTTATTAGTTTACATATAGCGTACAGTATAGAACTATTTGTTACGTATTGGTAATCTTTTATTTCTATCTTAATCATACTTTCACCCCATTTACTTTCCATACTTTACTACATACATAATAGCATCAAAAACCGATTTGTCCTTTATTTTTTTCTTCAAGATACGTAATGGAATTTTTCTACCGCAATTGCAACATTGTAAGCACTCTTCCTCTACTAACTCTAATTCAAATCCTATTTCCGCCGGTTTTAAGTCATATCCGTATGTTATTACTGCGTTACTGTATTTCCTTTTTGTATCTACTATAACCTCACCACACTTACTGCACTTTATCGTTACCATTTTCACTATCCCTCCTTAACTTATATTCGTCATATAAAGTCTCAGCAACTATATATACGAACAATGGTAGCCAAACTAAAATAGTAACTACGTAGTCCAATTTACTTAGTTTTATTAGCGTTTCATTTCTTTTTGTATACATTTTTACTGATATCCCTATACCTACTGAAAAATATATTATAATAAAAAAAAGTATTTGTTCAATCATTTCTTATTCCTCCGTATATCCATCTTTTACTTCTAATTTTCCAAATCCATTTTCTTCCGCACTTACAATAGTATACGTTACCTAAGCTTTCTCTATCTTTACTTGGTTTCGGTAGTTTTCTTCCACAGTAGCAATACATATCTTTCAGTATTGTTTGCTACGTTATATGTTTTGCTCTTTTTATTGCTTCTCTTATTACACCTTTTGCTAATATTTTAGCTTCTTCCGTTGTAAATCCTTGCTCCTCAAATTCCTTCACTACTCTTTTGTATTCTTCAATTAGTCTTTCTACTACGTCTTCTGTCGGTTCAATTCCAAATACTGATCTAAACTCGTTTTCTATGTATTTTCTAACATCTTCATACATAATGAACCACCGTTTTAAAAAATAGAAGTAAAAATAGAAGTTAAAGTATTAGCTCCTCTTCTTCTTCTTCCTCTTCTTCATCTTCCTCTATTTCCTCTTCCTCTTCTTCTATTTCCTCTTCCTCTTCATACTTTTTTGTAGTCTTCTTTGTTTTCTTTGCCTTCTTAGTTTTCTTTTCCTCTTTTTCTTCTATTTCCTTTTCTATCTCCTTTTCTATTTCGTCCTCTATTTCCTCTATTGTCTCTCCAAACACTTTTTCGTAAGCTTCGTTGTCCTCTACTCCCTCAAGAATTAGCTTCCATACCTTCTTGTATAGCTTTACTTTTTCTTTAATTGTTTCCTTGTCGAGTCCGTATAACTCCCAAGCGTCCTTAGGAACAACCTTTGTTGGAACTGTTACTTGTGCCTTCAAAACGTTTGGATTAGTTCTCTCAACAAACTTTAAAGTATTTTCATCAACTACTCCGTTTTCTCTGATGTAATCTCCGACTGTTGTTCTCCTGTATTCTATTACGTTGCCCATCATAAAGCTCTCAAATTCCGCTCTTATCTTATATGGTATTTGTAGCTTTTCCAATGCGTGCTTCCAAACACCTAATCTGCTCACTATAAATCTACTTGTAGTGTCTATGAATATGTGTTGTAGTCTGCGTCTTTCCGTCAGCGGTGCTACCACTATATGCAATTGCTTACCTTCCCTATTCTGTCCCATTTCCTTTAGTTTCTGTTCTCCCTTCTGGCACTTAACACAACCACACGGGTATCTAACGTCTATTGCAACTCCTAAAAAGCTCACCTCCGGTTGCTCCTTAATTTCCCAAATCTCGTCCCAACTTCCCATACTACCTACCTCCCTATCTTCTCTACCCTCTGGATCTTAGATCCTTCATCGGTATGTAGGAAGATAGGGAAATTAAAAAATTACTAAAAAGTGATCATCTTTTTCGCAAATAACTAAGAAATCAATTAATAATCTGAAAAATTCTTCTGGATTTACTATTTCTGCATTGTGTGGTTCTGTAATTATTACTCTAACTTTTTTCACAGTATCTATCGTTTCTTTACGACCGTTTTTCTCATTTATAGTAATTGATGCTCTACCGTCTTTACATTCAATGCGTAATGAGTAAACGTCCCTAAATGCTTTTGTGTATAACTCTTCTATAACATTACCCTCTATTTCCACCACATATATTCCCTCCATAACTTCTATACAAAAAAAATTTATTCTTCATCTTTTTTAAACTCAGTTTTATATTCTCCAATTTCTATTTTAACCCTAATTAAATTTATTTTTGGAAAAACATTCATGCTATCGCCTCTCAAATTCTTCTTTTAACTTAAGATACTTTTCTTTTAATTTTTTCTTGGTTCTTGGTGAATAGTGCTTGTATCGGTTTTTTAGGCTAACGTATATTTTGTACTTTTTTTGTTTTAATGTTTTTACTGTATAATAGTGAATTATAGAATTGTCCCTTCCGTCAATAATAATTTTTGTCGTTCTACATTTTATAGAGGGACAATATCCTATTTTCATGTTAGCCTTGGGTATATATGTATATAGTATTATCCTCGAATGACACACGGGACATCTTAAAATACTGTTCATTATATACCCTCCGCTATCTTTTTTATAAAAAATAAAAATTTAAGCTAAAAGTTCTTCTTCTTTTTCTTCTTCCCTCGGTATTTCTACGTTACCATTCAGTTGCTCGATAATCTCCGTTATTATGTCTTTGTTTTTATTAAACCATGCTGTGAATTCCTCTATTGTTTCGATGTCAATGTCATCTTTTATAAGTATTATTGGTTTTAACTTGTTAGTTACTCTAAGATGAATTCTGTAGAACTCCGCACCGTTTCTCGGATTCCTTATTTTCTGAATTACAATCTTTCCAAAACTAAGCTTCTTTAATAGCACCTCGTCCGTTAAGCTCTCAAGCTCCTTAGCTTTTTCTACCACCTTACTAACTACTTCCTTTATCTCCTTTTTTCCCATACAATCACCCCTCTTATCTTTTTTAAAAACCCAGCCTATATCTATCCTAAGCTCCGCTAATCATATAAAATCATAGCTTCATTGCTTAGGATAGATATAGGCTATTGGGTCAATTGAAAAAAATAGGAAAAAAATTTAAGATAATAACTCTTCTTTTTGGATGTCCTTTTTATTCAATTCCTTCAATAGTTCTTTATACGTCTTCTGTAAATCACCGAGTAATTTCTCGTAATCCTTGATTAGTTGCTTCAATTTCTGTTTTCTTTCCTTATATTCCTTTTTTCGCTTATATTTAATCTTGTCATACTCTGCTCTTAGTTCGTTGATCTTCTGTTTAATGTAGATTTGTCTTTCCCTATTAATCCTAAGTCGATCTTCATCAGTAAGTTTTTTGGCTTTATAGCCTAACTTTACCTTATGCTTAGACTTTGCACAATTAATTAAAATCCCTCTTTTTCTCTTAAATTGTTTATATAATTGCTCAGCTTCGCTCAATGTAAGTCTTTCATGTATTATCTGAACCTCAACAGTCTTATCATAGCCCTTTACCTCAAAGTTTTTGTTGTATAAAGGTATTATTTTTCTCATGAATATTGCCGTCCTTTGGTTAATACGATCTACTATGACAACAAAGTTTTTTTTGCTATATAGAATTTCCCATTCACCACTCGCCATTACTTGTTTAAGATAGTCGTTATCCTCTAAAGCCCCATTTATCCATTCCAACGCAGATATACTCTCCGCCACGCTCATTCCTCCTTAGCCTTTACTCTTTCGGGCTTAACGCCCTCATCTGACCCTAAGTTTGCGGGTGAATTTAAAACCCTTTTG
>JAUZRP010000018.1 GCA_030950395.1 Desulfonauticus sp. | reverse complement strand
CCGGAAACAATAACACGAAATGGTTCTGTGGAGGTAAACTCAACCGTATCTCCAATATTGTACGCCCAAAGGCCTGCGTTTGTAGATACAATCATCACATAATTTACTCCTATTTCTACGTCTTTTAAAATGATTCGTTTTGGATTCTCATTAAAAAAAGTATCTGCTTTAACAAATTCATAAAAAACACCTGAATTTAACTGAAGCAACATGCCTTTTTCGTTTTGCTTGTCCTGAAACGCAAAAAACCCTTCGCTAGCCGGATACAATTCTATACTATCTACTTTTCGTCCAATTAGGTTTTCAAACTTCGCTCTATACGGTTCAAAACTTACACCTCCAAAAATAAACAAGTCGAAATTCTTAAAGATCTCTCCAACTTTTTGTCCTGTCTTTTCTTGCAGTTTTTCAAAATACATTTGCACCCAAGACGGAATTCCGCTAATAATCGTCATGTTTTCATTAATGGTCTCTTCTACTATAGCATCAACTTTAGTTTCCCAGTCTTCAATACAATTGGTTTCCCAACTTGGCATTCTGTTTTTTTGAAGATATTTGGGTATATAATGGGCTACAATTCCTGATAAACGCCCTAATTGAATTCCGTTTTGTTCTTTTAAAATTGGACTTCCTTGAAGAAAAATCATTTTTCCATTTACAAAATTTGTTTTTCCTGTTTCGGCTACATATAATAAAATGGCGTTTCTCGCCGCTTCTGTATGACTTGGCATACTTTCTTTTGTAATAGGAATATACTTTGACCCTGAAGTTGTCCCTGATGTTTTAGCAAAGTAAATCGGCTTTCCTTTCCAAAGTATGTTTTCTTCGCCTGCAACAACGCGTTCGATATAAGGTTTTAAATCTTCATAATCTCTTATAGGTACTCGCTTTACAAAATCTTGATGCGATTTTATATTTTTAAAATCATGGTCTTGACCAAATACCGTTGGTGCTCCTTTTAAAATTAAATCTTTAAAAACTTTGTCTTGGGTTTTAATAGGGCGATTCGCCCATTTGTTTACTTTTCTTTGAATTTGTTTAGCAAAAGGCTTCGCAAGTAGTGCCTTAAGGGATGTTATTTTTGATAGCTTCATTTACTCAAAATCAATAAAAGTGGTAGGGTCAATCGGGTAGCCGTCACTCCAAAGTTCAAAATGCAAATGCGGTCCTGAGGAAAGCTCTCCTGTATTTCCAGAAATTGCAATAACTTCTCCCGTTTTTACTAAATCGCCTTGGGCTTTTGTGAGAGATGCATTGTGCTTATATGCCGAAATAAGCCCGCTACCATGATTAATTATAATAACATAGCCTGTTTGTGTGTTCCATTCGGCTAAAATCACGGTGCCATCTGCTATTGCTTTAACAGGTGTGTCTTTTGCAACAACAATATCGATAGCAAAATGTTTTTCTTTAACATTATAACCCTCACTAATCGTTCCTGTTACTGGAGGGAATAGTACAAAGTTTACTTTTGAGGTTGCTGATTCAAAGAGGTTGTATTTATCTTCCTTGTCTACTTTTTCTCTTAATAGAGAGTCTTCTTTTGAAGGGGCTAAATTAAATTCTTTTGCATCTAATTCCGCAGCTTTAATAATTGAGTCCTTATTGAATGCAATTGATGAAACATCGCCTTTTAAAACCCGTTTTATAGATTCTAAATACTGTTGGTTTAAAGCAATAACTTGCTGTAGGGAGTCTGTTTCATAATTAAGTGTAATGGCCTCTTTTTTTAGTGCTGTAGAAGAATACCCTGGAATATACTCTCTTAATGGTGTAAATGCTATTAACAGAATGGTGGCGATAATTAAAAGAATAGTCGATAATGACAACAAAACAAACACGTTCAGCCTAGTGAGCTTGATGGCAAAACGCTCTTCAAAAGTATCTTCGTTAAGTATTACCAAACGATACTTGTGTAGTAGTTTTTTTGCAAGTTTTTTTCTGTCTTTATTTTTGATTGCCATTCTTGTGCTAAATTAAATAAAATTATAGCATTTGCTGTTTTAGAATATACTAAAGTTTGCTTTTAAACGCTTTTTTTAAAGTTTAATTATTAACTTTGTATTCTTAAAATAAATACTAATGAGTTTACATATGATTCCTTTAGCGATTGGAGCTCCGCAAATTATTTTAATTGTGGTTGTGGTTTTATTATTATTTGGTGGAAAAAAGATTCCTGAACTTATGAGAGGTCTTGGTAGTGGTATTAAAGAATTTAAAAATGCCAGTAAAGAAGACGATGATACTGATACGGTAAAAAAAGAAAAAAAAGAATAGTTTTCAAACTCGTTTTATAAAAAAGCCAACGCACTTGCGTTGGCTTTTTTTATTTAATTTTTACCGACCTGAGTATGGCTTCTAATTCAAACATATAGTCTCTTTTAGCAACTGAAGGCGCAAAAGCAAACCCCTCAAGAACTAAAAGTCTGTTGTTTATT
>JAUZRP010000172.1 GCA_030950395.1 Desulfonauticus sp. | reverse complement strand
TAAATGGCTTTATTTTCATTTAGGAATGCTTAAACAATATCGCCTCCAGTCTAAATATGCTAAAAAATAAGCCGTTAATTTCAGTAATTATCCCAACTTATAATAGAAAATATTTTTTAGAAAAAATATCCATACCTTCTGTTTTAAGACAGACTTATCCTAATTTCGAGCTTATTGTAGTTGATGATCATAGTCAAGATGATACAGAGAGGTTAATTAAAAAATGGTCTAAAAAAGATAAGCGTATCAAATATATTAAAAATTTTCGCACAAAAGGGGTGTCTGGTGCTAGAAATAGTGGGATTCTATCCGCAAAGGGCGATTATATAAGTTTACTAGACTCTGATGACGCGTGGGTCCATGAACATTTGGAAAATTTATTGGAAGTTTTAGAAAACTATTCTCATATAGATATTGTCTCTGCAGGGGCTGTGATGGTTGACCTTGAAACGGGTAAAAAAATTAGAGAATTCTTTTTGTCTAATTATAAGAAAACTCCCGGCTTTTTTGTAAGGCCTGACTTATATAAATTTTCAGGAGATCTTTTTCATTTATCTTTTAGTAATTTTATTTGTAATACACAGGCAATGCTTTCTAGAAAAAATGTATTTAATGAAGTACTCTATCCAGAAGATTTGAGAGTATGTGAAGATTGTTTTTTAGTACATCATATGGCATATAAGGGTTTTTCTTTTTCTTTTTATCCTTCTATGCATTCTATATGGTATGTGCATGACTATAATACGTTAGATTATCAAAAGCATGATATATCTAAGGCTATAAAGAATTTTTATTCTTTGCTTCAATATTATGATAAAATTTTAAATTCTTTTGAAGTGTCAAGTGAAATAAGACGATTCTTAAATAAAAAGAAAGCGGATGTTTATTTTTGGAATCTGGCTTATAATTCTTTCTTGAAAATAAAAGATTATAACTCAGCTTATAAGTATTTCTTAAAAGGTTTATATCTTAATCCTTGGGACTTTAAGAAATGGAAAACTTTTTCGATCTTTTTATTATCATTACCTTTCAGAAAATTTATTAGGAGACTCTCATGAAGCTTAAGACGGCGCTTATTGGTTGTGGGGCTATTGCTGAGCAACTTCATCTCCCTGTATTAGCCGGGCATACGCAAATAGATCTGGTAGCCATTGTGGATCCCAACTTAGAGCGCGCAAGTTTTTTTGCCAAGGGCTATAATGTGCCGCAGGTCTTTCGAGACGTAAAAGAGCTTGATTTCTCGCAAATTGAAGGCGCGGTTATTGCCACCCCGCCGTTTCACCATGCCCCTTGCGCCCTTGAGCTTATGGAAAAGGGCCTGCACGTGCTGGTGGAAAAGCCCATGGCCACCAATTACGAAGATGCCTTGAAGATGGTAGAGCTCGCCGAGAAGAAGGGGTTAGCCCTAGCGGTGGTGTTTTTCAGGCGTCTTTATCCCAGCTTCCGCCTTTTAAAGGGCCTTATTGATGCTGAGGTTTACGGTAAGGTGCAGGGGTTTCATATTGAAGGGGGCAGCTTTTATAACTGGCCGGCGGCTTCTCTTGGCAATATGAAAAAAGAGCTTGCCGGCGGCGGGGTTTTGATGGATCTTGGGCCTCATTTTTTGGATTTTTTGTTTCAACTTTTTGGTGATCAATATCAGCTTCTTGAATACCAAGACGATGCCCTGGGAGGGATTGAGGCTGATTGCACTTTAAAGCTTGAATTTCAATATAAAGGGCAGCCTGTGATTGGCAAAGTTGATTTTGCCCGTACAAGAAAAACAAGAGGCGTTTTTGAGATTGAATGTGAGAAGGCAATATTAAATTTTTCACCATCTGAACGCTTTAAAATAAAAATAATCCCAAAAAGCAATTTTAAACTGAAAGATTTTAAGGTTGATAAAGAAAAGGAATTCATTTTTCAGGCACAATGGAAGGATTATCCAGAAGATGAATCATGGTATAAGACCTTTGCTAAGGTATATGATGACTGGATAAAGGCTATTATCGAAAAAAGGGAACCTCTCCTTTCGGGCAAAAGCACTCTTCCCATTGTAAAGCTAATAGAGGAATGTTATCAGAATGTAAAGCCACTTAAAAAGTCATGGGTTACTCCGCCGGATAAGAGGCAAAACTCACCTATTCATTGGAAAAAAAGGCCGAAAGTCCTGATTACCGGAGCCACAGGTTTTATCGGCTGTCGCGTGGCAGAGATTTTGACTTTAAGGGAAGATTGGGATGTGCGGGCGGTGGTGCGTAATCCCGGGAAAGCAGCGAGATTAGCGCGTCTTAAGGTAGAGATGGTCCCTTTTGATTTAGAGAAGTCTCAAAATTTTGATGAACTGGTGGAAGGTTGCGATGTAGTTATTCACTGTGCTGTAGGAACTGCTTATGGTGATCCGAAGAGGATTTTTCGCGTTACAGTAGATGGTACCAGAAAACTTGCTAGAGCAGCCCTTAAAAAGGGAGTTAAGCTCTTCATTCATGTAAGCTCCATGGCAGTTTACGGTTCAAAAAAAAGCGGTTTAATAGACGAATCTTCTCCTGTTCGTCCGGATCCCGGGGATATTTATGGAAAAAGCAAAGCCAAGGCAGAAGGGGTGGTGCAATACTATGCCAAAAAAGGTCTTCCTGCGGTGATATTCAGGCCGGCACGAGTTTTTGGCCCTTTTGGTTTTACCTTTGTGACAAATCCTATTCAAGCTATGGCTGAAGGTAGATTTGCGTGGCGTGGGGATCCTGATACTCCCTGTGATATGATTTATGTAGATAATGTGGCTGAAGCTTTTATCTCAGCTATTTATGCAGAACCTCAAGATGTTGCCGGAGAAGTTTTTAACCTAGGCGAACAAGATTTCATGAGTTGGCGTAATTTTTATGGCTTAATGATAGAAAGACTTGGCCTCCCGATAGATATAAATGATATACCAATAGCAAATGAACGTGCTCCAAAGGCGGAGTCCCTCCCCGCAACCTATTTGCATAATATAAAAAACTTAATAACTTCTTCAGAATTTAAAGCCTTTGCTCGAAAAGTTATACAAACAGACCCTATAGGGATATTGCCTAGAAAAATTTTGGAAATTCCAGCGGTGGAAGAATTAGCTAAAAAGGTAGTTGGCGCGGGAAGCCTTCCTAAATTTTCCCCTGTTGAGGATAATGCAAAAAATTTAGTGATTATGGGCGGGGGAAGAGATGCGGTGCTAAGTATTGAAAAGCTTAAAAATAAGCTTTCTTATAACTTAGTTTGCTCTAAAGAAGAATCAATTGATCGGACAGTGGAATGGATAAAATTTTCAAGGATTGTGTGAAAAAAAATTTTAATTTTATTTTCTTGGTAGGTGCTCCTAGAAGTGGAACTACGTGGCTACAAGCTTTGTTAGCGTCTCATCCTAAAATAATTACAGGACAAGAAACGCATTTCTTTTCTGCTATTCAAAGATTTTTAGATTTTTATGACCAAAGAGACGATTGGCGCAAAGTGGGCCTTGATTCTTATTGGCCTGAAGAGAAGAAGTTTGAATTGATAGCAGCTCTTTTTGTCGAATTTATAAAACCAATTTTAAAAGACAATGATTTAGATTTTGAATTTTTTTTAGAAAAGACTCCAGAACATGCAATGTCTTTACCTCTTATTTGTAAATGCTTTCCCAAAGCAAAGATCATTCATATTATTAGAGATGCTAGACATATGGTTGCATCTTTAATGCGCGTATCAAGAAAAAATAATAAATATGTTTCTCCTACACTAGCAGCAATTATATGGAAAAATTTTGTTTCCAACGCAAGAAGTTTTGGAAAAAGTTTACCTAAATCCTCTTATTTAGAAGTGCGTTATGAAGATTTAAGAACAAATACAAAAGATGTTTTATCTTCTATATTTAATTGGTTGGATTTGTCTTTTAGCGAAGATTCAATTTGTAAAATAATAGAAAAATATGCATTAGAAAATGTGAAAAGAAATAAAAAATTTGATAGTATTCGTACGACAAGTATAGAACCTGATGGTTTTTTTTCGAAAGGGAGTGTGGGAGATGATATATTATTAAATAAGCTTGAACTTTATAGAGTTTATGAAATATGTGGTCCTTTATTAAAAGAGTTAGGTTATGTAGAGAGTGTCCCTAAAATACCTTTGTGGGCTAAGATTTGTTATTCATATAAGTTGAGAAAGCTTTTGAGATTGAGAGAGATATAATGCCATTAGTATCTGTTGTCATTCCGACATATAATCGTGCTTCTTTAGTTAAAGAAGCTATTTTATCTGTAATAAATCAGAATTTTAAAGATTGGGAATTGTTGGTTGTAGATGACCGAAGCACCGATAATACTGAAGATATAGTAAAAAGTCTTGCTGAAAAAGATTCTAGAATAAAATATCTTAAAAACGAATTTGCTAAAGGACCATCAGGAGCTCGAAACTATGGAATAAAACACTCTAAAGGAGATTTGATTGCTTTTTTAGATAGTGATGATCTATGGAAACCCTGGCATTTAGAACGCGGAATATATTTTTTGGAAAAATATAATGATATTGATTGGTTTTATGCTGATATAGAGATGATGGAAG
>JAUZRP010000171.1 GCA_030950395.1 Desulfonauticus sp. | reverse complement strand
GGCTCCCTCAAGAAAACTGTGTAAATCCTTGAATAAGTTGTTAAAATAAAGAGAGAAAGAAAGGATTTGCAGATGGGAATTTTAAATATAGAAGAGTATAGAAGAAGATTAGAATCAGGAAATCCAGTAACAATGGAAGAGCTTGAAAATGAACTTAAAGTTTTAATCAAAGAGATGATTGAAGCTGCAACTCAAGGAGAATTGACATCTCATCTTGGATATGAAAAGAATAAAAAATCAGATAATGGGAATTACAGAAACGGATATTCTAAAAAGAGTTTAAAATCCAAATATGGAGAGATTGAAGTGAATATTCCAAGAGACCGAAATTCAACGTTTGAGCCTAAACTTGTAAAAAAGAGACAAAGATTGTTAGATGGAACAGAAGATTTAATTTTATCTTTATATGCAAAAGGAATGAGTGTAAAAGATATTCAAAATCATTTGGATGATTTATACGGATATGAACTCTCAACGGAAACAATTTCAAATATAACAGAGAGAATATTAGAAAAAGCAATAGAATGGCAAAATAGACCGTTAGAGCCGATATATCCAATTATTTTTATGGATGCTACTGTATTAAAAATTAAAGTTGATAGAGTAATAAAAAATACAGCTTGTTATATAATGCTTGGGATTAATTTAGAGGGTAAAAAAGATGTTCTAGGTATATGGATAGCCGAAGAAGCTGAAACATCAAAATATTGGTTATCAATTCTTAATGAGATAAAAAACAGAGGTGTGAATGATGTTTTAATCTTTTCAATAGATGGACTTAACGGATTTAACGAAGCTATAAAAGCAGTATATCCTAAAGCTGAAATACAAAGATGTGTAGTTCATCAGATTAGAAATTCTTTAAAATTTGTATCATATAAAAACAGAAAAGAAATTTCTAAAGATTTAAAATCAATTTATCAGGCAGATACTGAAGAACTTGCACTTCAAAATCTTGAATACTTTAATGAAAAATGGTCTGTAAAATATCCTCATATCTATGATTCCTGGAAAAGAAACTGGAATGAGCTTTCTACTTTTTTTAAGTATCCAAAAGCTCTCAGAAAGCTCATCTATACCACTAACCCGATAGAATCTTTAAATTCTATCATAAAAAGACAAACAAAACAAAAAGGCTCTTTCCCTTCAAAAGAATCAGCCTTTAAACTCCTTTTTACTTCAACTCAGGAGGTAATGGAAAAATGGAAAAGTAGTAGAATTAGAAACTGGTCGGAAATTTATCCACAACTTGTGATATTTTTCAAAGATATTTTAGTAAAATACCTTTAAGGTTTTAGTATGAGGTTTATGGTTTACACAGTTAATCTGATGGGCTC
>JAUZRP010000170.1 GCA_030950395.1 Desulfonauticus sp. | reverse complement strand
ATATATAAGAAATTGTCTTTATTAGATATTTTCATTACATCGTTTTTGCTTAATTTTAGACAATTTTTTTATTCTCTAGCTTTTTTAGATAGATACAAAAATCATTTTTATAAAATTTTTGCTCTTACAGATGAAACTTTTGCCATTCTAACTTATCAAAAAAATGACCCAAAATATGAGTTATATGTTTCTATATTAAATCACTTATACTGGATAATAGGAACAATTTGTGGAGTTGTTTTTGTTCAACATATTAATTTTGAGTTAAAAGGCCTTGATTTTATTTTAATTAGTTTATTTGTAGTAATATTAATTGAGAATTTTCTAAAAACTAAAAACTTCTTTCCTATAATTTTAGGAACTATATCTTTCTTTATTTTTTATTTCTTAGAAGTTAAAAATATTTTAATCTTTTCAATTCTTTTTTCGTTTTTAATTATTTATTTAAGGTATAAATATGCTTGAAATAATTATTGGAGCAATAGCAAACTTACTTACGAGATTTTTACCTTTTATGTTTTTTAAAAAACACTATAAAAAATTTTTATTTTTAAAAGATGAATTTCCTACCGTTTTACTTACAATTTTAACGTTATATATGCTCTTTCCTGAAAATTCAAATTTAAATGAATTAAAGTATAAACTTATTGGAATAAGTATAACTGTTATTTTGCATTTACTTTTTAGAAAATTTTTATTATCAGTTTTTATTGGAAGTTTTCTTTATATATTACTACTAAATAAATTTTGAGAAAGGAGATGATGTATAAACGATAAATTATACTAATACAAAAAGACAATCCTATAAAAAGTCCTTTTAATTAATCGGGACTAAAGTTCCTGCTCCAGAAATGACAATATAAAAGGAGTAGAGGCTTTAGCCTCGTTTAATGTTGGTATTATTATTTGGACTAATCAACATAATACAAAATAAAATCATCATTATAAAATAAAAAATTGAAACACCTTAATTAAAAACATTTTTATTATTTTTTATGTTTTTTTATCGAACACTCTTTTTTTTCTTGACATCAAAATTTTTTTTGATTATAATTTCAATCCAAACGCCGGCGTAGCTCAGTTGGCTAGAGCAGCTGATTTGTAATCAGCAGGTCGGGGGTTCGAGTCCCTTCGCCGGCTCCATTCAGCGTTTGACCAGTTAAAAAGGTGGGGTTCCCGAGTGGCCAAAGGGGACGGGCTGTAAACCCGTTGGCGTTCGCCTTCGCAGGTTCGAATCCTGCCCCCACCACCATTGTTAGGGTTTATATGCGGGCGTAGCTCAGTTGGCTAGAGCGTCAGCCTTCCAAGCTGAGGGTCGCGGGTTCGAGTCCCGTCGCCCGCTCCATTAACCCAAAACTGGGAGCTGAGCATACTACGTATTGTCTGCTCAAGTATCCCAAAGAATAATTTAATGTTTGTTTAAAACATTGCTAGCAGTGTTTTTGCCGCCCATATAGCTCAGTGGCAGAGCACTTCCTTGGTAAGGAAGAGGTCGCCGGTTCAATCCCGGCTATGGGCTCCAGCAAGGCCTTGTTGGAGTTCATAAAGAGCTATGAAAATTATGATATAATTTCAAAAGAGGCTTTAAGCTTCCTATAAAAAAATTAAAATGGAGGAATGAAATGGCAAAAGAAAAATTCCAAAGAACAAAACCGCATGTTAATATCGGTACTATTGGACACGTTGACCATGGAAAAACAACTTTAACAGCAGCAATTTCTGGTGTGTTAGCTCAAAAAGGTTTTGCTGAGATGAAAGATTACGACCAAATTGATAATGCACCAGAAGAGAGACAAAGAGGTATTACAATTAACACTTCTCATGTTGAGTATGAAACTGAAAATAGACACTATGCACACGTTGACTGTCCAGGGCACGCAGACTACGTTAAAAATATGATTACTGGTGCAGCTCAAATGGATGGAGCTATTTTAGTTGTTGCAGCTACAGATGGTCCTATGCCACAAACAAGAGAGCACATCCTACTTTCAAGACAAGTTGGAGTTCCAAGAATTGTTGTAGCTTTAAATAAAGTTGACATGGTGGATGATGAAGAGTTATTAGAGTTAGTTGAAATGGAAGTTAGAGAACTTTTAAGTGAATATGAATTTGATGGTGATGATGCACCAGTTATTCCAGTATCAGCACTTAAAGCACTTGAAGAAGTTAAAGCTGGTCAACTTGGTGAGTGGAGTGAAAAAATTATGGAGCTTATGAATGCAGTTGATGAGTATATTCCAACACCAGAGAGAGATACTGAAAAAGATTTCTTAATGCCAATTGAAGATGTTTTCTCAATTTCAGGAAGAGGTACTGTTGTTACTGGAAGAATTGAAAGAGGAACATTACATTTAGGTGATGATGTAGATATCGTTGGATTTAGAGAGACAAGAACTACAAAAGTTACTGGTATTGAGATGTTTAGAAAAGAGATGGATGAAGCTCAAGCTGGTGATAATGTAGGGGTACTTTTAAGAGGTATCGGAAAAGATGAAGTAGAAAGAGGAATGGTATTAGCAAAACCTGGAAGTATTACACCTCATACAAAATTTGAAGCAGAAGTTTATGCATTGACAAAAGAAGAGGGTGGAAGACATAAGCCATTCTTTAATGGATATAGACCACAATTCTACATCAGAACAACAGATGTAACAGGGAGTATTACACTTCCAGAGGGTGTAGAGATGGTTATGCCAGGAGATAACGTAAAATTAACAGTAGAGCTAATTGCTCCAGTTGCACTAGAAGAAGGAACAAGATTCGCTATCAGAGAAGGTGGTAGAACTGTTGGTGCTGGGGTAGTTACTAAAATTATCGAATAAGGGTTTTTCCCTTAGTTTTAAAGGAAAAAGATGAGAGAGATTATCCATCTAAAATGTACAGAGTGTGGGAGATTTAATTACCATACGAAAAAAGAGAAAAGAAAACATCCTGAAAAGTTTGAGATTAGAAAATATTGCAAGTGGTGCAATAAACATACAATTCATAAAGAATCAAAACTTTAAGAGGGCTTCCCTCTTATTTAAGCTCTTTTTGAGAGTTTAAATGAGCGGGCGTAGCTCAGTTGGCTAGAGCGTCAGCCTTCCAAGCTGAGGGTCGCGGGTTCGAGTCCCGTCGCCCGCTCCACAGGGCAGTAGCTCCAATGGTAGAGCGGCGGTCTCCAAAACCGCTTGTTGGGGGTTCGAGTCCCTCCTGCCCTGCCACTAAGCCAATTTTTGGAAGAGGTTAACAATGGAAAAGATAAAAAATATATTCTCTTATATTAAAGAGGCTAAAAGAGAGCTTGAAAAAGTTATATTCCCTACATTTACAGAAGTAAGACAGGGACTTATTGCAGTTGTTTCAATTGTTGCAGTTGTAACTATGTTTTTAAGTTTAGTTGATTTAATTATGAGTGGAATTTTAAAAACAGTTCTGTAAGGATAGATATGAATTGGTACGCATTACAGGTTTATTCAGGAAGCGAGCTTTCTGTAAAAAAAGCTATTGAAAATTTAAAGCAAGAGCTTAAATTAGATGATAAAATTGGTGATGTTGTTGTGCCAACAGAAGAGATTATAGAAGTTAAAAATGGTAAAAAAAGATTGTTTGAAAGAAGTATCTATCCTGGTTATGTATTTTTAGAGGCTGATTTAGATACGGATTTATGGCATAAAATTCAATCTCTTCCAAAAGTTGGTAGATTCATTGGTGAATCAAAAAAACCAACTCCACTAAAAAAAGAGGATATTGATCTGATTATTGAAAAAGCTAAACAAAAAGCAGCACCAAAACCAAAAGTTAGCTTTGAAGAGAATGAGGTAGTAAGAATCATTGATGGTCCATTTGCTAACTTTACTGGTGAAGTTGAAGACTTTGACTATGATAAAGGGATGCTAAAATTAAATGTTACCATTTTTGGTAGAAGCACACCAGTGGAGATTCACTACACTAAAGTAGAAAAAATAGTATAAAAGGAAGAAAATGGCAAAGAAGGTAGTTGACACATTAAAACTTCAAATACCAGCAGGAAAAGCGAATCCATCACCTCCAGTAGGGCCAGCTTTAGGTCAAAGAGGTATTAATATTATGGAGTTTTGTAAAGCATTTAATGAAAAAACAAAAGATATGATGGGCTTTACAATTCCTGTTGAAATTACAGTATATGCTGATAGAAGTTTTACATTTATTACAAAACAACCACCAGCAACAGACTTTTTAAAAAAAGCAGCAGGTATTCAAAAAGGTAGTAGCAACCCGCTTAAAAATAAAGTTGCAAAAATAACAAAGGCTCAGTTAAGAGAGATAGCAGAGAAGAAATTACCAGACTTAAATACAGATGATGTAGAAGTTGCAATGAAAACTCTTGCGGGAAGTGCAAGAAGTATGGGAATTGAAATAGTAGATTAATACCACTAAAATAGTGGAAGCAAAAAAATTTGCGTAGGAGTGAAAATGGCAAAAAAACATGGAAAAAGATATTTAGAACTATTAAAAAAGATAGATAAAGATGTATACTCTTTAAAAGAAGCAAGTGAAAAAGTAAAAGAGCTTAAATCTGCTAAATTTGATGAGAGTGTTGAAATTGCTCTTAAACTTGGAGTAGACCCAAGACATGCAGATCAAATGATAAGAGGTAGTGTTGTTTTACCTCATGGAACTGGTAAAGAGGTAAAAGTAGCAGTTTTTGCAAAAGATGAAAAGGCTGAAATTGCGAAAAATGCAGGTGCAGATATAGTTGGAGAAGAAGAAATTTTAGATATGATTAAAAGTGGAAATTTAGATTTTGATATTTTAATTACAACTCCAGACATGATGGGTAAACTTGGAAGATTTGGTAAAATCTTAGGCCCAAAAGGTCTTATGCCAAACCCAAAAACAGGAACTGTCACAACAGATATTGAAAAAGCAGTAAAAAATGCGAAAGCAGGGCAGGTTAACTTTAGAGTTGATAAAAAAGGTAATATGCATGCAATGATTGGAAAAGCAAGTTTTAGTGCTGAGCAAATTTTTGAAAATGCAAAAGCATTTGTAGAAAAAATCAATAAAATGAAACCAGCATCTTCAAAAGGAAGATATATTCAAAATGCAGCGCTGTCTCTTTCAATGAGTCCAAGCGTAAAATTAGATGTAAATGAGTTAATTGAATATAAATAGGCTTTTGCCTAAGTCTAAATGACTTAGAAAGCAGGCGGCTTTTGCCTTAATCTCCTGCCGAGTCTAAGTGAAAGGAGTTTTATGAAAAAAGAGCTAAAAAAACAGGTAGTAGAAGAGCTAAGCAAAGAGTTCACAAATGAAGTGAGCGTATTTTATGCTGACTTTAAAGGTCAAAGTGTAAAAGATCTAGAGGCTTTAAGAAAAGCAGTAAGAGAAGCAGATGGTAAAGCAAGAGTTGTAAAAAATACACTTGCTAGAATTGCTTTTAAAAACAATGGAATTGAAGCAGATTTTGAAGAGAATAACATCTTTATTTGGGGCGAAGACCAAATTACATTAGCAAAAATTATTACTAAACATGCAAAAGATTTTAAAGATAATTTTAAAATCAAAGGTGCAGTAATTGAAGGTGAAGTAAAAGATGCTGCTTATGTTGAAGAGGTAAGTAAACTTCCAACTAAAGATGAGTTACTTGGAATGGTTGCATTTATGATGAAAGCTCCAATTGCAAAATTTGCATGGGGATTAAATAAATTAATAGAAAAAAAACAAGAAGATTAAAGGAGTAAATATGGCATGTACATTTGAACAAATTTTAGAAACTATTGAAAACTTAACAGTAAAAGAGCTAAATGAATTAGTTAAACTTTTTGAAGAGAAGTTTGATGTATCAGCTCAACCAACAGTAGTAGCAGGTGGTGGTGCAGCAGGTGGTGAAGCAGCAGAAGAGAAGACTGAGTTTGATGTTATCTTAAAAGCACCAGGTGCTAAGAAAATTAATGTAATTAAAGTTGTAAGACAAATTACAGGTGCTGGATTAAAAGAAGCTAAAGCTATGGTAGATGAGACTCCATCTACAATTAAAGAAGGTGTAAGCAAAGAAGAAGCAGAAGAGATCAAAAAACAATTAGAAGAAGCAGGTGCAGAAGTAGAAGTAAAATAATCCTTGCTTTTTCTTTTTTTTTATGTTACACTAATGTTTTAGAAAAAATCTACAAATTTCTCACCCAGGAGAGCCCATGTTAAATCAGTTAAAATCAGCAAATAGATTAAGAGTTGACTTTTCAAAAGTCCCGCAAATACTTGATATTCCCAATTTATTACATTTACAGCAAAACTCTTTTCAAGACTTTATTAATTTAAAAGAACCAGAAAAGAGCGGTATTCATAGAGTGTTTAAATCTATGTTTCCAATTAGTGATGCGCAAAACAGAATAACGCTTGAGTATGTTGGAATTGAGTTTAAAAAACCAAAATATACAGTTAGAGAGTGTATGGAAAAATCTCTTACATACTCTATCCCTATTAAAATAAAAGTTAGATTAATCCTTCATGAAAGAGATGAAAAGACTGGAGAAAAAATAGGTATAAAAGATATAAAAGAGCAAACTCTATTTATTAGAGATATTCCTTTAATGACAGAAAGAACAAGCTTTATTATTAACGGAGTAGAAAGAGTTATAGTAAATCAGCTTCATAGAAGTCCAGGAGTAATTTTTAAACAAGAAGAGGCTCAAAATTCAAATAAACTTCTATATTCTGCACAGATTATCCCAGATAGAGGTAGTTGGATATACTTTGAGTATGATGTAAAAGATGTTTTATATGTAAGAGTAAATAAAAGAAGAAAAGTCCCAGTTACTCTGCTTCTTAGAGCAATGGATTATTCAAAAGAGGATATCTTAAAAATGTTTTATCCTCTAATTGACATTATAGTAAAAGATAATATGTTTTTAATGCCAACTTCACAGTTAAAGCCTGGTAAATTAGATTGGGATATAAAAGATGAAAATGGTAAAGTTTTAATTGCAGCAGGTAAGAGGCTGACTGAGAGAAGATTAAAAAAACTTCAAGAAGAGGTAGAGTATGTTGAATATCCATTAGATGTTTTAATGGATAGACATTTAGCAGAACCAGTTTATGATCAAGTAACAGGAGAGATTATTTTTGATACATTAACTATTTTAAATGATGTAAAACTTAAAAAGATAATAGAAAGCGGTGTTAGAGAGTTTAAGATAGTTGATGATTTAGCTCCAGGAGTTGATGATGGAATTTTAAGAGCATTTCATCAAGATATAGAGGCTCTTAAAATTTTAAAACAGACAGAAAAAGAGGATGGCCAACCAATAGAAAATGAGAATGATTTAGCAAGAATTAGAATCTATAAAGTTATGAGACCAGGAGAGCCAGCTACAAGAAAAGCAGCTCAGGAGCTATTTGATAAGATGTTTTTTGACCC
>JAUZRP010000017.1 GCA_030950395.1 Desulfonauticus sp. | reverse complement strand
ACAAAGTCTTACCAAAATCAATCAAAGAAAAGAATCTGCAAAACTTTACCACACGATTTACATATGATACGCAACGAATTGAGGGCTCAACTCTAACCCTAAGAGAGACTGCTGATCTGCTGGAAAAAGGAATTACTCCAAAAAGTAAACCCATGAGAGATGTTCAAGAGGCAGAAGCACATAGAGATCTATTTTATGATGTGCTAAAATTCAAAAAAGACCTTACATTGAAAGTTATGCTTGATTGGCACTGGACTCTATTCAATAAAACAAAACCCGACATATCTGGAAGCATAAGAAAATATCGGGTGGGAATAAGCGGAAGTAAATTCGTGCCACCATCTCCTGTAGAGGTATGTCCTATGCTTACAGAATTTTTCAAGTGGTACAAAAAGAATAAAGATAATCTTCATCCTGTAGAGGTTGCTGCACTTGTACATCTAAAACTTGTAACGATACATCCTTTTGGAGATGGAAATGGCCGTATCACAAGACTCGTAATGAATTTTGTATTGAATAGAAAAAAATATCCTCTATTTGATATTCCATATGAGAACAGAAACAGCTACTACAACTCACTAGAAAGATCACAGGTCAAAAAAGATGATAAGATATTTCTCCAATGGTTTGTAAAGAGATACACAAAGGAATACAAGCGGTATCTGGAATAATTTTTTGTATGGTTTTAAGCTACAGGATGTAATTGGAATCTAACTAGCAGGCAAAATTATTCATAATATCTAACATTATTAGAACTATCTTTTATCACTAAAACCATTTTTTAGCATTTGATAATAGTTTCTTCCTTTCCGAGTAAACAAATAAGGCTTCTTTAACATATTCGTGAATCCATCCCTTAATCTGAGGATCATTTTTTCCTATCTCGCTCCAAAATTCATTTACATTTCTTTGGCAAATAGTCTCGTATTTTTCTCCAGTTTCCATATGCTCATCTTTAGATTGCAATAGTATGTGACTCAAAATATTACAATAAACTACAAAAGACATTGCTCTACCCATCTTCCATCTAAAAATACAGGATCACTATAATATGCTCCACCCATCTCATCTACAAAAGACGCTAAAATTCCTACCGTTGGCATAAAAGTATTTGATTTTCCAGTGTCTGCCAATTTTTTAATTCCAATAATCTCAATAAATTCATCACCGAATCTTTTTTTAAAAAAATCAAAATTTCTAAAAACCTTTGGGAAATAATAATTCAGGTTTATACCCT
>JAUZRP010000169.1 GCA_030950395.1 Desulfonauticus sp. | reverse complement strand
TTTGAGCGAGTGAAGCGATACTGTTATCACTTGCGGTTGCCACGCACACTGTGTGTTCGCTCGCTAATAGACAAGAAGTAGATAATAGACCCATTGCAAAAGTCCCGATCGTGCTAAATTTTAACGATGGTTCTAATTATTTTATGTTTTAATAAACTACGGTTCGATCAAATAACTTCTAAAAGCCTGCTTTTAGATTAACAATGCCTGCAATTATATTCATTTTTATCTTATATCCTTTGCAGAAGTTTCTATAAGTTTGGGAAAGTATGTTAAATATCTTAAGCTGACGAATCTTGTTTTCTACTCTGACTCGAAACGAAGATAAGTCTCTATTGTATTTTTTCTCTTCGGAAGTTAATTTTCTATCCCTAGGTTTCTTTATTGGTATACTTACTTTACTGCGTTTTTTATCTAAACCCTGATAACCACTGTCTGCATAGATATGACAGTTTCTATGAAGTGGTCGTTGCTTTTTGTAAATTGCAAAATCATGTTTACTCCCTGGCTCAGGATTAGAGACGGATAAAATTTTACCTTTATCAGAGATACGAATCTCTGTCTTTAAAGTGTGAAGCTTCTTTTTACCAGAATAGTACTTCCTTTGTTTTTTCCCTGGACGCTGTATTTTTTGCTCCGTACAGTCAACAATTGCTTTTGTAACCTCTTCTTCGGTTAAGGTACGATCTTTTTTGATGGTAACGACTTGAGCCAAGATTGGCTCAAGTCGTTTTATACTACGACAAATACAAGCACTATCAACGTTGAATAAAAATCCTAGAAATAATTGGCTTATGTAAGCTCTGTAGTAAAGAAGGACACATAAAAGATGCATCTCAAAAACCCCAAGGCCGTAAGGTCGACCTGATACTTTTTTCTTATTTTTAGTTTTATCCCAAAGCGGAAGACATTTTTGTGCAATAACTTCAAACTCTTTAACGCTAACGCCAACGAGACGAGAAAATACCCTTGGCCTAGCTTTTAATTTTGAGAGTATAAAAACCACAAATATTTCTCATTCAAATACATTACTGAGAAATATTTGCTTCATTGCGTTAAAAAATGCAAGAATTTAGTTGTTATGTCAGAGTGGTGACTTTTGCAATGGGTTTAATGTTG
>JAUZRP010000168.1 GCA_030950395.1 Desulfonauticus sp. | reverse complement strand
AGAAACAAAAGTTAAGAAAAGCAGACATTCTGGCTATGTTGGAATAGCTGGAAAGGTAATAGATGAAACAAGGAACATGTTTATAATAGAACAAGAAGGAAAGAAAAAGGCTGTTGTAAAAGACGCTACAATTTTTCATTTTAAATTTCCTGATGGAACAATAGTTGAAATAGACGGTAAACTTCTCGTGGGAAGACCGGAAGACCGTCTCAAAAAACGTATTAGGAGACTTTGGTGATGTCTTTAACCTTTAAAAAACCTAAGAAAACATGTACCGATAGAAACTGTCCATTTCATGGAGACTTACCAATAAGAGGCCGTGTATTAGACGGTGTCGTTGTAAGCGCAAAAATGGATAAAACAGTAATAGTAAAACGTGAATATCTCTATTACGTCCCAAAATTTATGAGATACGAGAGAAGGCAGAGCCACATTCCATCCCACAATCCTCCATGTATAAACGCCAAAGAAGGGCAACGTGTAAGAATAGCTGAGTGCCGCCCAATAAGCAAAACCGTATCCTTTGTTGTAGTTGAAAAACTGGAGGAGAAATAGGATGGCAGCAAAAGCAAGACAAAGGGCCCTCATTGCCAAAGGAATGCTTGGACATGGCCCTAAAATCTCGAGGGGACTACCCACAGGGGCTCTTCTAAAATGTGCTGACAATACAGGAGCCAGAGAGTTACGACTAATCCAAGTTATGGGTTACAAGGGAGGGTTACGACGATATCCTTCTGCCGCTGTGGGAGACAGAATTACAGTTTCTGTTAGGCACGGATCCCCAGATATGAGAAAGAAAATCTTTCAAGCAGTTATCGTGCGACAGAGAAAGCCATATAGAAGAGCTGAAGGCATCTGGATTCAGTTTGAAGACAATGCAGCAGTGATAATAACTCCAGATGGAGAAATGAAGGGTTCAGAAATTCGTGGACCTGTAGCAAAAGAAGCTGCTGAAAGATGGCCGAGAATAGCAAGTGCAGCCAGTATAATAATATGAGGGAAAGAAAAATGCAAATAGCAAAACCTGTAACAAAACCATCAAAACAAAGAAAAAGACTATATCAAGCTCCAGATCACATCCGCCATAAACTTATGGCAGCCCCTCTTTCACCTGGGCTGAAAGCGTCTCATAATGTTAAAAGTTTACCGGTTAGAAAGGGTGATACAGTGCGCATTATGAGAGGGGACCACAAGGGATTTGAAGGAAAAATAACGCGTGTAGATAGAAAAAATTATAGAATTTATGTTGAAGGGTTGACAAGAGAGAAAGTTGATGGAACAACCATATTTGTTCCCATACACCCCTCAAAAGTTATGATTACAAAGTTAAATTTGGACGATAAATGGCGTAAAAAAGTTTTGGAAAGAAAGAAAACTGGACGCCTTTTAGGAGAAAAAGTTTTGGAGAAAACTCCAGAGAAAAATTTCGAAGTAAAAGAAGAGATCATTGAAGAGAAGCTTGTGAAAGAAAAACCTAAAAGAAAAAAGAAGACCGTTAAAAAATCTATGGCGAAAAAAGTAAGAAAAAAGCGAGAAAGAAGAAAAGTATTACAAGAAAGGCTAAAAGCGAGGGAGCATAAATTTGGGTAAAAAAGGAGCATCCACAAGTTTAAAGCGCAAACCTGCACCAAGATCATGGCCGATCCACCGAAAAGAATTCGTATGGACGGTCAAACCTTCTCCAGGACCACATTCTTTGGAAAATTGCCTACCGTTAGCCATAATTTTACGGGAAATACTTGGGTTCGCACAAACGAGAAAAGAGTCTAAAGCTATAGTTTCTAGTGGAAAAGTTTACGTTGATGGAAAAATTAGACGTGAAGACGATTTTCCTGTAGGTTTGATGGACGTTATTTCTATATTGGAAGTCGATAAATGTTTTCGTATTTTGCCATCTAAGAAAGGTTTAATTCTACACTCTATTGATAGGGAAGAAGCTAAATTCAAGCTTTGCAGAATCGAGAATAAGACTACTGTAAAAAAGGGACATGTACAACTTAACCTTCACGATGGCTCAAATATTCTTATTAAAGCATCTGATTCAGAAATTTCTCAAGGAAATACTTACAAAACATTTGACGTTTTAAAAATAAGTTTGCCTGAAAGAGAAATTCTTGAATACTTACCTCTGAAAGAGGGCGCATTTGCCATAATTACTGGTGGAAAAAACGTTGGCAATTATGGAAGAATCACTGAGATTGAGAAAGTTAGAGGAAAGAAGAGAAGAAATGCCCTAGTCAAAATTGAAGACGAAAAGGGCAACAATTTCCAAACAATCTTAAACTTTGTTTTTGTGATAGGCGAAAATAAGCCACTTATATCTCTACAGGAGGTCCTATGAATTGGCTGAGGAGGAAATACTCAAATCTTGGGAACAGCCGATGCTTAAACCTAGAATCGAAAAAGTAGTAGTGAATATAAGTGTTGGAAAATCTGGAGAACCACTGGAAAAAGCCGCAAGAATTCTAAAGGAATTGACGGGACAGAATCCATGTAAAAGAAAAGCTAAGAAAACCATAAGGGATTTTGGTATTAGAAGAGGAGAACCCATAGCATGCATGGTAACTTTAAGAAGGCAAAAAGCGATAGAATTTTTAAAGAAAGTCTTACCTGTAGTGGATAGCAAAATTTCTAAAGAATGTTTCGATGAATATGGCAATTTCTCTTTTGGCATAAAGGAACACATAGAAATTCCTGGAGTTAGATATGACCCTGAAATAGGAATTTTCGGTATGGACGTCTGTGTATCTCTAAGTCGCCCTGGATACAGGGTTAAAAAACGGAGAATGAAAAAGACCAGAATTGGCTCTAAGCACATTTTGACTCCTGAAGAAGCCATAGTATTTGTTAAAGAAGCTTTGGGAATTGAAGTGGTATAGACGAGAGGATTTCCTATGGGAAAAAAGAAACCTAAGAAAGAAAGAAAATATGGCAAAGGAACAAGACCATGTAGTAGATGTGGATCTTATGGTCCGGTTATTCGACGTTATAATTTATATTTATGTAGACATTGTTTTAGGGAAGTAGCCAAAAAACTTGGATTCAAAAAATATGAATAACGAGGAAAATCTAATGGATACTATAGCCAACGGTTTAACAACAATAATGAACAATGAGATGCGAAATAAAAGAGAGTGTGTGATTAGTCCTGCCTCCAAACTTTTAGGGAAGATTCTCAGAATTATGCAGTTAAATGGCT
>JAUZRP010000167.1 GCA_030950395.1 Desulfonauticus sp. | reverse complement strand
CGTGAACCCTGGGACTCTGAACCTGAGTAGTTACGTTTTGCCATGAGTCAAAAACTTCAGTTTTAATCAGCTTATCATCTTCATACAGAAGAACAGTTGCGTCTTTATTTCTTGGAATTAAAGTCCAGATTTCTTCACCGGGTTTCATGAAACTATCAAAAACATCATTTGAGACCCCAAAGCTGTTTAATCTTAAACGTATATGTCTTTTTAAAAATCCGTATTTAAGCCTGTATTTAAAAAGGGTTACACCCTTTGTGCTGTGTAAATATTTTTGGCCTTTTCTGCCTGCTTCCCTGTTTATGGTAATATTAACATATGTTCCATCAATTACTTTATGTCCAGATAAAGGCACCTGGTCTATAATTATATTTTCAGGCTTTTCTTCAATAAAAAGAAATTTTATCTCCCCAAGCAATAGATTAAAGCTCTCAATTAAGGCTATTGCTTCTTCGAGAGATTGCCCTTTGATATCAGGCATTTTATATGCATTTGGTCTAATACCTGTGCTGACGAGAAGGTTTACAAATTCTCCTCGCGTAATCGTTGTTCCCGGCGAAGGAAACTGAGAAATAATTTCATTTTTTTTTATACTCTTGCTATATGTACTAGATAGTTTGTTTAAGCTCAAACCATTTTCTTCTATAATTAAGCGAGCCTGCTCTATTGAAAGCCCTTTTAAATTCGGAACCAAAATTCTTTTTGTACCCTTTGATATAATAATTCTTACATCACGCCTTTTCTTTATTTCAGAACCAGGTTCAGGCTCCTGAAAAATTACATGGTTTTTGGGTACGCTATCGCTGTACTCAGATCCTTTAATCTTTGTGTTAAGTCCAAGATCTGACAGCATTTCGAGGATTAACACCACATCCTTTCCGACAAGATCAGGGACGACAACCTTATTCTCACTCTTAATTATAAACGTTAAGGTAAGATAAGCACTTACCATTAAAATTAGAACGAATAAAATAAAGAAAAATGATATTTTTGCTAGTTTTATGATATTTTTTTCCTTTTAAGACAGACTGAAAAAAAACCATCCATATTATTTATATGCGGAAAAGTTTTAAGATATCCGTTTTTATTAACAAGAGAACGCACATTAAAAGGAAGTCCGTCAGGTTTTTTTTCAATAACAAACTCCGGATG
>JAUZRP010000166.1 GCA_030950395.1 Desulfonauticus sp. | reverse complement strand
TCACCTCTTTGGCTTTATGGCCGGGCTTATACTGGGGGCTTTTTATGGTGTTCTTGTGAAACGGCCGGCAACAAGGGCCTGTCAGGTATGTTTCCTTCTTATAGCCTTAAGCATCCTTGTCATGTCCTGGATGAGAGGTAATTTTTTATTTTTCAATGCTTGACATTACATATAATATATATTAAATATTACACCAATAGGTATAATTATAAAGGTGTAAAATTTAATACACCCAACAGTATAGCCCGTGGTGTAAAACATGAAAAATCCATTTGCCTACAGCAACTATGTTATTGGTGAGTCTTTTTGCAATCGCAAAAAAGAACTGTCTGAACTGCTTAGATATATAAAAGGGTCTCAAAATGTACTTTTATATTCCCATAGAAGATACGGGAAAAGCTCATTAATCCGGCAACTTTTTTGTGATATCAAGGAAAAGAATCTCAATATCGGAGCTATGCATATCGAGTTGTATGGAACAATATCTGAAAAGGATTTTATCACCAGAACTTTTCAGGGCCTGAATCAACTGGAATCAAATTTTGAAAGACTCCTTAAATCAGTCAGTAGCGCCATTAAAAATATCAAACTCAATTTAAGTATAGATTCATCAACAGGAGGCACGTTAGTTTCACCGTCCTTTGAGGCAATTAATGAAAAAATAATGCTGGAAGAACTGATGAATATTCTTTCAAAATATTCACAAAAACGTAAACTGGTTATTGCTTTTGATGAATTCCAGGAAGTTGCTAATTACACAGAAGAAGGTTTTGAAAAAAGATTGCGCTCGTTTATTCAGCAACACTCAAATATCTGTTATCTTTTTTCAGGCAGTCAACAACACCTGATAACCGAAATGTTTAACTCAAATAACCGCGCATTTTATAAATTGGCAGAAAGTTTTCCTTTAGGCAAAATAGAAACAAAAAATTACATCCCCTGGGTTCAGAATCTATTCAGCCGGAAGAATGTCCATCTTCCTGCTGAACTTATAGAAGAAATTGTAGCAAAATTTGAAAACCATCCAATGTATATCCAGAATTTCCTGTTTCACCTCTGGGAGAAACCGGCAAAAAAAGGATTTTCCCCTGATATTATCAATCAGGTGGAAAATGCAATCGTAGAAAAGAGAAGTCTGGAACACACCATCTTATGGGAAACCTTAAGTATTAATCAAAAAAAAACCTTAAAGCTGATCCTGTTGAATAACGGAGCCAACCTTTTTAATGCGGACTCTTTAAAATCGGTTAACCTGAAAACCGGCTCTTTGGTTACAAGAGCTCTATCAAGTCTTATAAAAAAAGAGATTATTGTAAAAAACGGTAATTATCAGATTCAGGATGTCGTTTTCAAAAAATGGCTTCAAAAAACATTATCGCTATAACCTAAGTACACGTATTCTTAAATACGGTATCGTATTATAATTGGGTAATTTATAATCACCGCTGAGACGCAGAGATCGCAGAGGCTAAAGATCTTTTGTTTTTTA
>JAUZRP010000165.1 GCA_030950395.1 Desulfonauticus sp. | reverse complement strand
CGTACAGGTGGAGTAATGGAAGCTGCTTTGCGAACGGCTTACGAACTTATCACTGGCTCTACGTTGGAAAAGCTAGAATTTGAAGACCTTGGCACTCTGGATGGGATTAAACGAGCAGTAATCAAGATAGGGGATAAGGAGGTTAAGGTCGCTGTGGCTCATGGTTTGAATAATGCTCGCAAGGTCTGTGATTCTATTAAAGAAGGGGGAGAATTTAAGGACTATACGTTCATAGAATTTATGGCTTGCCCGGGTGGATGTATTGGCGGTGGTGGACAACCTATTCCTACTACTTTGGAGACAGTAAAAGCTCGAGTTGCTGCTTTAAATACGGATGATAAAGAGTGTCCATTTAGAAAATCTCACGAAAATCCAGAAATTATCCAAGTCTATAATGAATTTTTAGAAAAACCAGTAAGTGAGCTTGCTCACCACTTATTGCACACAGGCTATGTTGATCGTTCTAAGTAAAATTAGTGAGGGAAGAACTCTCCCTCACGATTATGGTTCGATTCCAGCGCCTTTTTCTTCGTAGGTCACTCCGTCACGAATGTGATAAATGCGTTTAAAGGTAGGGATGATCTTTTCGTCGTGAGTGACTACTATAATGGCGGTTTCAAATTTTTTAGCCATGTTGTTTAGAATTCGAATAACAGCCAGAGCGCGTTTACTATCAAGAGGAGCAGTTGGTTCGTCGGCCAAGACTACAGGGGGACGATTTACCAAGGCTCTGGCAATGGCTACACGTTGTTGTTCCCCTCCTGATAATTGAGAAGGCATTGCCTTGGCTCTATGGGCCACATCAAGGGCTGTAAGTAAGTCCAGAGCGTGTTTACGTGCCTGAGAATTAGGTTTTCCCGCCAGCATTGGTAAGAGAGCAACGTTGTCAGTAACGTCTAGAAAGGGAATAAGATAGGGTGCCTGGAATATAAAACCTATATGATCTCGTCTTAGAGCCCGAAGGTCTTTAACTTTCCATCCGTTGTCGTAAATAATTTCATTTCCCAACATCATTTGTCCTGCTGTAGGTTCGATTACTGCTCCAAGACATTTTAAAAGTGTACTTTTGCCAGACCCAGAAGGTCCAATTAAACCAACGACTTCTCCAGGGGCAATACGCATATTAACTTTTTTTAAGGCATCTACCGCTGTATCACCGCTACCATAACGTTTTTTTAGGTTTTTTATAAGAATGCCTTTGCTAGACATTTATCCTCCTATGGCTTCAGCTGGATCTACCTTTAGAGCTGCACGGATGGCTATGATACTTGATAATGTGCAAATAATTAAAATGGTTATAAAACCCATAACTGAGTCAAGTGGTTCTAACAACACGTATTTAGGGAAAATAGGTGCCATGATTAAGGTCGCTGAAACTTTTCCTACGACAAATCCGATTACTCCAAGGGCTATGGACTGTTGCACAATAAGACCTATAATAGTGCTATTTTTTGCACCAATTAACTTTAACACGGCAATTTCTCGAATTTTCCCTAAAGTCAGAGTATAGATAATAAAAGCCACTATAGCAGAACTTACTATAGAAAGAATAATGAGAAACATGGCTATCTGTCTGGCAGAAGTAGCTATTAGTTTACCTACCAGAATTTCTTTCATTTGAGCCCGAGTATAAACTGTAAAACGCTTCCATCTTTGAATTTCTTGAGCTATTTTTTCTGGGTTATAACCTGGTTTTATTCTGACCAAAACAGCGTTGACGTAGGGATTAGTGGTTTGAGAGGCAATTATAGCATTGAGCAATCCAGGAGAATTGGGCTTGTTAAAATTAGGATTGGCAGCAGTTCGTCTGCGTTGCTCCCAAATAGCGTCGTTGTCTTTTAAAAATTGGGTCTCTTGAGCATCTTTCAAGGGAATGAAGATCATTGGATCTCCACTGGAAGAGACCATTCTTCTGGTTAAGCCTACTATAGTATAGTAATTACGCCGAATTCGGATTCGTTCTCCAAGTTTAAATTTTGAAGCAATATCAGCGACTGCTTCATAATGGCTGCGAGTGATGTGGCGACCGGCTATCAGGTAAGGTGGCCAACCTGGGGTTCCTGGTCCCCCAGGGGCTATACCGCTTACCATGGCCCGGACATCGTGGCGTCCATGGTGTACTTGAGTAGTAAGGTAAGTAACGTTAACTGCTTTTTCTACTCCAGGCATACTTTGAATTCTACGCCAGACGTCATCGTATATACTTGACGACTCTGCATAGGGACCAAGAGTATCTTTTTGAACCACCCATAGATCAGCACCACTATTGTCTAGAAGCACTTTGGCATCATCTACCATGCCTCGATAAATGCCTGCCATAGATAGAGTTACTCCGATGAGCAGTCCCAGACCAATACCTGTAAAAACAAATTTTCCCCAGGAATGCAGTATGTCTCTTCCTGCCAGACTGATCATTATTCTACCCCTGGTATGTGCTCAACGATATTAATTTTACTATATTTTTTTAGAGGATTTTCGCTATAAACCACTATGTTATCTCCAACTTTTAAGCCTTTCAACACCTGTACCTGACCTTTTAGGTCAGATTTCCCAAGAACAACGGGAGTAAAATAGAGTTTGTTTTTTATTACTTTCCACACACCTATCTGGCCATTTTTATAATGAATTGCTGCATTGGGAATAATTGGGGCAGGAGTAAGGCTTGGCAGGGTAATAGTTACTTCAGCTAATTCCCCTACTGGGGGTAGTGGATTAGGTGTTTGTTTGAAAACTATTTTGGCCAAGGTTTCTTCTGTAATGGCATCTGCTAAGGGCTCTATTCTAAGGATATGCCCCTGTAGTTTTTTGTTTTTATGAGAACGGAGTACAATTGTTGCAGGCAGGCCAGGTTTTAATCCCTGGGAATGAATTTGGTCAAAGCGCGTGTTGATCCATAGATAGTCTGGTTTGATTATCTCTAAAATAGTTTGACCAGCTACCACTGTACTACCAGGTTCAAAATTGCGCGATACTACTAAACCATCAACTGGCGAAATTAAGAACAAATTTTTGCGTTGAGCTTTTAAGGCTTGAATTTCTGCTTGAATTTGAGCAATCTCTTCTTGGGCTGCTGTTACTTTTGCTTGAGCGATAAGAAAATCGCGTTGTTTAAGTTCCATTAAGTTTTTACTTGTGGCACCTTTTTTAAATAATTGAACATAACGAAAGGCTTGTGTTTGAGAGTATTTCTCATTGGCCACGGTTTCTGCTAGTTTGGCTTGGGCTCGTTTTAAAGCAGAAATTTGAGCAAGGATACGAGCGTCAATATCTACCGGATCCATTTTCCCTAGAACTTGACCTGTTTTTACTTGTTCACCTACGTGTACGTTTAGAGTTTTTAGTCGTCCGTTAAATGTGGGACCGATGTGGTAAGTGTAACGAGATTCAACGGTACCAATGCCAAAAAGAGCTGGAGATATGCTTTTGGACTGCACAGTAGCTAATACTACAGAAACTGGGGCAAGAGGACCAGAATGCAGGGCTACATAGATAAAAAGTCCAAACAAAGGTGCAAGCACTGCAAGTAGTCCCAGGGTTCGTTTTTTTATCATGGAGCACTCCTTAAACTTTGTTGGTAAATACTAAACACTTTTGACGCATTGTGGCGGATATAATTTATGTCGCCAACTATTAAAGATTGAAGCACAAGGCCTTGGATACTTCCAATAAAAAGCACTATAGCGGCTTCGTTGTTAATCTGAGGATTAAACTCGCCTAAGGTTTTTCCCTGTTCAAACAAATTATATAGATGAGTTTTATAATAAGTGAAAAAACTTTTGACGAGCCTTTTGGTTTCGGTAGTTTCAGAACGTTGTAACTCTGCCAACATTAAATGAGGTACTCCTGGATGTTTTACTATAAAATCCACATGAGCCATAAAAATATTTTTTAATATAGATAAAACAGAGCCCTTTTCGTTTAGAGCTACGTCAATAATGTCTTTTAGTTTTTCCCCGATCCAACCTATGGTCGCTTTTATGATCGCTTCTTTGGTTGAAAAATGGCGAAACAAAGCCCCCTGGGTTACGTTCATGTGTCTGGCTATGGCCTCAGTTGTGAGATTTTTAGGGTTTTGCTGGGCAGATAGCTTTATAACTGTCTCAATAATTAATTTGCGCCGTTCTTCTGCGGGTAAATGTTTGCTTGATCTAGACACGAATAATTTTCCCTTTTTAAGTTTTTGAAATTAAAGATAGTAATTAATTACTATCTTTAAGGTAACTACACGTATAACGTATTGTCAATAAATATTTTATTTTTAGGATTTATCCTTATAGTGGATAGTAGATAAGTTTTACGTTAAGGCATAACTAGCGGAAAAACAGTTTTTTTCGCTTTTGAGCAGGAAAAATTTACGCATCCTGATAGGTAGTTAGCCGTTATTAATCATCTTTAAAGGATGTTATCTTCTTTGGTAGTTTAAAGATGTCTAAGGTGAAAATCTAGAACTATGCTATCCATGGAAAAATAGTAATTTTTTGTAGTAGTTGGTGGGATTTTAAGGTGCGGGCAATCCAGGGATTGCCCGAAATTTGTTAAAGAGCAGGTTTTTGCACTGCGCCACTTCTAATACAACGGGTGCAAACACGAATTTTCCTGACTTTACCATTAGGCAATACTGTCCTTACTTTTTGTAAGTTGGGTAAGAATTTTCTTTTGGTTTTATTGTTAGCATGACTTACATTGTTACCCACTAGAGGACTTTTACCACAGATTTCACACCGTCTGGACATGTCTATAACCCTCCCTGTTTGTTTTTGACTTTGTACGTAAAAAGGAAACTATATCCAGATTGTAAAAAAATAGCAAGTATTAAATTCTTGACAAGAAAGCCATTCCCACTATAGACAACATTTACTTGACTCGTTTTTGGGTAAAATTTTTTGGCTAATTTTTTGAGTAGGCAAAGGTTTTTGGGTTAATAATTTTGGGCTGGTTAAATTTGATTAAAGTATGACAAGTGGTTGGTTAAATTTAAAAAACATCCCGTCAGAGGGGCGGGATTTTTTGTTTGAAGCAGACGCAGAGTGGTTAGAGTTTGTTTCTGAGTTTGATTTAAAGTTCAGGTTGCCTGTTCCCTTGCAAATGGAGATAAAAATTATTCCGCAAAAAAAAGGTTTTTACGTGACAGGTAAGTTGGGCGGAAAAGCTATTTTTGAGTGTGATCGTTGTTTAGAGGATGCAGAAATAGGGATAGATTATGCTTTTGATTTTTTTGAACAGATCAACCCAGAGGAGCAGGAGCTACTAGGGGAGCCTCTTTTGCGTTATGTGGATGATCATTTTGAATTAAATATATTTCAAATTATGTGGGAACAATTTTTATTGAGTTTGCCGGTTAAAAAATTATGTCAAGAGTCTTGTAAAGGGTTATGTCCCAAATGTGGTCACAATCAAAATCTTGGGGAGTGTAATTGCAGTAGAGAATCAGGAGATCCAAGGCTGAGCATATTTAAACAATTAAAAATAAATAAGGGGTAAAAAATGGCTAATCCAAAAAAGAGAACTTCCAAATCCAAAAAAGGCATGAGACGCTCTCATCATCATTTGAGTGCGGTGAACTTTGTGTATTGTTCTTGTGGCGAAGCAACTCTTCCTCACACTATTTGCCCTTCATGTGGAAAGTATAGGGGCAGACAGTTTTTGAGACGTGAGGATAATGAATAGTCCTTGTATAGCTGTTGATGCCATGGGTGGGGACTATGGTCCAGAAGTGGTGGTCCCTGGAGCAATAGCTGCTGCTCGTTCCAAAAACATCTCCCTTGTTTTGGTGGGCAAAGAAAAAGAGATTGCTTCTATTGTAGCTCAAGAGGGGGCAGAAGATTTAGACATTCAGATCCATCCAGCAGAAGAAGTAGTGGGGATGGATGAAAAACCTTCAGAGGTCCTAAGGAAGAAGAAGAATTCTTCCATTCAAGAGGCTTTTGTGCTGGCCAGAAAGGGACAGGTTGATGGAGTGGTAAGTGCTGGCAATTCAGGGGCCACTTTGGCCTGCGGGATGTTTACAGTAGGCAGGATTAAAGGCATTGAAAGGCCAGCCTTAGCTTCTATATTGCCTACAGAAAAAAATCCTGTTATCTTAATTGATGTTGGGGCCAATGTTGATTGTAAGCCCATTCATTTGCTGCAGTTTGGCCTTATGGCAGAGATTTTTGCCAAACATGTTTTAGATATTACCAGACCAAGGATTGGTCTACTTACTATTGGAGAAGAAGAGGGCAAAGGCAATTCGCTGGTAAAACAGACTTTTGAGTTGTTTAAGGCCTCGCCTTCTAATTTTGTGGGCAATGTGGAGGGAAGAGATATATTTAAGGGTAATGTGGATGTTATTGTATGTGATGGGTTTGTAGGTAATGTTTGTTTAAAGCTCATGGAAGGTTTGGCCCTGTCTTTAACTAATTTGTTAAAAAAAGAAGTTAAAAAAAGTTTTTTAGCTCAACTGGGTTTTTTAATTGCCCGTAGAGCTTTAAAAAGTTTTGGCAAAAAAATTGATTATGCAGAATATGGGGGGGCCCCTCTTTTGGGTCTAAAGAAAATTGCGCTTGTTTGTCATGGAGCATCCAACAGTAAGGCCATAAAAAACGCTATACTTATGGCTGCATCTTTTATTGAGAACAAGGCCAATTTCCACCTAGAAGATGGTCTGGCCAAGTATGAAGAATTGGTGTCTTTTTGTAAAACAACTGAAACATCTCAACCAAAGAGTGCCTGAGTTATGAGTAATTTTGCATATATAGTAGGTGTAGGTCATTTTGTGCCTGACAAAATACTTACCAATCAGGATTTAGAGCAAATGGTGGACACTTCGGACGAGTGGATAACCACCAGAACAGGCATAAAAAAAAGGCACGTGGTACAGGACGAAACTTGTTCTGATTTGGCTTTAAAAGCCAGTCAACAGGCTCTGCAACAGGCTAAAATGGATCCAGCAGAACTAACCCATATAATTTTGGCTACTTTTACGCCAGATGCCTATGTGCCCAATGGCTCTACTGTGTTGCAAACTAAATTGGGTTTGAATCAGATCCCCTGTTTTGATATTAACGCAGCCTGTACTGGTTTTTTGTATGCTTTAGAGTTGGCTAGAAATATATGTTTAGTTAATCCAAAGGCCCAAGTGTTGGTGGTGGCTTCTGAAGTCTTGACTTCTAGAGTGAATTTTCAAGATAGGTCAACCTGTGTTTTGTTTGGAGATGCTGCAGGAGCAGTTATTGTTTCGGGGCAAAAAAGAGAAAATTCTTTTCAAATAACAGATGTTTGTTTAAAAGCAGATGGTTCTCTTGGACCTTTATTATCAGTTATTGGTGGAGGTTCGAGTCATCCTCCCAGGCTAGGACTGTCTATAGACGAAAAATATTTTGTGCAGATGCAGGGGCAAGAGGTTTTTAAGCACGCTGTTAGATCTATGGCCAGTATTTGTGAAGAGATCCTAAGCAAAAATAATTTGTCTTCCCAGGATATTAATTTATTTATTCCTCATCAAGCCAATATTAGAATAATAGAAGCTTTGGCCAAAAAATTAAAACTTCCTCTCTCCAATGTTTATGTAAATGTGCAGGATTATGGCAATACATCAGCAGCTTCTATTCCTTTGGCTTTTAGTGAGGCCTATCAAAAAGGCAAAATCTCTTCAGGAGATAAAGTTCTGTTAGTGGCTTTTGGAGGAGGTTTTACCTGGGGTGCAAGTGTTTTAGATTTTATTGAATAAAGAGGTTAAAATGACTGCAACAGCTTTAATAACTGGTGGTTCTAGGGGGATTGGCAAAGCTATTGCCTTAAAACTTGCCGAGCAAGGTTTTCAAGTTTTTTTTACTTATGTGAGCAGACCTGAATTGGCCAAAGAAGTAGTTGCTGAGATAGAAAGCAAAGGAGGCAAAGCTAGATCTTTTTGTTTGGATAGCAGTAATTGGGAGGAAGTGGGTCAGTTTTTTAAGCAGGAAATTAAAGACAAGGTAAGTTTAAAAGTTTTGGTAAATAATGCGGGCATTACAAGAGATACGCTTTTAGTTCGGATGAAACCAAAAGATTGGGAAGATGTGCTTAAAGTGAATCTTACTGGAGCATTTATTTGTTTGCAGCAGGCAGCAAAGATTATGATGAAAGAGCGTTATGGAAGAATTATAAATATTACCTCAGTGGTTGGTCAATGTGGAAACGTGGGACAGGCCAATTATTCTGCAGCTAAAGCGGGTCTGATAGGACTTACCAAAACAGCAGCTTTGGAACTTGCTCCTAGAAATATCACTGTAAATGCCATAGCTCCAGGATTTATCGATACGGATATGACTAGAAACATACCAGAAGAGATTAGACAGGAATATCAAAGTAAGATACCTTTGGCGCGTTTTGGTAGTAGTGAAGACGTAGCCGAATTGGTAGGGTTTTTGGCCTCAGAAAAAGCAAGTTATATTACTGGGCAGGTAATTGGAGTAAATGGAGGGATGTATTTATAAATTGTGAGAAATAGAGAAGGAATTGAAATTTTTTAATAAATAACTAAATTATTCGTAGGAGGTAAGTATGTCTGTAGAAGAAAAAGTTAAAGAAATAGTGGCAGATCAGCTTGGGGTTTCGGTAGATCAGATAAAGCCAGAATCTAAATTTGTAGAAGATTTGGGTGCAGATTCTCTGGATCTTACAGAGCTTATTATGGCTATGGAAGATGAGTTTGATGTAGAAATAGACGACGATAAAGCTCAAGAAATCAGAACTGTTCAGGACGCTATAGATTTTATCAAAGCCAATACATAAGTTTTTTGTGATGTTAGGACAGTGATAATGTTTAGGGTGGGACTTATACAAGTTACACTTTAAATTATTATCACTGTCAAGATTTAAACCAGCAAAGAGGTTTTATTTATGCAACGAGTTGTGGTTACAGGTTTAGCTGCAATTACTCCTATTGGTAATAATTTACAAGAGAGCTGGAGTAATTTGTTAAAAGGTGTGTCTGGCATAGGTCCTATTAGCAGGTTTGATTGTGGTGAGTACGAGACAAAAATTGCTGCAGAAGTGAAAAATTTTGACCCTAAACAATTTTTAGAGCCCAAGCAGGTCAAAAAATTAGATAGATTTTGTCATTATGCCATTGCTGCCACTAAAATGCTTTTAGAAGACGCACGTCTGAATATTGATTCAGAATTAGAAGAAAATTTGGGAGTTATTGTTGGTTGTGGACTGGGTGGTTTAGAAACTATTGAAGACTTTCATACCAAATTGTTAAAAAAAGGTCCTAGAAAAATTTCCCCCTTTTCTATCCCCAAACTTATTGCCAACATGGCTGCTGGTCAGATTTCTATTTCTATAAGAGCTAAGGGCCCCAATTTGGTCACTACCTCTGCCTGTGCTTCAGGATTACACGCTGTAGGTTATGCTTATAGTGAAATTAAATTAGGCCGAGTGCAGGCTATGATTACAGGCGGAGTAGAGTCCACTATTACGCCTATGGCTGTGTCTGGTTTTAATGCCATGAAAGCCTTATCTACTAGAAATGATGAACCTCAAAAGGCTAGCCGACCTTTTGATAAAGATAGAGATGGGTTTATTATTGGAGAAGGTTGTGGCTTATTGTTATTGGAGAGCCTTGAAAGTGCCTTAAATAGAGGGGCAAAGATCTATGCAGAAGTAGTTGGTTTTGGCGCTTCTTCAGATGCATATCACATGACTGCTCCTATAGAAGACGGATCCGGTATGGAATTGGCAATGAGAAAAGCCATTCAAGAGGCCGGAGTATCACCTTCAGATATAGATCATATCAATGCCCATGGCACATCTACAAAATTAAATGATTTATGTGAAACTAGAGCCATAAAAAAACTTTTCGGTCCTCATGCTTATGATATCCTTATTACTGCCAACAAATCTATGATTGGTCATACGCTGGGGGCAGCTGGCGGTATAGAAAGTGTGTTTAGTGTGTTGAGTTTATACGAAGGTAAAATTCCTGGCACTCTAAATTTAGATAATCCTGATGAAGAGTGTGATTTGAATTATTGCCCATATCACAGTGTGAGCAAAGAGATACATTTTGCCTTATGTAATTCCTTTGGCTTTGGGGGAACTAACGGCAGTATTTTGTTTAAGAAATTTACATCTTAGTTTTGCTTGGAGAGAAAGAAGTTATCAGTAGACTCGTGTTCATGGAGTATGCTGTTGTTTTTGAATTTTTGTAATGCCGAGCTATGTCCCTGAATATCTTGAGGGGCAATTTGTTTTTAGCGGTCTCCTCCCAATTTTGTCTTCTCTTTTTTTTGTTAAAAATATATTGTTTTATTTAGGATATTGGCCTATGGCTTGAGTTTAGGAGATGTTTTAAGGCTTCACCTGTATCAGGAAACTGGTAATTGGTTATTGGGGCTAGGCAATTGGGCCATAGGTCAGGGGTGAAGGTTCTAGAGGTTGTAGAGGTTTTAGAGGTGGATAGGGGGTGACTAGTAAACTGTGAACTGTGAACAGTAAACTGTGATCTGTGAACAGTAAACTGTGATCTGTGAACAGTGATTTGTGGACGGAATGCTTGGAGGGGCAGACCTATGTGTCTGCCCGTGATATTTTTGTAATTGGTAATTAGTAATTAGTAATTTGTAATTGGTTGTGGGATCAGCGTTCACAGATCAGCGTTCACAGATCACCGATCACAGCTCACTGATCACTGGTTCCAGGGAGAGAGTTATGCAAATAAGAGAATTCAGGCAAGATGAATTTATAGATAGAGAAAAGGAAATACAATACCTAAAAGATTGGGTAGATCACGTACCAAAAGAGATTCTCTGGCTCTATGGTCCCAAGTCCACAGGCAAGACTACCTTGATAGAATACGTTA
>JAUZRP010000164.1 GCA_030950395.1 Desulfonauticus sp. | reverse complement strand
GTATTTGTCAAATATTTTTAAATTAGAAGTTAATTCTTTTTCTATTAGGTATTCGATTAGAGTTGTTTTACCTGTGGACTTGGGGCCATAGAGCCAGAGGATTTCTTTTGGTAGATGATTTACCCAGTCTTTTAAGTATTGTATTTCTTTTTCTCTATTTATAAATTCATCTTGCCTGAATTCTCTTATTTGCATAACTATCTCCCTGAAATCTGTGATCGGTGAACTGTGAACTGTGAACTGTGATCAGTGAACGCTCATCCCACAACCAATCACCAATTACTAATTACAAAAACATCACGGGCAAGGTCTGCCCCTACAAGCATTCCGTCCACAAATCACTGTTCACAGATCACTTATCACCCATCACCCATGGCCTATAGCCTTTAGCCCAACCACCAAATTACTAATTAACTAATATCGCTCATAGCCGGGTTGGTTGTAAAAAATAAAATTTTCTTGCCAGCTTTAGAATAGCATATTAAATTATTTTTTATATGAGTGCAAATTTTTTAGTAATTCAATTAGCCAGACTGGGAGACTTATTACAAACCAAGCGCCTTATTTTGTCTTTGCAAAAACAAGGTCAGGTGACTTTATTAGTAGATAATAGTCTAAAAGCATTTGCCTGTCTGATTTATCCTGATGTAGATGTAGTTTCTCTGCCTGCTCATGGTTTTAATTCCTTAGAAAATGTTTTGGTAGAGAGCAAAAAAACATTTGCTTTTTTGAAGTCCACCAGGTTTACCCGCGTTTATAATTTGAATTATTCTCCTTTAAATTTTGTTTGTTCCAGGATTTTTCCTTCTCCTGTAGTAGAAGGTTATGGTCATTTTCAGGGTCAATATTTTAAATCTTCTTGGATGCAAAAAGGTTTTTTGTGGACCAGGAATAGAAAGTTAGCTCCTTTAAACCTTGTTGATTTTTGGGCTTATCTTACGTCTCCTCTTCCTCCAGAAGAAGTTAATCCTCCAGCTCTATGGAAAAATGCCCCTATTGGCATAGCCTTAAGTGGCAGAAATGCAAGACGTTCTTTGTCTGCTAGACAACTTGCAAGTTTGATTAAGGCCTTTTTGAGGCAAAATAAAGAAGAATTCTGGCTCTTTGGAACCAAAAAAGAAGTTGTTATTGCCAAAGAGATTTTAAGTTATTTATCTTTGGGAGAGCAGGAGAGAGTAGAGGATTTAACAGGCCAAACCTCGTTAACTGATTTGGTGGATGTGTTTTCTGGTCTTGGTTTGTTTATAACTCCAGATACGGGACTTATGCATTTAGCTTGTCATGTAGGGGTTAAGACCTTGTGTTTTTTTCTTGCTTCTGCCTGGTGTTTTGAAACTGGTCCTTATGGTCAGGGGCATGAGATTTATCAGACTGTATTGGATTGTTCGCCGTGTTTAGAGAATAAGAAGTGTTTTGCAGGGTTGGCCTGTAAAAAAATATTTTCTGATGAGCTTTTCGTAAAGTTGGCCAAACGAGAAGTGGACTTTCCTCCAGAATTAGCTAAGATAACTAGTTGTTTTGACGAGTTGGGAGTGGAGTATGAAAGTAAAAGGAAATTTTCTTTTTTAGAAAAAAGAAAATTGCTTAGACAAGCTCTAAAAGAATATTTGCTGGGTATAGACTTAGGTATTGCTTATCCAGAATTTATTTTTCAAGATAGGGAATGGATTTTAGATTGGGAGATAGATCATGTTAACTGATCAACATGGCAGAGAGCTGCGTTATTTGAGGTTTAGTGTTACAGATCGTTGCAATTTGCGTTGTTTTTATTGCCAGGGAATGACCAAGGTGGTATCTCATAAGGATATACTTAGGTATGAGGATATAGAAAAATTATTAGTTGTAGCCCAAAGATTGGGTTTTAAAAAAGTTAGACTAACAGGAGGAGAGCCTTTTTTACGCCGGAATTTTTTTGATTTTTTGGAGCGATTGTCTAAAAAATTTTCTGAGTTAGACTTTCGTATCACTACTAATGGCACTTTAATTAATGATGATAATTTGCTTTCTAAGTTAAAAGCTTTGGGGATCAAAGGATTGAACGTATCTTTAGATACATTTTCTAGAGATACTTTTGAAAAGATTACAGGCAAAGATTTGTTACACAATGTAGTAGATACTATTTATATGGGCCTAGATCTTGGTCTTAGGATAAAGGTAAATGTGGTGGCTTTGAAGGGAATTAATGATCAGGAATTAAAACAATTTATTGATTTGGCGTGTTTGTTTCCTGTGGACGTGCGTTTTATAGAATTTATGCCTATAGGAGATAAAACCATCTGGAAAAAAGAATATTATTGGTCCGCAGAAGATATTTTAAAAAATATTAAAGAAATGGTTCCGTTAATACCTATAGAACACGGCCAAAATAGTGGACCTGCCAAGATTTTTGAGATCAAAGATGGAAGGGGCAGGATAGGTGTTATTTCGCCTTTGAGCAATCATTTTTGTGCAGAATGTAATAGATTACGTTTTACGTCTCAAGGAAGACTTAGACCCTGTTTGTTTTCTGATAAAGAATTTAATTTGTTAGGCTTATTAAGAAGTCCCAAAATTACTCTGGAACGTCTGGAAAAGGTCATTACTTTAATTGCCCAAAATAAACCTATGGGTTTCCATTTGCTAAAAATGTATCAAAACAAAGTTTGCTCTACTACCATGGTTAGTATTGGGGGCTAACTTATGCGCAACTTTAGCAAGATAATTTTTTTCTTGCTGGTATTGGCTATTGTATCTGGTTGTGCTTCAAAGAGAATAATTAGTCCCTATCCCAGGGCCAAAGCCTATAAAGTGTATGGCAAGACTTATCGTCCTTATGCTAGTGTGGGGCATCATTATGTAGAAGTGGGGATGGCTTCCTGGTATGGTCCTGGATTCCACGGTAAAAGAACTGCTAGTGGCGAGATTTATAATATGTATGCTTATACAGCAGCGCATAAGTTTTTGCCCTTACAAACCAGGGTGAGAGTAACAAATCTGGAGAATGGTAAACAGGTAATTGTGAGAATTAACGATAGAGGTCCTTTTGTGAAAGGGAGAATTATTGATTTGTCTTATGCAGCAGCCAAACGTTTGGGGATGATACCAGCGGGAGTAGCTAGAGTAAAAATAGAAACTTTAGGGAATCTGGACAAATATAAATTGCGCGGCAGGTTTTATGTTCAAGTAGGCGCTTTTGTAAACAAGGACAATGCCTTGAGTTTAAAGAGACAATTAGAATCTAAAGGTTATTTTGTCCGTGTATCCCAAAAACAAACTCAAGGCCACATATTTTGGCGGGTTCAGATAGGTCCGTTTACCCGTTTATCTACCGCAGAAATGAACTCTAAAAAATTAGAAAATAGATTCCCTGATTGTTTTATTTTTTCAGATTAAGTTCTGCTCGGAATTTTTTAGATACTCTGAACACCACCACTTTACGTCCTGGCAGCATAATTGTTTCGTTTGTGTGGGGATTTCTACCTTTCCTGGGTTTTTTTTGATAAGCCTCAAACTTGCCAAATCCACTTATTAACAAAGAGCCGTCATTTTTTATGATTTGTTTTATAAGGGTTATGAGGTGCTCCACAATTTCTTTGAGTTCACTTCTGCTTCTGGTGCTATGATTACATAAATGCTCTATTATTTCCGATTTGGTCAAAGTTCTAGACATGAAATTCTCCTTTTATATAGATGCGCTGATTTGCTGAGCCAGATCTAGCATTTCTTCATTGTTTTCGTAGGATTTTTGAGGCCATAATTTTAAACCATCATTAGCATATCTAGGGATCACATGAAAATGGGCGTGAAAAACTATCTGGCCTGCAGGCTTGAAATTATTCATTCCAATGTTTATACCTTCTGCTTTAACCGTGACTTGGAGAGCTTTGGCCACCTTTTGCATAGTTTCTAGGAGTTCTTGACCTAATTCTGCAGGTAGGTCTAAAAGAGTAGGAAAATGTTCTTTAGGAATAACTAGAGTATGGCCTTTGTGGATAGGTGCAATGTCCAAAAATGCTAGAATATTTTGGGTTTCATAAATTTTAGCGCAGGGAATTTCACCTTTTACAATTTTGCAAAAAATGCACTCTTCCATTTGATACCTCCTTGTGCTTTTGGGGATGAAAGTAATTTTTCAGAGAACTAGATTATTAGTTTAACAAAGAGCTTATTTGGACTCGAAAAATTGATTTTATAGGATTGTTTTTTTTGTTGATTTTGAAGCATAAAAATAAATAAAAACTATTGTAATTTTCTTTATAAAATAAATAAAAAATCTATAATGGCAACGAACATAATTTTATATTAAAATAAATAAAAAAAAAATATTTTGCAAGTGAAAAATATAACTAGAAAAAAAATATTGACCATTGGACATCCTGCAGGGGTTACCAATAGGCGTTCAGTGTGGCCAATTTTTTTGCCTTTTGCCGGTTGCAGGCAAAAATGTATTTTTTGTGCGCAAAATTTAACTACCGGGCGGGGTAAGGTTGGGGATTATAAATCTTTAGTTGTTAGAGAATTAGAGCGATTACAGATCCAGAGTCAAAAGAGAGGTAAAATCTATGGGTTAGGTTTTTTTGGAGGGACTTTTACGGGGCTTGATCTGGAATTGCAGGACTGGATTTTAACTAAGGTAGAGGCTTTAAAAAAACAGGGAATTATTAATTTTGTCTGTTTATCTACTCGTCCCGACTACATTACTCCAGAAGTGGTATCTTTGTTGAGTAATAAAGTTGATTTAGTGGAATTAGGCGTTCAGAGTTTTGATACCAGCGTATTGCTTGCCTCTTTTCGAGGATACAGCAGAGAAGTGATTTTTCAGGCCGTAGAGCTATTGAATAAATATCAGTTAAAGTTTGGTTTTCAATTGCTTCCAGGTCTTCCAAAACACAGTTTGGAGTTATTTTATAAAGATATTGAGCTGACCATTTCCTTAAAACCTGCTACGTTGCGAATTTATCCGTGTTTGGTTTTAAAGGGGACGTCACTGGCACGGTTATATAAACAGGGGGTATATCAACCTTGGTCCTTGAGGACGACCATAGAAGCTTTGGGCAAGGCTGTTTTAAAGATTTGGCAGGCAAAAATTCAGATCTTGCGTATTGGTTTGACTCCAGAACCAAGCCTTATATCTAATATCCTAGCAGGTCCTTGGCATGCTGCTTTAGGTTTTTTGGCTAAGTCCCTGGCTTTGAATACCTATTTGCATTCTATTGTGAACAGACTTGACTGGACTCCCCGAGAGATTCTCGTGCCTGTTCGTTATGCTGCAGAATTTTTTGGATATAAAAATCAATATAAGCCGTTTTGGCAGAACTTAAACAACATCTCTGTATGTATAAAAATAGGTAATTTTGAACAGTTTATCTTTTGTTAACCCAGGGGTAAATTCAGAAGGGAAAATATAAATGGAAGGATTTTAAGCTCTAAAAATCCTTCCATTTGTTTTTTTAGTTTAAAATTTGTCTGATCTAACTGATTAGAATTAATTAGTGGTGAGGATGTCTTTTTTCCTCTTCCAGATTTTGTTTGATGCGATAACAAGATACACTAATAATGGCAATGAAATACAAAAAAATTCCTGCCACTCCAAACATACCTTGCACACTACTTTGGGACATATTGTGAAGTAATTCTAGTAAAGTTTGCATCTGGCATTCTCCTTATAGAAAATTTTATTTTTTATAACTTATTTTGGGGATAAAAGTCAATTCTGATTTTAAGGTTGTTCAAAATAAAAAATGAGGTCAGCTAAATTACAGGCTCAGGGGAACTTATGAATTGCCTCTGTTTTTGACTATTGCCCGAATTTTAGGGGCGAAAAATTACGTTTGTTTTTTGTTGCTTTGGCTTGGAGTGCGTTAGATCTGGTGTTTGGTCCAAGATCTATAATCAGTTTGTGGGGAGTGCATTAAAAAACGTATCTCTTTGTACAGGAATAAACCCTGCTGTTTGGATGTAATTTTTTAATTGAGTTATGGTGATCCCTTTTGGGGTGTCTGCTCCTGCTGCATGACCTATGTTTTCTTTTACCAGAGTTCCATCAAAATCATCTGCTCCAAAGTGCAAGGCTATTTGAGATATTTTTAGGCCAGCAAAGACCCAATAAGTCTTTAGATGGGGGATGTTGTCTAAGAAAATTCTGGATATAGCTATCATTTGTAAAAAGTCTAGACCATCTGGTCCTGTTGTAGAAAGTGGGTTGTTGGCTGGTTGATAAGGTAAAGGAATAAAACACAAAAAACCTTTTGTTTTGTCCTGTAGGGTTCTTAGGGCTTCTAAATGTTCGATGCGTTCTTGCCAGGTTTCTATGTGTCCAAAAAGCAGGGTGCAGTTGGTGGGAATGTTGAGCCCGTGAGCTATTTGATGAATACTTAACCAGTGGTCAGCTGGGATCTTTTCTGGACAAAGTTTTTTTCTTAATTCAGGTGAAAACACCTCTGCCCCACCTCCAGGCAGTGCATCCAGACCGGCCTTATGGAGTCGGATTAGCACTTCTTGTTCGGATAGACCGTGTTTTTCTGCCAGAAAAGCAATTTCCACTGCGGTAAAAGCCTTGATTTTCACTTCTGGACGCAATTTTTTAATCAGCATTAACATTTCTTCATAATAACTTAGAGGAAGATCTGGATTTAACCCTCCAACTATGTGAATCTCTTGAATTGGTTCGTTTATTCTTTGCTGTATTTGGTTTTCAATGTCTTGCTGGCTGTACGTATAGGCCTGAGGATTATTTTTATCTTTAAAATATGCGCAAAATTTACACTTGTTTTTACAGATATTGGTATAATTTAAGTGTTGATTATAGATGTAGTAGGCTTTTTGTTCGTGCAATTGTTGGCGTTTTAAAAAGGCTAATTGGCCTAATTCGTGAATGGGAAGTTTGAGCAGAGATAGAGCCTCTTTGGATGTAATACGCTGTTTGGCCAGGATTTTATCTTTTATTTGTAAAAATTGCTTGGAATTATTCATAGCTAAAAATCCAGGTAGGTCCAAATTGGGATTTAGTGAGTTTGCTTAAGTTATTTAAGTTTGTCAGGCCTAGAATTTTGTTTAACAAAGAATTTTCTTTTGGAGGACCTTCCACCAGACGAGGAGTTTTTTTCAAATTTAACATGTGCTGGAGCACTAAAAGCGCGTGTTCAAAATTACCCAGTTCATCGATGAGTCCCAATTTAAGGGCTTGCTCGCCAGTTATGGCCCTACCATCTGCTATTGGCTGTACCTTTTTTAAAGGTAAATGTCTTTGTTTACAAACTGTTCTAACAAACTGGGAATATAAATTTTGGATAATTTCTTTAAAGTATTTTTTTTCTTCAGGAGTTAAAGGTCTAAAGGGGGTGCCTGCATTTTTGAGCTTTCCACTGGCAATGGTTTGCTCTTCTATTCCAATTTTATCCAGTAAACCTTTAAAATTGGCCAAAGAGGCTTTGACTCCTATACTAGCCGTTAAAGTGCCTGGATTGGCAATAATTTTATTAGCGCCCAAGGCCACATAATAGCCACCAGACGTCGCCATAGCTCCCATAGAAGCCACTACTGGTTTGTGTTTGGCTGCTTCACAAAGAGACGCATATATTTCTTGAGATGGTCCTACCAGGCCGCCTGGAGAGTCAATTCTTACCAGAATGCCTTTTATGCTTTTGTCTTTGGTTAGCTTATTTATCCACCTTGTGATGGGAAGGGAATTTTCTATTACTCCTTGAATATAAACTACTCCTATTTTGGGTGTCTGGAACCAAGGAAATTTTTCTTGCCAGAAAGAAGAATTGAAAAAAGCCATGGCTCCTGTAATTAGAACCATGGCTAAAAATATTAACCCCAGACCAAATAAAAAAGGATGTTTTTGGCTGAATTTAAGACTTTTGTTCATTTTCTTCTAGTTTTTGACGAAGAATTTCTCCCAGATTACTTCCACCTGCATTTTTTTGTTTATTTTTTTGCTCTTCAAGTTGTTTTTTTTCTAATTCTTCCTGATATTTTTTAATAGAAAGTCCAAGTCTTCTTTCTTCTGCACTGGTGTTAATCACTTTGGCCGTAACTTGCTCTCCTTCTTTAAACACTTCTTTGGGATTTTTAATTTTTTTCATGCCCATTTCTGAAATGTGTACCAGCCCCTCAATGCCTTCTTCTACTTCTACAAATAGGCCAAATTCTGTGATATTAGTAATGGTTCCGCTAACTGTCGTGCCTGGAGGATATTTCTCTGGCACTTTTAACCATGGATCTTCTGTGAGTTGCTTAATGCCCAGGGTGAATTTTTGATTTTCTTTATCTACAGTCAATACTTTTGCCTGAATGATGTCCCCTGGTTTGTAAATGTCTCCAGGATGACGAATTTTTTTGGTCCAGGAAATATCTGAAACGTGAATTAGGCCATCGATACCTTCTTCTATGCCTATAAACAGACCAAACTCTGTAATATTTTTGATTGGAGCTTCTATGATTGTGCCTTCTACATATTTTTCGGCTACAATATCCCAGGGATTAGGTTTTACCTGTTTCATTCCTAAAGAAAGCCGTTTTTTATCTTTATCAATGTCCAAAACAACTACTTCAACCACGTCCCCTTCCTTGACCATCTGGGATGGATGTTTTAACTTTCTGGTCCAGGACATTTCTGAGATATGAACCAAACCTTCCACTCCATCCTCTAATTCTACAAAAGCTCCATAATCCGTAAGGCTGGTAACTTTCCCTTCAATCTTTTTTCCTAAAGGATACTTGTCTTCTATATTTTCCCAAGGATCAGGGTGGAGTTGTTTTAAGCCAAGGGATACTTTTTGATTTTCTTTGTCAAAACTTAAAACCTTTAATTCTAATTCCTCACCCAAAGAAACCATTTTTTGGGGATGTTTAATACGTTTCCAAGACATATCTGTAATATGGAGCAATCCATCCAGTCCCCCAAGATCTATAAAAACGCCGTAGTCAGTAATATTTTTCACTTTACCTTTGACCACGTCTCCCTCAGAAAGAGAAGATAAAAGTTTTTGACGGGCTGCTTCTCTTTCTTCTTCTAACAAAACTCTTCTGGATATAATTACGTTGCTTCTACGGCGATTTATTTTAAGTATTTTAAAATCAAAACTCTTTCCTACCAGGGCGTTCATGTCTGGAACAGGACGCAAATCTACGTGAGAACCAGGAAGAAAAGCAATTAGGCCTCCTAAGTCAACTTGATAGCCACCCTTAATTCTTTTGACAATTTTACCTCGAACGTTTTCGTTGTTATTCATTACTTGTTCTAAATGATCTAAGATATGAAGTTTTCTTGCTCGATCATAAGAAAGATGAATAGTGCCTTCTAAATCATTCTTGCGAATCAAAAAAACTTCTATCTCATCGCCTTCTTTGACTACTAGCTTGCCATCTACATCCAGAAATTCAGAAATAGGAATTTGTCCTTCAGATTTGTAATTTACATCCACCAGAACAAATTCTGGGGTGATTTTTACCACTCTACCTTTGATAATGCTGCCATCCTGAATTTCTTCTGCATCAAAATTTAAATATTTTTCTAACTCTTGTTCAAAATTCACCTCCATATCTTGATTTTGGTGTGTCTTTTCATTTACACTGTCCATAAAAACCCCCTGCACAACGATATAATTTCATGTCTCTTACCAGAGATTATTTAAAAAGACAACTACTTAATAACCTTATTTTTTAGGTCATTTTTATTTATAAGTTCCGCTTTTGTTCCTTGGCCCATAGTTTTTATTGACATAAATTGTACTAGTAATTATTCTTAATAAATAAAGGTTAGAGATATTTTTTTAGAGAAGGTAATAATGAATGTTATGAGTAGTTCTGGAATTAACAATTATAGCCGTTTGACCAAGCAAAGGAAGGTTATTTTAGAGGTTTTAAAAGCTGTAGATACTCATCCTACTGCAGATGAAGTGTATGAAATGGTGAGAAAAAAACTCCCTCGCATTAGTTTGGGGACAGTGTATAGAAATCTGCAGATAATGTCAGAAATTGGTTTAATTCAGAAATTAGAATTAGCAGGTAAGCAAAAACGTTTTGATGGCAATCCTGATCCTCATTATCATATTCGGTGTATAGAGTGTGACAGGGTGTTTGACTTGCCGGAGTTAGACTTGCATTTAGGACTAAAAGAGATTGCAGGGTTTAAAGTGGTAGGAGCGCATTTGGAGATATTGGGGATATGTCCCAATTGTCAAAAAAAGGAGGGTGACCATTAGATGTGTAATTTAAAACAATTTAGAGATCTTCCTATAGATTGGGAAATGACTCAGGAAGATGCTATTACTAGGCATTTAGAGTGGGGAAATAATCCTTACAAAGGAGAACGAAGGGCAGTGCAGTTTGAAGGGGAAAGTTCGTATTATTTTGTAGTCAATACTTGGGATGAGCCTAAGGTTATGTTGATCAAAATGAGCGCATCTGGCCCAGAAGAGTTGGCAACTTTGATGTTGCCTAAGGATTTAGTAGATGATTTTTATAAGCAAATGGGACAGTTAAAGGGAGTATTTCCCATTACTCCCAAAATTAAAGAGTGGTTGCAAGAAAAAATGGAAATATAAGATTCCGGTAGTTTATAATTGACTGATTTTCATTCTAGGTTTAAAACCTTGTGTGGAAGAGATAAAGGGTGCTCCACTAGGAGTGTAGGTAGTTTTCAAAAAAGGAGGATTTATGGCATCGATTAAAGGTACCAGGACTGAAAAAAATTTGCTCACAGCGTTTGCTGGCGAATCTCAGGCCAGAAACAGGTATACTTATTTTGCTAAGCAAGCCAAAAAAGAGGGGTATGTTCAAGTTGCTTTGATTTTTGAAGAAACAGCGAATCAAGAAAAAGAACATGCTAAGAGATTGTTTAAATATTTAGAAGGTGGAGAGGTGGAAATTAGCGCAGTTTTTCCTGCTGGGGTTATTGGATCTACTTTAGAGAACTTAAAAGCAGCAGCTGCTGGAGAGCAAGAAGAATATGAGCAGATGTATCCAGAATTTGCTAAGATTGCAGAAGAAGAAGGTTTTAGCGAAATAGCTGCAGTTTTTAGAGCCATTGCTGTAGCAGAAAAACAACACGGTAAAAGATATTTAGAGCTTGCTAAAAATATAGAGCAGGGCCTAGTTTTTAAAAAACAAGAAGAGGTTAGGTGGCGATGTTTAAATTGTGGTTATGTTCACTCAGGAACCGAAGCCCCTACGAAATGTCCAGCTTGTGATCACCCTCAGGCTTATTTTGAAGTTTTGGCTGAAAATTGGTAGTTTTTATTTTTTTTTGGAATGATATTAGATTTTTTTACTGCTCAAGAGTGTGAGAATTGAACTATTTAGTTATTTATCTTTAATTCTAACTTGTCATTAAAAAACACCCTGTCAAAGTCTTTTTGGCAGGGTGTTTTTTTTATTAATTTTGTCTAACCTAAAATTGCTTTTAGATCTTCTTCAGGAGTGGAGATAGGTTTTAGGTCATAATTTTTAACCAGATAATCTAATACCTTTGGACTAATAAAAGCGGGCAAGGTTGGCCCAAGGCGGACGTTTTTTATACCCAGACTTAATAAAGTTAAGAGAATTGCCACAGCTTTTTGCTCGTACCAAGAAATAATAAGAGATAAAGGCAAGTCATTTACATCACAATTAAAGGCTTTGGCCAAAGCAAGAGCTATCTGAATTGCAGAATAAGCGTCATTACATTGACCTAAATCCAGAAGTCTTGGAATGCCGTCTATGTCTCCTAATTGTTTATTAAAAAACTTAAATTTACCGCAACCAAGAGTTAAAATAATACAATCTTGAGGTATTTTTTCTACGATTTCGGAGTAATAATTGCGGGCAGGTTTAGCTCCATCGCATCCTCCAATAAGGAAAAAATGTCTAATTTTGCCTTGTTTTACTCCTTCGATGACCTTATTGGCTACAGACAATACTGCATTGCAAGCAAAACCTACTGTTACAGAGCCTTTATCTGTATCTTCAGGGAATCCATCTAGTTCTAAAGCTCGTTTTATTACAGGAGAAAAATCTTTATCTTTACCTATGTGGGGAATATCAGGCCAGGCTACAAGTCCTGTAGTAAAGATATTTTGTTTATAGTTATCTAGAGGTTTTTGAATACAATTGGTAGTCATAACTATGGCTCCTGGGAACTGAGCAAATTCTTTTTGTTGATTTTGCCAGGCAGTTCCGTAATGACCGTAAAAGTGCTCGTATTTTTTTAGCTCTGGATAACCGTGACAGGGCAGCATTTCGCCGTGGGTATAGACATAGATGCCCTTGCCTTGAGTTTGTTTCAGAATCAACTCCAAATCTCTTAAATCATGCCCAGAGACCAAAATAGCTTTACCTTTTTTGGCGCCTAAGGGTACTTTAGTTGGAACAGGATGGCCATAAGTAGAAGTGTTGGCTTTATCCAAGAGTTCCATTGTGCGGAGATTAACTTTGCCAGCCTCCATTACTAATTCTATCCATTCTTCTAAAGATAGATCTGAGCGTAAAGTTGCAGCTAGTCCTTTTTGTAAAAAGACATAAACTTGATCATCTTCTTGGCCAAGAATTTGGGCATGGTCAGCATAGGCTGCAATACCTTTTATTCCATAAATAAGGGTTTGTTTTAGGGAATGAATGTCTGGATCTGGATCTTTTTCTGCCAGAATACCGTGTTCTTCTCCTTGTTTGACCATTTCGTCCAGGCTATTTGCCAATTGAAAGTTAATAGCTTCGCTAATAGGTAGATTTCCACCAGTGCTTTCTACTTCTGCTTTTAATTTATCTCTTAGTTCAATGCATTGTTGGACTAGTCTGGCAATTTCCCGGGCATCAAAATTAACGTTAGTTAGAGTGGAAAAGGTAGCTTCTGCAATAAATACATTGACTTCAGGTTTGTTTATACCCTTTTCTCTAGCTGCTAGGGCAACCTGAGATAGTCCTTTGAGGGTATAGATTAATAAATCTTGTAAAGCAGCTACTTCTGGGGTTTTCCCACAAATACCTATCTTTTCACATCCTGTTCCCTTGGCTGTTTGTTCACATTGGTAACAAAACATGGGACCTCCTTTTTTGGTTTGTTAGGACGATGTCCTGTTTGAATAAAATGGATTTTATTCCAAAAATTTTTAATTGCTTTGATTTAAGTCAAGTTTGATTTAATGTTGATAAAATGTTTCTAACTTAGGGTAAATATTGAAAATATCCCCAAATCTTTTTAGTTGTGAGAAGTGTTTTTGATATAGATGTAAGCATTTTTGTAGGATGGCAACTACTTCTTGGATAGAATATAAGCCTGGTAGTTGTCTGGCTAGGCGGGGGGATCTTCCCAGGTGTCCTCCTATAAAAACTTTAAAGCCATCATCTTTCGAGATAATAGCTTTATAAGGACATTGAAGATAACAGGACCCGCAACGAATGCAGTTATTGGTGATTATAACTTGAGAGTTTTTGACTTGCAAAGCCTGTTCTTGACATATTTTTAAACAGTGCTGGCATAGATTGCATTTTTTATCCAAGATTTTAGGAGTGATAGCCCTAATAAGGGCAAAGTCAAAGATGTAGGGTTGAGAGCATCCATTTACACAACCTGAAATGCTTATCCGGAATTTGTTATGAGGTTTTATGTTTTCTTCATGGATTTGTTTGCTGAGAAAGTTAGGCCATCCAGTGTCTTGTATCGCTTGAGCTAGATTTAGGTCTTCAATAGAATAAGGCAGGACATTAGGACAATTTTTAGATGTTAATCCACTACAGCTGATGATTTCAAAACTATTGGTTTGTATTAGATGGGGCATATTTTTTTCTAAGTTGATTTTTTGTTTTTTTTAGGATAATATTTTACTATTTTGTAACCTGAAATAATTTTTTCTATACCTATAGAAATTTGGTTGAGTTTGTTGAGTTTTTGGAATTTTTTCTGAAACGTAAAGAATTTAATTTTAAATGTAAATTAATATTTAAACCTAATAAAATTTTTTATTCCTAAAAAAAAGGAATTGTTGTCTTTGATTTAAGTCAAGAATTTTTGATTTTCAGGAATAAGATTCGGTTAACACGTTGAGATTTTTTTAAGTAGTTGAGGTTAATGGATATCAAAAAATACTTACAACAAGTTAATTTGTTTAAGAATTTAAGAGAAGCAGATTTGGACTATTTTTCTAATATAGTGATTTTACAAAACTATAAAAAAGGAGAAACTATTTTTAATGAAAATGAAGAAGCTAAAGGATTTTTTGCTGTTATTCGCGGTAGGATAAAAATATACAAGACATCCTTTACTGGTAGAGAACATATTTTACATATTTTGGAAGCTGGAGAAATTTTTGCTGAAGTTGCTGTTTTTTTAGAACAAACATATCCTGCCCAGGCCGTGGCTTTAGCTGATAGTGATATTTTATTTTTCCCTAAAGATGAGTTTAAACTTATTTTGCAACAAAATTCCCATATTAGTTTTCAGCTATTAGGATTGTTTGCTTTGAGATTACAAGAGTTAGTTGTTCGGGTAGAAGCTTTGAGTCTAAAAGAAGTGCCTGCTCGTTTGGCCAGTTATTTGTTGTTAAGAAAGAAGCAAAATCAACGTGATTTTGTTTTGAATATATCTAGACAAAATCTAGCTAGTTTATTAGGTACAATTCCTGAGACCATATCCAGAGTAATAAAAAAATTTCAAGATAATGATATTGTCTTGTTTAAGCAAAATAAAGTTATTTTAAAAGATGTTAATGCCCTTGAGGAGATAGCTTTAGGTATTAGAAAATTATAGTTTAAAAATTGTAGTTTAAGAGTTTTATGTCCCAATATTTTTTTTGTGAAAATTTTCTTTTGCTTGAACTAAATTTTTAAGTGTTTAATATTGTTTACAATCAGGATAAGCTAAAAAAAGTGGAGACGTACAATGAGTGCACATGTTGTTTATTTAGAGCAATTGCCTAGTTTATTTGAGAAGTGGAAAGAAAAATTTAAACTTTTTGTTCCTCAAAAAAAAGGTGATTATTATCTTTTGCAGGAATATGAAAGGGGGCAAGAAATTTGTTTTGATTATGATGTGATTTACAATCCTATCAAAAGTTTTCTCTTTCCTTCCTATGAGACTCTTTTGGATTTTGATCTAAAGACTTATGCGTCAAAGCCTGTTGTTGATGCTGAGCCTCAGATTTTATTCGGTATTCATCCTTACGACATAAAAGCCATAAACCAGCTGGATCAACTCATGGAGATGGGTAGTGTGGATGTAAATTATAGGGCAAGAAGGGATAAAACAGTGATTATGGGCTTAGAACCTCTACGCGTGGCCAAAACAGCATTTTGGAGCTTTATGGATGCAGAAAAAGTAGATTTTGGATTTGATCTCTTTTGGACCAAGATTGGACCATCTGCCTTTGTGGTGGAGGTGGGTTCTGTTCTGGGCGAAGAACTATTATTTGTTAATGGTAAGGTTGACGTGGCAACAGCGGCAGAAAAAGAAGTAGCTAGGAGAAAGCATCAGGAGATTGTAAAAAAAGCCAAGATGCAAAATGTGTTAAAATTTCCCAATACAGACATACCTAAGGTAATGGCCAAGAGTTTTAACTCTTATGTTTGGATAGAAAAATCAAGAAAGTGTCTTTCTTGTGGCAGTTGTAATTTTATCTGTCCTACCTGTTATTGTTTTGATATTCAAGATGAAGTAGATGATTTGTTAAAAAAAGGTAAGAGATATAGAACTTGGGATGGATGTATGTTGAGAAGTTTTGCCAGTATTGCGGGTGGACATAATTTTAGAAAACAAGTTTTTGAGCGATATCGACACAGATATATGAGAAAAGGAAGATACATTTATGATCTTTTAGGAGAGCTTGGGTGTGTGGGGTGTGGTAGATGTATTCAATCCTGTCCGGCCAGGATAGCAAATCCTTTAGAGATTTTTAATTTTTTATGGGAGGATGTAAGTTATGAAAAATAAATTCTCTCCATACGTGCCTCGTCTGGCCACTTTAAAATCAAAGAAAAAATTGTCCGATTATGTAACGTTGTTCAGATTTGAGCAGGACAATGGCAGACCTTTGGCCCACAGCCCAGGACAATTTATTCAGGTTTCAATTTTTGGTATAGGAGAAGCTCCATTTTCTATTACTTCGCCACCGATAAGGGAACATCATTATTTTGAAATTGCAGTGCGTAAGATTGGCTCTGTAACTACAGCTTTGCATAATTTAAAGCCCGGAGATAAGATAGGGGTGCGTGGTCCTTATGGTTCTTCTTTTCCTATGCAAAAATTTATAGGCAAAGATATGTTATTTATTGCAGGAGGGTTGGGGTTTATTCCTCTTAGAAGCGTGTTAAATTATATGATCAGGCATAGAGATGAGTATGGGAAAATTATGCTTTTAGTTGGTACGCGTAATCCAAAGGAGCGTATTTTTATAGATCAGCTAGAGGAAATGAGCAAGCGAGAAGACATAAAAGTATTGGAGACTGTAGATGTACCTGATGAGACCTGGAAAGGAAACGTTGGAGTTATTACTACCTTGTTGCCTAAAATAACAATAGAACCAGAAAATACTTATGTGGCCATGGTAGGGCCACCTATAATGTATAAATTTGTCATTGCTGAATGTAAAAAAATGGGGATTTCTGAAGATAAGATTTTTGTTTCCTTAGAAAGGAGGATGAAGTGTGGTTTGGGTAAGTGTGGTCATTGTCAGATAAATGGCCTTAGTTGTTGTGTGGATGGACCTGTGTTTTGTTATACAGACATAGCTTCTCTTGAAGAAGCCATTTAAAAGGGGAAAATTTATGTCCAAGCCAAAAGTAGCATTTTTTGATTTTGCTGGTTGTGAAGGAGATCAACTTCAAATAGCTAATCTGGAAGAGAGATTGTTGGACATTGCTTCTCATCTAGAAATAGTGAATTTTAGAGAAGTGAAAACAGAGCAAGCCGATAATTATGATATAGCCTTTATAGAAGGTTCTATTACTAGGCCAGAAGATGAAAAACGCCTAAAAAAAATTAGAAAGCAGGCCAAGATGTTAATAGCTATGGGAGCGTGTGCTACGATAGGGGGGATTAATTGCCTGAAGAATTTTTTAGGCAAACAAGAATATACTTCTTTGGTTTATGGTCCTTATGCCAGACATTATTCTACTTATGCAACCAGGCCTGTGCGGGCCGTGGTGCCTGTTGATGGAGAGATCCACGGTTGTCCTATTGACAAAGAAGAGTTTGTTTTGGTGGTTAAGTCCTTATTACTTGGTAAGATCTATATTCCGCCAGATTATCCAGTGTGTGTGGAGTGTAAAAAAGCGGGTAATATTTGTCAGTTGGAGCAGGGTAGATTGTGTTTGGGCATGATTACTCGAGCTGGCTGCAAGGCCACTTGTATCAGTGCAGGAAGTGTTTGTTGGGGATGTAGAGGACCAGTTCCAGGAGCAAATTTAGATGCAGCCAGGCAGGTCATTGACGAACATGGATTTAGCTGGTTGGAGGCCGAAGATAGATTTCGTCTGTATCTGGGGTATTTCTTAAGATTACAAGGATGGGTTTATGAACAAGAAACAACTTAAAAAAAATATGGTTATTGATTCTAAGCAACAGGAAAGTAAAAATAAAAAAATAGAGGTGCATCATCTTACCCGTGTAGAAGGGCATGGTGACATTGTTGTTTATCTGGATAAAAATAATCAGATTCAGCGTTGTGAGTGGAGGGTGGTGGAGGCTCCGCGTTTTTTTGAAGCCATGGTCGTGGGAAGGCCTTATACCGATATTCACCATATTGTTTCCAGGATTTGTGGCATTTGCTCCATTGGTCACCAATTGGCTTCTATTCAGGCTACAGAGGAGGCGTTTCATTGCCAGGTCTCAGAACAAACGATTATTTTAAGAAAACTGGCTTTGCATGCTGAGAATTTGCAGAGCCATCTTTTGCATATCGGTTATTTGGTGTTGCCTGATTTGCTCGAAGTGGGTTCTGTATTTCCTTTAGCCAAAACGCACAAACAAGAATTGCTTAACATTATCTCCTGTCGTAAATTGTCTAACAAATTTAGTCAGGTTATCTGTGGACGCACAACCCATCCTCAGAGGCTTGTCCCCGGTGGCATGGAAAGTTTCCCTACAGTAAGTGAATTAAAAGAACTTCTAAAAGAGCTCAAACACTCTTTAGCGTGGTTAAATAATTTAGGAAATTTATTTTTGTCTCTAAAGGAAAAATATCCTAAATTTGAAAGAGAAACAGAATATATTGCTTTGGTGAGCAACGGAGAGTATGCCCTTTATCATGGAGAAGTTGGCTCGTCTTTAGATGAAAGAAAGCCCAATTTTTTTTATACTCAAATGACCAATGAGTATTGTGTCCCTCAATCCACTGCTAAGTGGACGAAAAATGTAAAAGATGCTTATATGGTGGGAGCATTGGCAAGGCTTAACTTAAATTACGAATTACTAACTCCTGGAGCAAAAAATTTGGCCAGGAGATTTGGACTTTCTCCTCTTTGTCATAATCCGTTTTTTATAACATTGGCTCAAATCGTAGAATGTGTGCATTCTACAGAAGAGTCTATTGCTTTGCTAGATGTTCTTTTGACCAGAGGGCTTAAAGATGAAAAAATTGTTCCCATAAAACCGTGTGCTGGAAAAGGTGTTGGTGCTCTGGAAGCTCCTAGGGGAATTTTGTTTCATTATTATGAATACAACGAAGAAGGGCGTATTGTAAAAGCAGATTGCATAATCCCGACCAACCAGAATCATGGCAATATTCAAAAAGATTTTGAGGCCCTAGCTCCTATTTTAAGTGGTAAGAGCGAACGAGAAATAGAGTTTACTTTGAGTATGCTGGTGCGAGCTTATGATCCATGTATTTCTTGCTCCACCCACTACATAGAACTGGGGCAAAACAAGAATTTATCTCCTGTACAATTTGTTTACGTGTAATTTCCCGTTAATTAGTGATTAGTGATTGGGGGATAGGATAAGGGTGAACTTTTAAGGAGTATAGGTGTAGGCATATGCTTCAGGAAGAATTGGCAGTAAAAACGTTTGTGTTTTTGCTTACCCCGTCCAAACAGGCTAAGAGTTTTTACAAAGATGAAGAAGTGGAGTTTAGGTTTAATCTGGTCAGGGTGTATGATATTTCGGCAGAAGAGATTTTAGAGTCAGGCAATGAAT
>JAUZRP010000163.1 GCA_030950395.1 Desulfonauticus sp. | reverse complement strand
GAGAATTCAGGCAAGATGAATTTATAGATAGAGAAAAGGAAATACAATACCTAAAAGATTGGGTAGATCACGTACCAAAAGAGATTCTCTGGCTCTATGGTCCCAAGTCCACAGGCAAGACTACCTTGATAGAATACGTTATAGAAAAAGAATGGACATCAGACTTAAAGATTTTTGATAAGTACTGGATAAAGTACATCAATTTTAGAGGACTAATGGTGGGAAGTTATGCTAGTTTTATAAATAGCTTTTTTGAAGAAGCAGAGGATCAGGATGATTTTAGTGGAGAATTTAAAGCTGGTTTTAATTTAGGAGTTATAAGATTAGAGGCCAAATTATTAGAAAGAATAAAAAATAACAAAAAGAATTTATTTAACGCATTGATAGAAAAATTTAAAAAATTAAAAAAGACAAAGATATTAATTATAGACGAGATTCAGACTTTGGAGTCGATTTATTATAATGGAGAAAAGGAATTATTAAAAGAGTTTTTAAATTTTTGTGTCAGACTCACCAAAGAGACCCATCTTTGCCACGTCATACTTTTGAGCTCCAATACCATATTTATAGATAGGATATATAATGACGCCAAACTTAAAGTTACGAGCGAATTTTATAAAATCGATCATCTGGACTACGCAACTGTTAAGGAATGGCTTTTAGGGAAGGATTTAGGATTTAGCTTTAAGGATATAGATTTGATCTGGGATTATCTGGGTGGATGTATCCCTTTGATTCAAAAGCTGTTTCGCAAAAGAATTTATTTTGATAGTTTACAGCAATATCTGGAAAACGAAGTAAAATTGGCTGAAAGCGAAATAATTGATTTGATGAGACGATTTTTAACTAAAAAAGAAAAAGATATTTTTAAACAGATTATAAAAATTATAGTAGATAAGGGATTTTTTGAAACAGGAGAAGAAGACAGTGAAGTTTTAGTAAAAGTCATAGATTTTATGGCTGAAAAAGAAATATTTTTTTACGATCCCCTTACCAGAAAAGTGACAGGAAATAATAGACTATACGAAAAGGGGTTTGAATTAGTGATTGGTAATTTGGGATAAATACCAAAATCTGCCCTAATATATTAAGCCATTACTCACTGCTAACTATAAACTAAAAACAAAGGAGGAGATAGAAAATGCCTATTTTTGAATTTAAGTGTTTGCAATGCGGACATTTACAAGAATTTATTTTAAAAAATGCAGAAGATACTGTGGAAATAAAGTGTGAAAAGTGCGGGAGCGAAGAGCTTACCAGAGTATTAAGCCGTGTTTCCTATGCCATGTCTTCACCTTCAGGAAAAGCTACCCTCACTAGTAAACAGTGTGGTTCCAACACTTGCACCACCATGACCTTACCCGGAGTGGACTAGCTTAAATTTTAGCCAAAACAAAACAACATCTATTGGGGATATAGAGACAGAAAAGTAATACATATAATCATCATGCAAATAAAGCATACTAGTAATACCATCAAATCTAAAACTATCCACACCAGTATGATTTATGGGGATATCCAAAATCAAATAAGCTTCTCTTTTGTGCACTTCATTTACAAGTTCTAAAAATTGCTCCAACTGACTATTTTTTGAAAGTAAAAAAATGATGCCCATTTAATAAGCTATTAATTTTATTCTAGCTATTACTTTTTTCTTCTAAAAATCTATGAATTTCTTCCAAAAATACGGGTAACAAATTGGCCTCCCCCCTAATTTTTCTTTTAACCTCTCCTTTTACAAACACAACTCCACAATCTTTTCCCCCAGCAAGCCCAATGTCTGCATCTTTTGCCTCTCCTGGTCCATTGACCACACAACCCATTACCGCTACTGTAAAAACCTCCTGCACATCCTTTAGCGCCTCTTCTACAGCTTGAGTCAATTCTATCAAATCTATCTCTGTTCTTCCGCAGGTAGGACAAGATATTATTTCTGGTCCTCTATGTCTTAAATCAAGAGAACGCAGTATCTCCCAGGCCACTTGTACCTCTTTTACAGGACTGTCCGTAAGAGAAACCCTTAACGTATCTCCCAAACCTTTATACAATAAAATACCCAATCCAAGAGCAGATTTAACCGTTCCCCGCAAAAAAGTACCTGCTTCTGTAATCCCAATATGCAAAGGATAATCTACTTTTTGGGCCAGCAATTCATAAGCCTTTATGGTCTTGATTACAGAAGAAGTTTTTAACGATATCTTTATATCAAAAAAATCCCTTTTTTCTAGCAAATAAACGTGCTTTAAGGCACTTTCTACCATAGCCTCTGGAGTAACTGTTTTGTATTTTTGCAACAAACTCTTTTCCAAAGACCCACCATTTACCCCTATTCTAATGGGCACTTTATGTACTTTAGCTTTTTGCACCAGTACATCTATCTTATCTTCTCCTCCAATGTTTCCAGGATTTATTCTCAAACCATCAATGCCCTGCTCCAGACAAATCAAGGCCAATCTATAATCAAAATGAATGTCAGCAATCAAAGGAATATTAATTTTTGATTTTATAGTTTCAATACACCTAGCAGCCTGCTCGTCCAACACAGCCACTCTTACCAGTTCACAACCAGCGTCTTCCAATTCTTTAATCTGACGAACTGTTTTGGCTATATCTTTTGTATCTGTATTGGTCATAGATTGGACCCGAATAGGATTATCTCCACCTATGCCAACATCTCCTACGTAAATAGTTCTGGTTTTTCTTCGTTCTATGTGCATTTTTATAATCCCCCTCTTACCACTAATCCTGCGTAGTTAAAAATTTTCCCATAACTTGAATAACCTTTTGGGAAGAAATTTGACGCATGCACCTGTGATGTTCTAAAGGACATTTTTTGTGCCCGTGCAAACCACAAGGACGGCAATCCATGTCTATCTCAACCACCTCACCCTTTTGAAAAGGATAAAAACCAAATTCTTTTACTGTAGGTCCAAAAATAGCCACTACAGGCGTATTTAAAGCAACAGCCATGTGTACTGGAGCAGAATCATTAGAAACAAGCAATCTTGCTTTAGAAATAAGGGCAAAACTCTCTCGCAAACTAGTCTTGCCAGCCAAATTTAACACTTTCCCTTCTAAACCTATTTCCTCACAAATGGAAACATCTTCTTTACCGCCCATTAAAACCACTTGAAAATCTCGTTGTTGTAAAAATCGGACTACGTCTTTAAATCCCTGCACTGTCCAACGTTTGGTAGGCCATTTACTTCCTGGTGCTATAACCACATATTTGCTCTGATTAAGTTGCCATTTTGTTAAAAACTCCTGTTCTTGGGGTTGCAAATACAAACACGGTTTTAAATCTAGCTGAGAAACATCTGTTGACTTTAGAGTGGTTAATAACTTTAGATTTCTAATTATTTCGTGCTCTCCAGAAAATCTATGGGCACACGTTTTCGTATATAAAAAAGAAAAGCCCGCTTTATCAAAACCTATTCTGGTCTTTATGCCTGATAAAAATATGGCCAGAGTTGCTCTGTGAGATCGATGAGGAGAAATGGCAAGATCTATTTGTTTTTGACGAAGTTTAAAGACTAAATTTAAAAAACTGTCTTTTTTTTTATCAAACAGGATTAATTCATCCACGTGAGGGTTATATTTAAAAACCTCTTTTCCAAAAGGCTTACTGACAACTATTAAATAAGCATCCGAATAAAGTTGTTTTACACACCGAACAAGAGACGTAGTTAAAATCAAGTCTCCTAAAAACGCTGTTTGCCAGAGTAAAATTTTCAAAAAACTTCACTCCTGGTTAAGAGCACTATACAACATAGCCCATCCCCCATGTCCCATCACCCATGCCCTATAGCCTATAGCCCAATTGCCTAACCCCCAATTACCAATTACTAACTACCAATGACCTTTTAAGGCTAATATTCTTCTTAAATTAGCTTTTAAGACTAAATCTAACCAAATTTTATTTAAAAATAAAGAAAAAACCTTACACTTATCACCACTAAAGTAGCGAAAAAGCTACTAATAAAAATCATTAGTTGCAAATTTACTACTGTTTTGAAATTAATCGTGTCGTGTGTAAAAAAAAATATTAATGATCTCAAATGGTTAAACAAAAAATAAACTTTGGCATAAAAAATGCTTGTAATCAAAGTGATGAAAGTAGGATTTACGGTATGGCAAAGTAGGATAGCTCCGGTTTTTGACGTATCTAGAAAGCTGGAAGTGATAGAAATAGAAGATGGAGCAATAGTGAAGACCGAACAGGTAATTTTGGCTCCATTTGCTGATGAATTTTGCATTGAAAAGGTTAAGCAAATCGAACAACTGGGTATAAATACTCTTGTGTGTGGAGCTATTTCTCGTTTTGTCTGGGAATTTTTAATTCAACGCAGGATAAAAGTGATTCCTTTTATAGCGGGCTCTATTGAGGAAGTAAAAGCTGCGTTTTTAGCCAATCAACTGGAGGGAAACAACCTATTTGCCATGCCAGGTTGCTTTAAACCTAAACAACGGAGGTGGTATATGCCCGGTCAAGGACAAGGTAGAGGTATGGGAGGTGGTAGAGGACAGGGAGGAGGTAGGTGTAGGGCAGGTGGACCTATGCGCGGCACTCAAGATGGAGAGTGTATTTGTCCCCAATGTGGATACTTAGAGCCTCACTTGCGGGGAGTGCCTTGTTTTGAAAAAAAATGTCCTAAATGTGGTACAGGATTAACGAGAAAATAAAAAAACAAGGGGATAAGATGAAATTTTGTACGGTAATTAATTGTATGGATGGACGAGTTCAACTACCTGTAATTAATTATTTACTTAAACGTTTCAACGTAGATTACGTTGACTCCATCACTGAACCTGGTCCTATCTTAATCTTAGCAGAGCAAAAAAATAAAACGTTAATTGATTCTATTCTTGCCAGAGTCAACGTTTCTATTGAAAAACACTCGTCTGTAGGAATAGCGGTGGTAGGGCATTATGACTGTGCTGGAAACCCAGTGTCAAAAGATGTCCAGTTACAACAGCTCCAAAAGGCAGTTCAATTTCTCCGTGAAAAATATGATGTGCCAATTATTTCTTTATGGGTAGATGAAAATTGGCAAGTGGAAGAAATTTCTAACCATTTTTAAAAACTAAAAACTAAGCAATAAGTAAAATTTTTTTTATTAGGAGGTGAGATATGCCAAGAGGAGATAGAACAGGACCACTTGGTTATGGTCCAAGAACAGGTAGAGGTCTTGGTTTTTGTGCAGGATATGATAGTCCAGGATTTGTAAAAGGTGGTTTTGGTAGAGGATTTAGATGCTGGGGCAGAGGTTTTGGTAGAGGTTGGGGACGAGGATTTGGATTTGGAGCAGGCTGGGGATTTCGAGCCAGATTTGGAGCAGCAATCCCCCAACCAGCTACCACTTTTAGTCCTGCAAACGAAAAACAATACCTAGAGCAAGAGGCCAAACTTATAGAACAAGAGCTGGAAGCTATCAAAAAGAGATTGCAGGAACTTGAGGCAGAAAAATAACCTTTTATAAGACGCCTTTGCTCCAAAAGAAGACAAAGGCGTCTTAGCTGATTCAACATTTACACACATCATAAAAACAAAAGGAGATAAAAACGATGAAAATAGCAATTCCCACGTCAGGTAAGGACTTAAGTGCACCTTTTGAACAAAGATTTGGAAGAGCACCTCAATTTATTATTTACGATACGGATACCAAAGAATTTAAAGTTATAAATAACGAACAAAATCTAACTGCTATGCAAGGTGCAGGAGTACAGACTGCTCAAAATATAGCCAAAGAAGGAGTAGAGGCTGTTTTAACTGCTAACTGTGGACCAAAAGCTTTTCAGGTGTTGTCTAAAACAGGTATTAAAGTTTATACTGTTAATGTCAATACAGTCCAAGAAGCCATTGATAAATTTTTACAAAATCAGGTAAGTTTATTAGACAATGCAAACGTAGAAGGACATTGGTAAAATGATTGTAGCAGTTGCTTCTGGAAAAGGAGGTACAGGCAAGACAACTGTATCTGTTAATTTAGCCCGGGCAATAGATAAAGAAATTTTGCTCTTAGACTGTGATGTAGAAGAGCCAAATGCTCATATTTTTATTCAGGGCAAACCAATAAAACAACATACTGTAAACGTTCCTATCCCTAAAGTTAAAGAGGATTTGTGCAAAGAATGTGGAGAATGCGCCAAAATATGCGAGTTTAATGCTATTGTTTCCTTTAATACTGTTCCTTTAATTTTCCCAGAATTATGTCACAGTTGCGGCGGTTGTATAAAAGTTTGTCCGGAAAAGGCTTTGTTTGAAATAGATAATCCTATTGGAGAATTACGTTTTTACAAAAACGGCAAAATTTCTCTAATAGAAGGCAGACTAAAGATTGCTCATCCAATGGCTCCTCCCCTAATAAAAAGCTTAAAAAAACATATTGATCCTCAAAAACTAGTAATTTTGGACGCTCCTCCAGGCACATCTTGTCCTGTTATTGCTACTCTCAAAGGGAGTAATTTTATTATTTTGGTTACAGAACCAACTCCTTTTGGTTTAAACGATCTAAAATTGGCTGTAGAAACTGTATTAGAGCTGGATATTCCCTTTGGAGTGATAATAAACAAAAATGAACCAGGAAAATCTATTATAGATGAATATTGCCAAGAAAAAAACATTCCTATTTTAATAAAAATTCCCAATCAAAGACGTATTGCAGAGCATTATTCTAAAGGAAAAATACTTGTTGATGTTGCACCTGAATACAAAAATCTTTTTATCGATCTCTGGCAACAGGTCCAAAAATTAGCTAAAAATTCAACACTCTAATGACTTGAGGACAAATATGGAAAAGCAAAAAATAAAAGAAATAGTAATTTTAAGTGGCAAAGGAGGCACAGGCAAAACCAGCCTAACAGCCTCTTTTGCTGCTTTACAAAAAAAACAAGCAGTGCTTGCAGATTGTGATGTAGATGCAGCCAATTTATATCTATTATTACACCCTAACATTCAAAAAAAACAACCTTTTGTATCTGGTAAACTTGCTCAGATTAGGCAAGATGATTGTACTGCTTGTGGGCTTTGTCAAGAATATTGTAGATTTGACGCAGTAATAAAGCAAAGTAATCCTTCTAGAGATACCTTTCGTATAGATCCTATAGACTGTGAAGGATGTGGTGTGTGCGTGCATTTTTGCCCTGTCTCGGCTATAGATTTTAAAGAACAAGAATGTGGAGAAATAATGTTTTCTTCTACGCAATATGGTCCTATGGTGCATGCAAAATTACACATTGGAGCTGAAAATTCAGGAAAATTGGTTTCTTTGGTCAGAAAATATGCCAGAGAAGTTGCTAAGGAAAAAAAATTAGATTATGTAATTGTTGATGGACCACCTGGCATAGGGTGTCCTGTAATTGCCTCGCTTACAGGCAGTAGTTTTGTGATTGTGATCACAGAACCTACTTTATCGGGCTTACACGACTTTGAACGTATTTTACAACTAATAAATCACTTTAAAATTCCATCTGCTCTATTGATTAACAAGTGGGATCTAAATCCAGAAGTTGCTTCTCAAATAAAAGAATTAGGCCAGAAACAAAAATGCCTGCTCTTAGATTCCATTGCCTATGATCAATCTTTTACCGAAGCGCAATTGAAATTACAGCCAGTGGTGGAAATAAATAAAGAATTACACGATAGATTAGAGCTAATTTGGGAGAAAATTATTGAAAATATACATTAAAGGAGGATTTTTATTATGAAAATTGCAATTCCAATGGCAGGAGATAAGTTAAGTTTACACTTTGGACATTGTGAAAAGTTTGCTTTACTAGAAGCTAATCCTGATACAAAAGAAATAGTAAATGTGGATTATGTAGATGCTCCCCCTCATCAACCTGGCTTACTTCCAAGATGGATAAAAGATCAAGGAGTCAACTTAGTTATTGCAGGTGGTATGGGGCATAAGGCAATTAGTTTGTTCAACCAATTAGGTATAGAAGTTATTGTGGGAGCGCCTGCAGACAAGCCAGAAAACATTATTTTGGCCTATTTAAACGGAACACTTCAGACCGGTCAAAACGTATGCGATCATTAGAGCAAAAGAGCGTCTTCGGACGCTCTGAAATCTCACAGTCAGTCAAAATAACTTTTTTGATAGATAATTTAAAAAATCGAGATGACCAGCTCTTTTCTGAGCATGGCTTGAGTCTATGGCTAGAAATTGATGAAAAAAACATTTTATTTGACACTGGTTGTTCAAGTTATTTTACTAAAAATGGCCAAAGGTTAGGAATAAATTTAAACAAAACTAACTTCATTGTTTTAAGCCATGGTCATTATGATCATACAGGAGGTTTATTTAAAGCTCTTAGTTTAACAAAGCAAGCTCAACTCATTCTTCATCCCAATGCAATTATTCCCAGATATTCTCTAAAACAAAACAAAATTAGACCCATTGGCATGCCATCTAAAAGTAAAAAAGCCCTTGCTAGGCTAAAAAACAATATTTTTTGGAATTCTAATCCGCTACTTCTCTTTTCTGGAGTGGGAGTTACAGGATTTATTCCCAGAAAACACTTTCAAGAACACACTAAATATTTTTTTGAAGATATAAAAGGACAAAGAAGAGATATTATACCAGACGATCAAAGTTTATGGATTAATCATCCTAAATTTTTGCTGATTATTACAGGATGTTGTCATTCTGGAGTTTTAAATACTATTGACTACATCTTAAAGCTAACAGAGGCTTACACCAAACCTCTTATTCTAATAGGTGGGCTTCATCTCTATAACGCAACATCAGAAGAAATAACTAAACTTTGCCTCCACCTAAAGTTATATAATATTTCCCACATCTTACCTGCTCACTGCACAGGAGTAACTGCTAGCAATATTTTAAAAGAACACTTTCCAACTACATTAGCCTATACTGGTTTAGAACTTAGTTTTTAATTAACTCCTATAACTTCCATTTAATTGCACATAATCCAAACTCAGATCTGAAAACAAAAGTTCATAACAGGCTCTGCCCTGGCCTAAATCTATAGTTAATTCCAAATCTTTTTTTTGCATATACCCCTGCAAAAAAGTATCAATATCCTTCAATACCGGTATTCCCCTAGCAAACACTTCTTGCTTACCCAAAAATATTTTTATGTTATCCGGATCAAAAGATACCCCACTTCGTCCCAAAGCAGCCACGATTCTGCCCCAATTGGGATCCTCACCAAAAAAAGCTGTTTTTACCAATAAAGAAGACGAGATAGTTCTTGCCACCTGCTCTGCTTCTTTAGTGTTCGTTGCCCCTATAACCTGAAGACGAACGACCTTTGTAGCTCCTTCTCCATCCTGGACAATAAGATAAGCAAGTTCAAAACACAGTTCATATACCCCCTGTTTTAACAAAAGCAAGTCTTGTTCGCTTAATTGTAAGTTCCGTTTTCCACTGGCCAAAGCCAACACAGTATCGTTGGTAGAAGTGTCTCCATCAACGCTAATTCTATTAAAGGTTTTATCTACTACTTCAGATAATGTGTTTTGCCACCAGAGAGGATCTATTTGTAAATCACACAAAATAAAAGCAAGCATTGTAGCCATGTTTGGAGCAATCATACCTGCTCCTTTGGCTATGCCAACTAAAGGAACAGTCTGCTGTTGCAAGGTTATTTCTTTGTAAATTAGTTTTGGATAACGATCTGTAGTAAGAATAGCTTTGGCAAAATCTGTACAATCTGCCTGGCCCAAATTTAGTTTTAATTTATCTATTACCTTTTCCCATTTGGTCAAATCAAAAAATTCTCCAATAACTCCAGTAGAAGCAGGTACTATCTCCTTTTCGGAAATGGAAAACACCTTTGCCAGTAATTGCAAGGTATATTGGCAATCCTTAATACCCCTTTCTCCTGTACAGGCATTGGCCTGACCGGCATTTACCAGCACGGCCTTTATTTTGGAATTTTCTTGTAAACGCTTTTTGGCAATAAGAACAGGAGCTGCTGGAAATTTATTTTGCGTAAAAACTCCAGCCCAAACTGCCCCTTCTGGCACGTAAATTAGGCCTATATCATCCCTATGGCTATATTTAAAACCACCTTGTGCTGTAGCAAACACAAAACCTTTTAGCTCTTGCATGTGTTTTACCCCTTCACGTAATAAATTTTATTAAAAAATTTTAAAAATAATTTTAATAAAAGGCAAACTTTTAATGAGAAATCTGAGTTCAATTCATGAATTGAACTTACGACATTTAATATCCCACTTTCAAGATCCTACTTTTGAACTAAAAATCTTTTTGGACAAAAAAATCTCTACAGGCATAGGCGCCGCAAGACAATATTTATTTTTGCCCTCTAAATTTGCCTCTCTGTGGCCATCTTAAACTTTTTCACTAAAAAAAACGGGATGGTGCATAACTCGCCCCACCCCGTTTTTGATGCGAATATAAAATTACTTTATTGTTTTTGCACTTCTAGATATAATTCTTTGTCCTTTACTGTTACAACGACTTTATCACCTTCAGAAACCTTGCCGGCTATAATGTACTTGGCCAGTTTTGTCTCTATGTTGTGAATAAGATAACGTTTCAATGGTCTTGCACCGTAAATAGGATCGTAAGCCTCTGTGGCAATTAAATCTTTGGCCTCTTCTGTAAGTTCTAGAGTAATTTTCTTTTCTTTTAACCTTTCTCTTAAATCGTCCAATAGCAAATCAATAATCTTTTTAATCTCTTCTTTTAAGAGAGGCTTAAATAAAACTATCTCATCTATTCTGTTTAAAAACTCTGGTTTAAAATGACTCCTTACCACGTTCATTACTTGTTCTTTTACTCCAGGTTTTAATTGTCCATCAGGAGTAATGCCTTCCAAAAGATATTGCGCGCCCAGGTTAGAGGTCATAATGATAATAGTATTCTTAAAGTCCACCACTCTTCCCTTACTATCCGTCAAACGACCATCATCTAAAATCTGCAACAAGATATTAAACACATCAGGATGAGCCTTTTCCACTTCGTCAAACAAGATTACAGAATAAGGTTTTCTCCTTACAGCCTCTGTCAATTGTCCTCCTTCTTCATAACCCACATATCCTGGAGGAGCACCTATTAATCTGGCCACTGCATGCTTTTCCATGTATTCTGACATGTCCAAACGAATCATGTTGTCTTCTGTATCAAACAACGTTCTGGCCAAAGTTTTACACAATTCTGTTTTACCTACGCCAGTAGGTCCAAGGAACAAGAAAGAACCTATGGGACGTCTAGGATCTTTTAAACCAGAACGAGCTCTTATCACTGCATCAGCCACTGCTCTTACAGCCTCGTCCTGACCCACCACTCTGGCATGAAGTACTTCTTCCAGTTTTAACAACTTTTCTCGCTCTGATTCCATAAGTTTTGTTACAGGAATACCTGTCCACTTGGAGACGATTTCTGCTATATCGTCTGGCCCCACTTCTTCTTTTAATAAAGGTTTGCCGTCTTTAGGTTGCTTTAACTTTTCTTCTAATTGTTTTAATTCGTTTTCCAGCTGAGTTAATTTACCATATCTTAATTCCGCTGCCTTATTGAGATCATAAGCCCGTTCAGCTGCTTCAATTTCCAGTTTAACTTTTTCTATCTCTTCTTTTAACTTTCTTACAGCATTAATAGCTTGTTTTTCTTTTTCCCATTGAGCAGTTAAAATAGCCTGTTTTTCTTTTAATTCTGCCAATTCTTTGGCCAGCTTTTCCAAACGTTCTTTAGACGCTTCGTCTTTTTCTTTTTTCAAAGCCTCTTGCTCTATTTCCAATTGCATAATTTTACGGTTAATTTCGTCTAATTCTGTAGGCAAAGAATCTATTTCCGTCCTGATCTTAGCTGCAGCTTCGTCAATAAGATCAATAGCTTTGTCTGGAAGATGCCTATCTGTGATATAACGATGAGATAACACTGCTGCCGCCACTAGAGCACTATCACTAATTCTAACACCATGATGCACTTCAAAACGTTCTTTTAATCCTCTTAAAATAGATATAGTATCTTCTACAGATGGCTCATCTACAAAAACCGGCTGAAAACGTCTTTCTAAAGCTGGATCTTTTTCAATATATTTTCTATACTCGTCAACTGTGGTAGCTCCAATACAGTGCAATTCTCCTCTTGCCAGCATAGGTTTTAGAAGATTTCCAGCATCCATTGCGCCTTCGGCCTTTCCAGCTCCAACAATAGTATGAATCTCGTCAATAAATAAAATTATCCTTCCATTGGACTCCTGAATTTCTTTTAAAACCGCTTTTAAACGCTCTTCAAACTCACCTCTAAATTTTGCCCCAGCAATTAAAGCTCCCATGTCCAGAGCAAAAATGGTTTTATCCTTCAAAGATTCTGGCACGTCCTGACGTAAAATCCTCTGAGCTATGCCTTCTACAATAGCAGTTTTACCCACTCCAGCTTCACCTATGAGGACAGGATTATTTTTGGTCCTTCTGGACAATATGCGAATACATCTTCTAATTTCACTATCTCTACCAATTACAGGATCTAACTTTCCTTTTCTGGCCTCTTCTACTAAATCTCTACCATACTTTTTTAAGGCATCATAAGTGCTTTCTGGGTTATCAGAAGTAACTCTTTGGTGCCCCCTTACTTCTGTCAACACAGATAAAATTTTATCCTTATCCAAATGAAAAGTCTGGCAGACCCTACCTACCCCTGTACTGGGTGGTTGTTCCAACAAAGACAAAAAGATGTGCTCCACACTTACGTATTCATCGTTCATTTTTTTGGCCAATTCTTGGGCGGCCACTAAAACGGCATTAAGACGCTGAGTTACGTATATCTGACCAGGACTTGCTCCAGGTCCACTTACTCTGGGCAATTTTTCCAATTCTTTTCTCACAGCGTCCTGAATAGCCGACACATCATAACCTGCTTTTTCTAGCAGTCTGGGGATCAATCCATCTTCCTGGGTTAACAAAGCCAAAAATAGATGTTCTGCATCTACCTGCTGATGCCCAAAACGAATGGCTTCACTTTGAGCGTTAGCAATAGCCTCTTGTGATTTTTGGGTAAATTTGTTTATATTCATAATATCCTCCTTTTCTATTCTATAATTTATTTATAAACAATCCAGCTGTCACCAAGCAGAGCTGTTAAATTTGGGACAATTTTCTTTCTAAGCACTCTATTCTCTCCAAAAGATCTACAATGATCATTCCAGCTAACGTAGAGAGCTCAAAATCACGACAAATTCTCAATAACTTGCGCACCCTATAAACTTCTTTCTCCGGGAATAAATAAGTGTTATCTCCTGCCACAGCATAGTTAATCCAATCCATTTCCACCAATTCACTCAAACGCAAAGGATTTATGCCTGTTCTAAAAATAAATTCTTCCCAGCTTAACACATTGGTTACACAAGGTTGAGATACCTCTTTTATTTTAATATTTACCATATAAAACTCCTTTTAACCTCTTGGATTAAATTGAGATAGTTTTGCCAACTTTTCCCACAAGTTCTTTTCTTCTGCAGAAATATGTTTGGGAGAGCAAATTACTACTTCTACTAATTGATCTCCTTTATTTAATCCCTGTCCCAATCCTTTTCCTCGTATTCTTAATTTTTGTCCGCTATTTATACCTGCTGGAATTTTTAATTTTACTTGCCCCTCTAAAGTTGGCACAAAAATTTCTGCTCCCAAAACAGCTTCCCAGGGAGCAAGTTTTAACCTATAAACAATGTTATTTCCATCCAGCTTAAACGTGTGATGGGGCAAAATTTTTACCTTTAAATACAAATCTCCCGCAGGTCCTCCTTGCAACCCAGGACTACCCTGCCCTTTTAAGCGGATTTTGGCACCATCTTTAATTCCTGGAGGAATTTTTACTTTTAAAGTTTTCCTCTCCCCCATAGCCGTACCTAAAGTAAGCACCTTTTCTCCGCCTCTGTAAGCTTCTTCTAAACTAAGCTCTAAAATGGCTTCCTGATCTTCTCCTCTGGCAGTATAATAATCTTGTCCAAAACCAGAACCCGTAAACCTGGTATAACATTTCCTGCCCTTATTTCGACCTAGACCACCAAAAATAGCCTCAAAAAAATCACTAAAACCACCCAGATCTTCAAATCCTCCACCGCTTTGAAATTCAAAACGAATATTTTCAAATCCTGGAGGAGGTTCAAAATTCTGGCCATGTTGCCAATTAGGACCTAAAGAATCATATAGCTTTCTTTTTTCTGGATCCTTTAAGACTTCATATGCTTCATTTATTTCTTTAAACTTCTCTTCAGCTTGTTTGTTATTGGGATTTAAATCTGGATGATATTTTTTGGCCAATTTTTTATAAGCTCTGGCAATCTCTTCTTGAGTAGCCCCTTTCTCTACTCCCAAAATTTTATAATAATCTTTATATTCCATACTCCCCTCTCTTTTCCTAAAAATTCTTTTTTTTAGAGCAGATTAGAACACATGAAAACGAAATTACATAAAAAGATAAGTCCAAATAAACCTGAGTCAAGAAGTTTTGGCACAATTTTTGTGTAGATTTTAAGGACAAAATTCAACCCAGAGCATGATCTGACTTCCAAAAGGTGTCCTCAATCTGAAATTTTCATCAATCATTGTTACAATTTTTATTCAATACTCCAGAAATATCCTTTTTCAAACCTTGTCTTTCTTAACAGTTTATTTTATCGCTTTATTTCTAATAAGTAATAAACGTTTCAAAAGTAAAAAAACAAACAATCTGGTTAAAAAGAAAAATTATTGTCTAAAAAAATCCCAAAAGGAGATAATACGGGTGCATAAGGTTTTTAAAATTTTAATAATTCACACAGATTTAAAATTTTTTAAAAACATCGCCAAACGACTAAACTTAGAAAAGAGTATTCTCTGGATAAGTTCATCTTATGAAGAAACTTTACAAATTTTATCTCAACAGACTTTAAATTTAGTTATATTAGAAGATAATATTTTAAGAACACACCAAAATCTAATTTCCCAAATTAATCAACTTCAATCCGATATAAATATAATTTATTTACTAAAAGATAAATCCATCCAAGACAAAAACTTATTCTCTGATGACAATGAATTTAATTTGAACAAGTTACACATAATAAATAACAATGATTTAACTAGTTTGTTTGAAATTATTGACAAGTTAAAGTCTTCTTACCTCTACAATAAATATAACAACCAAAATATAAACAATTTTCCTTGTATAATAGGTGAGACTAATAAAATTCAAAAATTAAAGAAAAATTTAAGTAAAATTGCAATCTTAGATTGTCCTATTTTAATAATTGGGGAGACAGGAACAGGAAAAGAACTCACTGCCAAAGCGATCCATAATCTTAGTTTTAGAAAAAATAACAAATTTATAGCTATCAATTGTAATACCTTTAATCCTGAAATTTTATTAAAAGAAATTTTTGGAGAAGAATACGAAGATATAGGGACTAACAAAAGAAAAAGAAAAGGATTATTAGAAGTAGTGCAAGGAGGGACTTTATTTTTAGAAGAAATAGAACATGCTCCTTTAATGATTCAAAGTATGATTTTAAAATTTATTGAGAAAAAAACTTTTATTCCCTATGGTGGACACGAGGAAATAAAAGTTGATGTAAGAATTATAGCTGCTACCAACGTTGATCTTACTCAGCAACTAAATCAAGGTAAATTTAGAGAAGACTTATATTATAGATTAAATGCAGTTTCTCTGGAATTACCACCTCTGAGAGAAAGAAAAGAAGACATTCCACTTCTTGCCTATTATTTTTTAAATAAATATTCCAAAGAATTTAATAAAAATATTAACAAAATTTCTCCCAAAGTTATAGAAATTTTTAAAAACTATCCTTTTCCTGGTAATGTAAGAGAACTAGAATATGCCATAGAACGATCTGTTATAATAGCAGATCAAAACGAAATAACCATAGAACATTTACCTGCTAGATTCAAAAAAACAAATTTTAATTTGAAAGAAATTCAATTAAAAACTCTAGCAGAAATGGAGATGGAATATATTTTGCAGGTATTAAATTATACTAAAGGAAATAAAAATAAAACTGCAAAGATTCTTGGTATTAGTAGAACATCTTTGTGGAGAAAATTAAAATTGTATAATCTAGATAATTAAAAACGTCCTTGCAACCACTATGTTGCAAGGACGTCTAACAAGGCAAAAATCACTTTTTAAATAAATTTTAATGTCCACCACTTCCAAGTATTCCAGTAGCTGCTAAAGATAAAACTAGGATCTCTAAAAAAGCAATTGTAGCATATAATTTATCCTTTTTCTTTATATAGCCTATAAATAAAACAATGTAACAAACGATAGTTAATAAAGCTAACAAAGATATACCCAAAAAGTTTAAAAAATCACCTTTACCCAGAAGTAATACCCAATCCCAACCCTGAGGAGAATTGGTAATCTGTCGATATTGGGCTATTCCTTTATCCCAATTTTGAACAACTAAGTTTACGTCTATATGAGGAGACACAATGTGAAACACATACAATATATAAGTAATGGTCATTAAACAAATACCACCCCATGCTCCCCAAAATAATATATTAGCATAAGTAATTTGATGGGGTAAAGGTTTGACCAATTCTAATTTGTTTTCGTTACTCATAATTACACTCCTTTGGTTAACCAATTATATTCCAACCCATTCCCTTATCCAAGGCTTTAAATCCAGCAAACAACAACACGACAATAACGATGTATCGTATAATTTTGGGTTTGGTTACAGCTAAAATTTTTACTCCAACAAACGAACCTAACATCAAACCAATAATTGAAGGTATGGCCATCAAGGGGATAATACATCCTTTATTTAAATAAATCCAGGCCGCAGAGGTATCAGTAATTGAAAGTAAAAATTTGCTGGTCGCAACAGAAATTTTAAGGGGCACTCCCATCACCAGATTAAAAACAGGCACATTAGCCCAACCAGCACCTAAACCAAACATGCCGGCTAACGTACCAACTACAATAAATAACAAAAGCCCAGTAAGAGTTCTGTGAGTTTTCCATTCTACTATCTGACCTGTGCCCTCTTCTATATATGCCCCATGTAAACCCAAAGCTAAACCAAGAGCATCCTGTTTAGTAACTACAGGTATTTCTGTATTTTTGGAGCATAGCAATAAAATAGCAATACCTATAATAGTAATCCCTAAAGCAGACTGTACATAGCCAGGATTAAGATGAGAAAGATAAAGGCCTAAAAAGGCCCCTCCTATAGAGAAAGATGAAGCTATAAGAGCAATAGGCAAAGTAAGACGTAAACTGGCCAGATTTCTCTTTAACAACCCAGGACCAGCAGCTAAAGCTCCTGCCAAGGCTACCATCAAACCCGCACCTCGAACAAAATCAATATGAAAAGGGAAAAAACCACTCACAAGAGGGACATACAAAACCCCTCCCCCTACTCCAGCCAACACTGCAATAACTCCTAAGACCAGACAAAAGAAAAATAAAATAAGGGGCCAAAACCACCAAGGCTTTAAATCGCTAGCCGCTTTCACCCCTTGCTCTGCCGCAAACACCACCCATGGACTTGCTAAAACAAGAAAATAGGCCACCATCAATCTAGACAAAAATTTTTTTATCATAGCCCGACTCCTTGTGTTAAATTATGCAACACTTATCTTTTATTTGTTTGTGAATTTTATGTCAAGAATTTATTTCCAACTTGTAACTAAAAAAATATAGAAATAAAAAAAAATTAACATCTAGCAAGCTTGTCGTAAACTAAAAATTGACGATATTTGTCCAATTTGAAACTTAAATCAATAATTGTTTAAAAATAAAACTATTTACTACAAAATGGTTCTATTTGAAACAAAAAAGTTGGTAATTTGTAATTAGTAATTAGTGATTGGTTATTTGTAATTGTTTATTGGACGATGGGCGGGCGATACGTTTAGTGTTTTTGTAAATATAAAAGGACAACAAGAACAAAAAACGTCCGTACCAAAAAAAAACTTTGGACGGACGTTTTTGGGATGAGATTACAACAATTGAGATACTCTATCCATAAGTCTTAACAATTGATTAGTAAAACCTGCTTCATTATCGTACCAAATTAACACTTTGGCCAAAGTGCCATCAATAACTGTAGTGGATAAGGCATCTACTACTCCGCCAAAGGTAGAACCATTAAAATCAACAGACACCAACGGCTCTTCAGTATATCCCATAATATCTTTTAAATATCCACAAGATGCCTTCTTGAGAGCAGAATTAATTTCTTCTGCACTGGTAGATTTTTCTAATTCTACCACCAGATCTACTAGAGACACATTAGGGGTAGGAACTCTAACGGCCATGCCATCCAATTTACCTTTTAATTCAGGCACTACTTCTGTTACTGCCTTGGCAGCACCTGTAGTGGTGGGTATCATAGACATAGCTGCAGCTCTGGCTCGTCGCAAATCTTTGTGGGTACCATCCAAAATTCTCTGACTCATGGTATAAGAATGGATAGTAGTCATAATACCATGCTTTATTTTAAAATTTTCATGCAAAACCTTGGCTACAGGAGCAAGACAATTGGTAGTGCAAGAGGCATTGGAAATAATTTTATGCTCTGGTTTTAAATTAGCATCATTAACTCCAACTACAATAGTCACGTCAGGATCTTTACCTGGAGCACTAATTAACACTTTTTTAGCTCCACAAGCCAAATGTTTTTCACAAGAGTCTCTATCTCTAAATTTGCCGGTGCTTTCTATTAATAAATCTACGTCAAATTTACCCCATTCCCATTCACCAGGAGATTTTCTAGTAACATAGACCTGTTTTCCTTCGTATAAAAAACCCTCCTCATTGGGTTTGATGTCCGCATTAAAAGTACCGTGAACAGAATCATATTTTAAGAGATAGGCCAGAGAATAATTATCGGCTCTGGCATTTACAACAACCAAGTCATATTCTTTCCTGTCTTTTAAAAGTCTGGTCAAATACCTGCCGATACGCCCAAATCCATTTAGCCCTACTTTAATTGCCATAATTCCCTCCTTACCTCTTTTTTATCAATAATTATAACTTACACCATTCTTGATTATTTTCAATTAATTTTTCATTTGTTAAACGAAAATGTAGGGGAGTTAAAGTAATATATCCCTTAGACAGTAAATCCCTATCCGTACCCACTTTCACTTCTTCCTGAGGTATTTCCCCTGTAAGCCAATAATAAGTGCGTCCTCTGGGATCAAATCTTTGTTCGTATCTATCCCTATAAACAGCATCAGTTTGAGCACAAATTTTCAATCCTTTTGAGGCTTCTAGGCCACAACTAGGAAAATTCAAATTCAACACTATTCTTTTAGTTAACTTACTCCAGTCTATTTTAGGTAAAAACTCTGTCACCAACCAGGTAGCTTCTCTTTGGAGCCTGGTAGGGGTAAAATTATCAATCGACACTGCCAAAGCAGGTAAACCCAAAAGAGCACCTTCTGTCGCAGCAGACACAGTGCCAGAATAAAGCACATCTACTCCTACGTTGGCTCCATTATTAATACCAGATATAACCAGATCAGGAAAACCATTTTTAAAATGAGTAGTTAAGGCCCATTTAACGCAATCCACAGGAGTACCCAAAATGCCAATACCCTGAAAACCATTTTCTTTTATACTTTTAGCTCGAATGGGAGAAAACATAGTTATAGCATGCCCCACTGCACTTTGCTCTGTTAGAGGGGCAATAACTTCCACTTCGTGTCCCTGACTTTTTAAGGCCCAATATAAGGACCGCAAGCCTATGGCTTGAATACCGTCGTCATTGGTTAATAATACCAGCATTGCTCACTCCTTTGAGAGAATTTTTTAACTTAACTAATTTTATGGACAAATAAAACCTTGCGCTTTTAACAAACCTTTTTTAAATTTGTTATTTTAGGTCATAGTCCAAAATAGCTAAAAGCTTATTTATGTTAGTCTTAAAAAATAGGCAACTCAAATGAAACAAAAAAAAATCTATGTTCAGGACTTAAAAAATTTAGATCAAGTAGAAGAATTATTCGTGGTCATTTCTGCCCAAAAGGCTCAAGCCCAAAACGGACCTTTTTGGAATCTAATTTTACAGGACAAAACAGGCCAGATTCCTGCTCGCATCTGGAGTCCTGCCTCTCACAATTATCCGCATATAAAAAACGGACAATTTGTTCACATAAAAGGACAAGTGCACGAATTTAAGCAACAACTTCAAATCAATATCGAAACTCTAACCTTTGTCCCGGAAAAAGAAATTGTTTTAATAGAATTTCTGCCAAGCTCTAAAACTCCTCCAGAACAATTACTAAAAGAATTGAGACATCTTCTAGACGCAGAACTAAAATTTTCTTTGTGGAGAAAAATCTTTAAAAAAGTCTTTTTTGATAAAGAAATAGAACAACGCCTTCTAACTGCTCCAGGAGGTAAAAAAATCCATCACGCCTACATAGGTGGTCTTTTGGAGCATACTTTGGGGGTGTGTAAGCTGTGTTTAAGATTTTCTGAAATATATCCTTTTATAGACAGAGAAATTTTGCTTTTGGCAGCTGCCCTACACGATCTGGGAAAAGCCTATGAAATATCTACTTCAATAGATAGAAGCTATACCAATGCAGGTCAATTAGTGGGACATATTTTTTTAGGCCTGGAAAAATTACAGCCCTTGTTAAAAAAATATGAACAGGATGAACCTGACCTCATTTTACACCTAAAACACATTATCCTTACCCATCACGGAGAATTAGAATTTGGCTCTCCCAAAAAACCCCAGACTCTAGAAGCTCTACTGCTACACTTTGCAGATAATATTGATGCAAAAATCAACATCATGCAATCATTGTCAAAAACAAATTTAGATGATAATGACTCCTGTTGGTCAGAGTATAATCACGCTCTAGGGACCTCAGTATATACACCACCCAAGACACCTTGTGAAAAAAAAACTTTAACTTCTAACAAAAAGAGGGTTAACCAATGTTTATTACCTTTGAAGGGATAGAAGGTTGTGGCAAGTCTACGCAGGCTAAAAAGTTAAAAGAATTTTTAGAACAAAAAAATTATTCTGTGCTTTTAACCAGAGAACCAGGTGGAAGCAAACTAGGAACTACTCTTCGCAAAATTTTACTGTCTATGGAAAATCAAGACATAACCAAAGAAACAGAACTTTTCCTGTATTTAGCCGATCGTTCTCAACACGTGCATACTATAATAAAACCTGCCTTAAAAGAAAATAAAGTCGTTATTTCAGACCGATATATCGATTCTACAGTGGTCTATCAAGGATATGGCAGAGATATTGATCCTAACGTAATTCATTTATTAAACGAACTGGCCACCAACAAGCTATGTCCTGACTTAACTATTTTGCTGGATTTGCCTGTAGAAATTGGTTTAAAACGAGCTCTGGCAAGAAATTTAAACAATAAAACTGCCAGAGAAGAAGGTAGATTTGAGGCAGAAAGCCTGGAATTTCATACAAAAATAAGAGAAGGTTATCTTACCTGGGCTGCTCTAAATAAAGATAGAATAGTAGTTATTAACGGAGAAAATAGCCCAGAACAAGTATTTCAAGAAATACTGCTAGCTCTTAAAAACCGTTTAGAAATTTAAAAAAATTCCAACAAGGTATTTTTTAGGACTTACAATATGAATAAAATTAATGCTACAGGCTTAGTCCTAACCTACAATGGTGAAAAATTATTAAAAAAAACTCTGGAAAGTCTTTCTTTTTGTAAAGAAGTTCTGGTTATAGACTCTAATAGTCAAGATCATACTGTGCAAATTGCAAAAGAATACGGGGCAAAGGTTATTATAAATCCATGGGAAGGTCCAGCCAGTCAATTCAACTTTGCTTTCCAACACATTACTACTCCCTGGGTTATAAATTTAGATCAAGATGAAATATTATCTCCCCAACTACAACACTACATTCAGAAACAATTGTCCTCACCCTATATAAAATACGATGGATTTTATTGTCGAAGAAAATCTTTTTATTTTGATCGCTTTTTAAAACATTGTGGATGGTATCCTGATTATCTCTTAAGAATATTTAAATTGTCCAAAATTAAAGTTACGACCTCTGGTCCTCACTGGCACTTTTCTCTAAACGGTACCACTCAAAAAATACCTTACGAAATTATTCATTATCCATACGAAAATCTCTCCCAACACCTAGACAAAATTAACTACTACACTCAAATTGCTGCAAAAGAATTAATCCAAAATAACAAAACTTCCAGTCTTAGCAAAGCTCTAGGGCACGGATTGGCCAGATTTATAAAAATTTACTTTTTAAAACTGGGTTTTTTAGATGGGCGAGCAGGATTTATCCTGGCTTTACACGCTTTTTTTTACGGCTTTCACAAGTATATTAGAGTACTAGAATTAAAATTAAACGAAAATAAAATATAAAGATGTGACAACAAAAAACTAAAATATTATAACCAGCTTAAATTATTATTTTTTTATTGAAGCTATATCTAACTACCTAAAACAAGTTTTGCAACTGAATTCTATAAACACTATTTACCCAAACTTTTTGGCCTTGTTAAATTCAGAAAATAACCAAAAACAAAATCTATCCCCTTACGTTGGAGTTAGTAAGACAGTATTTCAATCCTGTTATTATCAATACTGCTTTTAATTTTTAATTAAATGCTCAGTTTAGCCAACAATTTTAAGATGTAAAAAACTTCCTTAACAATTCACAAACTCTATACACATATTCTTCTGGCATATTATAATACAAAGGCAATCTAACTAATCTTTCACTTTCTCTAGTAGTAAAAAGATCTTCACCTCTAAATTCTCCAAATTTTTTTCCTGCAGGAGATGAATGTAAGGGTACATAGTGAAAAGTAGCTATTACACCTTTTTCTTTTAAAAAAGTCAACAAGTGGTTTCTTGTTTTTAAATCTTTTACTTTTATATAAAAAATATGGGCATTATGTTCACAACTAGAAGGAATGTAGGGAAGAGAAATATATCCCTTATCTGCTAAACAGGATAAATTTTGATAATATAAATTCCAATTTCTAAATCTATTAGTTATAATTTCATCAATTTTTTCTAATTGCGCCCACAAATAAGCGGCACTAACATCATTTAATAAATAACTACTGCCAAGATCCACCCAAGTATATTTGTCTATTTCTCCTCTAAAAAACTTTGCCCTATTAGTCCCTTTCTCCCGAAGAATTTCGGCTCGTTCTATAAAATTATCTTCATTTACAATTAAAAGTCCCCCTTCTCCTGCTGAAGTTATATTTTTAGTTTCGTGAAAACTAAATGCTCCTAAATGCCCTATAGTGCCAAGAGCTTTACCTTTATATTTGCTCATAATAGCCTGCGCTGCATCTTCAATAACGATCAATTTATATGCTTGAGCAAGTTCCATAATCTTATCCATTTCACAAGAAACTCCAGCATAATGAACTACCACAATAACTTTTGTCTTATTGGTTATGGCCTGTTCTATTTTCTGTTCATCTATATTTAGAGTATCAGGTCTTATATCCACAAAAATTATCTTTGCCCCCCTTAAAACAAAAGCATTGGCCGTAGAAACAAAAGTAAACGAAGGCATTATAACCTCATCCCCTGACTGTATGTTGGCCAACAGCCCCGACATTTCTAGAGAGTGCGTGCAAGAAGTAGTAAGAAAAGATTTCTTGCAGGGAAGATTAGTTTCAAACCATTTTTCACAAAGCTTAGTAAACTTATTATCTCCAGAAATACGATGGCTGGTTATAGATTCTAAAATATATTTTTGCTCACTTCCTAAATAAGCTGCTTTATTAAAAGGGATCAACGATACTTTTCCTCCAATTTTGTATAAAATCTAAGCGTTACGTACAAAGCCGTTTAACCTCCAAACCAATTTGTAATCAATAAGAAACATTACTAATTCCTCAAACTATGCTTAAGACATCAGCCATAATTCAAACTAAGGTTAAAGAATATAAACCAAATTAAATAGAAAATAAACCAAAAATTTATAGGCCAGTCCCATTAACAATCTAATTCTTTCTTAAATTTTAAATCTTCTATACTCTTTCCTTCTTTTCGTTCACCAATAAATATTTACAAAAATATCAATAAAACAAACCAAATCCTCCTTCCTTTACTTAAATTGTTAAAGAAATAGCTATATATTTTACAATTTTGTAATTTTAAAAATTATTCTTATCTGATTTGTCACAAAATAAAACTCTAAAAAAAATATAACTTAATATAACTTACTGTTATAATTACATATTTTTCTTTAGCACAACATTTGCAATGCATAAAATTATAAAATTAAATTCATAGGAGGAAAATTTTATGAATCAAGCGGATACTACTTTTATTTTGATCTCAACAGCGCTGGTCTTATTTATGACTCCAGGGTTAGCCCTTTTTTACGGAGGTATGACCAGAACCAAAAATGTCTTAAACACAATTATGCAAAGTTTTGTCTGTTTAGGAGTCATTACTGTTATCTGGATCCTATGGGGTTACTCTCTTTCTTTTGGAAAAGACATAGGTGGACTTATTGGGGGTCTAGACTTCATTGGTCTAAAACAAGTAGGTTTTCAACCAAGTAAATATGCGCCGACTATTCCTCATCTAGCTTTCATGCTCTTTCAATGTATGTTTGCCATAATAACCCCAGCGCTCATTACAGGGGCATTTGCAGAAAGAATGAAATTTAGTGCATTTTTACTGTTTATTATCCTCTGGTCAACTTTTGTCTATTGTCCTCTATGCCATTGGGTCTGGGGAGGTGGTTGGATGGGAAAAATGGGAGCCTTAGATTTTGCTGGAGGAGCAGTGGTTCATATAAGCTCTGGAAGCGCTGCTCTGGCAACTGTTTTAGCCATTGGTAAAAGGAATGGATTTGGTAAAAGATCTTTTCTTCCTCACAATTTGCCCATGACTTTAACTGGGGCTGCTATTCTTTGGTTTGGTTGGTTTGGTTTTAATGCCGGTAGTGCCTTAGCTATAAACCAAATAGCTGTAAATGCCTTTATAACTACTCACATAGCTGCTGCCACAGCAGCACTTAGCTGGCTATTGATAGAATGGAGATATCACGGTAAACCTACGACTTTAGGTTTAGCCAGTGGAGCTGTAGCTGGCCTTGTAGCTATTACTCCTGCAGCAGGATTTGTGGGTCCTATTTCCGCTTTATTCATAGGTCTAATAGCAGGAGTTCTCTGTTTTTATGGAGTAATCTTAAAATCTAAACTAGGTTATGATGATGCTTTGGATGTAGTTGGTATCCACGGTTTAGGTGGTGTTTGGGGAGCGCTTGCCACCGGCCTATTTGCCAGCAAGATAATTAATCCTAATGGTGCAAATGGATTGTTCTTTGGAAATCCATCTCAATTGTGGATCCAATTCGTTTCCATAGTCGCAACTTGTCTTTTTTCATTTCTAATTTCTTATATTATCTTAAAGTTTATTAACGCTTTGCTTGGACTAAGGGTTAATAATGAAGATGAAGAAACTGGATTAGATCTAAGTGAGCATAGTGAAAATGCTTATCAATTTATATAAGATGTAACAGCAAAGAACCAAAATCTGTATTTTTGATTAAATTGTTAAATCGCAATTAGCTTGAATTATTGAAACAAATTTCTTATAAAACTTGTATCTAGTTGCTAAAAAAAGTTTTGCAGTTGGGTTATATAAAAAACTCTAAAAAGAGGTGTATTATGAAAAAAGTGGAAATAATAACCAGATCTTTTAAATTGGATGAGATCAAAGAAAACCTTACTAAATTAGGCATAAAAGGAATGACCGTAACAGAGGTAAAAGGTTTTGGCAGACAAAAAGGATACAAAGAAGTTTATAGAGGATCTGAATATCAGGTAGATTTTTTACCTAAAATAAAAATAGAAATTGTTATAGAAGACAGTTTGCTTGAAGATGTTTTAAAAAATGTGCAAGATACAGCCAGGACAGGTAAAATAGGTGATGGGAAAATATTTATTATTCCTGTAGAAAACGTGGTGCGGATCAGAACAGGAGAAACAGGTGAAAAAGCTATCTAAAAAATAATCAGAAAATTTATGTAAAATATAAAAACTAATTACGTGTCCCAAAATTGCAACTAGGAAAATAAAAGAGACCAGTTTCACCACATAACTTTGGCGGGCAATGCAGGATTCGAACCTGCGGCCTTCAGCTCCGGAGGCTGACGCTCTATCCACCTGAGCTAATTGCCCGCAAAAAATTAGCTTATCCAGGATTAAAAATTCTTGTCAAGACAAAAATTTTAAGAATACGAGGCTAGCCCACCCAAAAGTAATAGTTAATAGGTTTGTTTTACTAAAGCAATTAAACGTGAGAATGCTAGCTAGTTACTATTAACATAGCAAACTAATTTATCAATTATTAATGCGTTCCAATGTTTTTTTACATCAAACGATCTCAAAAAACTTGAAACTTAAAACTGAATAGATTATAAACCAGCAAGATGTTGCTTCATTTTAACTAATAGGATTTTTTACAAATCAACATTAAAATAGCGCTTAATCCTGTAAGCTTAACAAGCAAGAGATAAAAATGGATCTAAAACTTCTTATAACCACATTTTTCACTCTTTTTTTGGCAGAGCTTGGGGACAAAACCCAATTAGCCTGTGTTATGCTTACTGCCAAAACTCAAAAGCCTGTTACAGTGTTTATTGGAGCAAGCCTTGCTCTTTGCTTAGTAACTTTGTTAGGAGTAGTCTTTGCTTCCTTTATCTCCAATTACATCTCTCCTCAAATAATAAAAAAAATTGCCTCCCTAGGTTTTATTGTCATAGGTATTCTAATGTTTATGAATAAGATGTAAATTTTATTTATTGATATAACTACAAACACCAGAACTCGTATTTTTGATGAAATTTTTAAATTATAACCAGCTTAAATTATTGAAAAAAATTTGCTGGTTGAATTTATATCTAAGTGTTTAAAAGATTTTTTACAGTTGGATCTTCATAGTCTTCTAAAATCTTACTAAAAATTTTAATATGCAAACTCAAAAAATCATTATTGCTATTACAGGGGCTAGTGGTGTTATTTATGGTCTAAGATTTATAGAAATTTTAAACCAATATCCAAAAGTAAAGTCTTTTGTTATTATATCTAATGCGGGGAAAGATGTTTTAAACATAGAAATCCCTGATTGGAAAGACAAATTAAAAAACATTAAAATTTATTCAGAAAACGATCTCGCATCTCCTATGGCTAGTGGTTCTTTTTTACACGATGGAATGGTTATTATTCCTTGCTCTATGGCCAGCTTAGCAGCCATTGCCAATGGTCTGGCGCATAATCTTATTCATAGGGCAGCAGATGTATGTCTAAAAGAAGGAAGAAAGTTAATTCTAGTGCCAAGAGAAACACCACTAAATCTAATTCATCTAAAAAACATGCTAAACTTAAAGCAAGCTGGGGCCACCATTATCCCGCCCTGCCCTAATTTTTATACAAAACCAAAAGACATTTTGGACATCGTAGATCAGATAGTAGCCAAGGTCCTAGATCAATTAGGCCTAAACCATCACTTAATAACTAGATGGGGTGAATAAATTTAATAAAATTAAATCCAAAACAAAAAAGAAGGAGGTCAAAATGGCCAATCAATTAATCTGGCATGGTCATGCAAATTTTGAAATTATCGCCGATGATGTACACCTGTTAATCGATCCCTGGTTTGAAAATAATCCAGGGGCAAAAATCAGTTATAAAGATTTAAAAAAGGTAGATCTGGTTTTAGTAACTCATGATCATGCAGATCACATGGGACAAGCCATAGAAATCTGCAAACACTTTGACTGTCATTTTGGCGCTATTGTAGAACTAGCAAAAGCATGTCAAAAACAGGGTATCTCCCCAGACAAGACCTTAAATGGCATAGGTTTTAACATTGGTGGCAGTGTTACCTTTAATAACGTTCAAATTACCATGACACAGGCCTTTCACTCCTGTGAACACGGGGCCCCAGTAGGTTTTATTATCACCTTAGAAAATGGTTATACTATCTACCACGCAGGAGATACAGGCATCTTTAGCTCTATGCAAACCTGGGGAGAATTATATTCTATAGATCTGGCTTTATTGCCTATTGGTGGAGTGTTTACTATGGATCCTAAACAAGCGGCCCTGGCCTGTAAACTACTCAAATGTAAAAAGGTAATTCCTATGCACTGGGGAACGTTTCCCGTGCTAGAAAAATCTACTCAAAAATTTATTGACTATCTAAAAGAATACGCACCTAATACCCAAATAATTGACCTGGAGGTCGAAGAGTTATTAACTCTTTAAAAAATTCTACCAAAAAAGAATCAACATGTTCTTATAAAATAAGAATAAGAAAAATCCTAAAAGGAAGAATTTCTTCCTTTTAGGATTAAGCAAAACACATTTCTACGACAATAGGCCCATATTGGCTTTCAAATGGAATCACCAATATGGCGTTATTAGAAACGTGACTAATAGAATGATTTTTTCCTGTCACTACTGAAGGGATACCAGCTTCAAAGGTCATTCCTATCTCATCCATTCCCCGTCTAGCCTGACCAGAGATCATATTGGTTAGCTCTCCTACAGCGTCTATTACATCCTGATTTAATTCTTTAAACTCCTCTCCCAGCATGTTACTAATGATACCTAATGCGCTTTCTTCTGTAAATGTCACAGACATGCTGCCTTTGCTTTTACCATCTGGACTAGAAAAACCGATAATGCCAGAAATATCCCCCATAGCAGTATTATCATTTTTCAAATGTGGCTTTCCCACTTTTACTTCGGTCATAGCCATAGTGCTAAATACATTTGTCACAGCATCCACTACCTTTTTTACTATTTGTTTTACTTTGTCTTCCATATTCTTCTCCCTTTTATGAATTTTGACCTTGCTCTAAATTAAAATTCTTTAGACGTCCCTTAAGAAGTTGGATTTTTTTAATCAATTTTAAGCAAAAAATCTAGACTTAAAATCAAACTTTTTTCTTTCATCTAGACTAAGAATTATGAGCAAAAAATACCCCTACAGGATTCGTTGTTATACGTAGTTTTTGAGGCAAACGCCACTCGCCCACAATTCCAACAACCAATTACAAAAATCAATTACGGACAGACACACAGGTCTGCCCCTACAAGCATTCCGTTCACAGATCACTGTTCACCCACTACTTACATCCTGCTTCTACACCTAACACCCTTACAACCTTTAGCACCTCTAAAACATCTAGAACCTCTATAACCCATCGCCCATAGTCTATTATTATTCTTAACGCTTAAGGCTAATTTTTAGGGAAAAAAATTTCAATATCTTTCCCTAGATACAAAAGCTCAGAACTTGGAATAGAAAAACGTCTGGTCAAGGTGGGCACATTTTTATAGATAATTTTAAAATAAAACAATAACCATTTTTTCCAGCTTTTCTCTGTTATTACCGGATTCCAGAGACTAAAAATAAAAGTCCTTGGTTTTTGTTCAAACTCAAGGCTACTTATAATATTGGGGATATTCACAAAAAGACGCATATATCCTTTATAAATAATAATTCTATATATTTTCGTATATTCGTTATTTACTAAAAGTATTTTTTCATAATGTATCCCCCAGGGGGAGTGAGTATTTTTTACAGTAACAATTAACACTATTTTCTTTATCCATCCTTGCTTGACTTCTTCCAATAAACAACCTGGGATTTCTTGAGTATTAAGAGTCAAATAGATATTCGTACCCTGTAAACTAACAGGTTTTAACTCTGTTAACTGCTCTATAAAATGTTCTAAAGATGTTTTGGGAATATATTGATATAAGAGAAACGATCCTTTTTGCCAGGCTATCATTGTAAACACCAAAAACGTAGCAATTAGTAAAGGAAACCATCCGCCAGTAGGAATTTTTCCTAAGTTAGAAAAAAAGAAAGCTGCATCAAATATAAGAAAAAAAATTAACAAAGGCAGCATTGAAAAAAATTTTTTCATTTGATTAGGATAACTTCTTAAAAAGAATACCATTGCCATCATTAAAGTTGTTCCAATAAAAGCTCCTGTAACAGCTAATCCATAAGCATCACCCAAAGCATCAGAACTTTTAAAAACAAATACTGTGGCCAAACAAGCTACAAACATTGCTTTATTTACGGTAGGAATGTAAATTTGTCCTTTAGTCTTATAAGAAGTATTTTTTATCTCTACTCGGGGCAACATTCTCAATTCCATAGCTTGTTTATAAGTTGAAAAAGATCCAGTTATCATTGCCTGACTCGCTATAATAGCAGCTAATGTTGCTAAAAATAAAAGATATAAATAAAAATAATGTCCCAAAGATATACTCATATCAAAAAAAGGATTATTACATTTGTAATAAGTTAAAATAAATGCTCCTTGGCCAAGATAGTTCAGTAAAAGACAAATTGCAGCCACAAACCAAGCTAATCTTATGGCTGGTTTAGAATAATGGGCTTGATCTGCATAAAGAGCTTCTCCACCTGTAATACATAAAACTATATAACCTAATACAGGGAAAATTAGACTAAAAGGATGTGAAGTTAAAAATTTATAAGCATAATAAGGGCTTAAAGATTTTACTAATGATGGTTTTAACAATAAATTTTTTATTCCCACTAAAGCTATAGATAAAAACCAAATAATAATTATAGGAGAAAACAACTTGGCAATTTTTTCAGTTCCTTTTTTTTGAAAAAAGAATAATGCGGACAAAATTATTGCAGCTGTAGGCAAAACAAATTCTGCAAGATGAGGATAAAATACCTCCACGCCTTCTATTGCAGCCAATACAGAAATAGATGGAGTAATTACTCCGTCACTCAACAACAGAGCTCCACAAATCATAGACAAAATAGTGGCGCAACTAAGAAACAAAGTAAATTTCGATTTTGTAAATTTTTCTTTTAATCTTCTGACTTCCTCTTGAATTAAGTGCAAAAGAGTAAAGGTCCCCCCTTCGCCCTGGTTATCCAGAGTTAAGGCTAAACCTGCATATTTCAAACTTAAAAACATAAACGACCAAAAAATAAGAGACAAAACTCCTTGAACGTTTTCACGAGTAATAGGAATAGTTTTAAAGGTTAAAGAAATTACATAAAGAGGAGACGTGCCAATATCGCCTAAAATACCACCAATAGCAAGATAACTCAAAAATAAAGTATTTAATTTAGAAGAACGTCCTGAATTCATAAAAAACTCTCTACATTAAGAGCAATCGTGCATTTGCCAAAGCTCTAAAAAACGCCACGGGCCCCCACCAATTTATTAACCGTTCACCGAACACAGTTCACCCAATTTGCCCCTACCCATTCACCCAAATACAACTTACGGCTATACAATTTTACTTAAAAAGTAAAATTTTTTATTTCAAAAAAACCGATTGCAAAACTCTCACCAACTTCTTACTCTCTCCAATTAACAAAAGACGACGACGCGAAAAGAAAAAACATAGTTCCAATTATTTGGAGAAAAAACTTAACGGTAAGTGGGCAGGACAATCGGCATCTGTAAGGATTAATTGAACCCCTCGTCTATTTTTATTGTTAATGACTAAAGGACCCAAAAGATTTAAAACAGTTTCTTCTGGTTTTCCCGGCGGGATACTTACGGTAACTAACACGGATAAATCACTCTCATCGTCAATACCTAATATTTTTTCATCTACTTTACTTAAGACAACCTTATAGTCAGGAAAAAATACGTAAGGATCAGCAACAATAAGTCCTAACCTGCTGTTTTGAATACTTTGCAATAATAAAAAGGGAGAATTTTCTTTTATTTGCAATAAGACAAAGTAACTATAATTCTCAAATCCTATTAACCCTCTAGGAAATTTGATGATTTTGTCTTTATCAATAATAACTTCACCAATCCTAGAATTTATTTTGATCTGTCCCATAAATTTAACACCTTTAAAAAGTCTTTTTTATCTTGTAATAAAGATTTTTTATTTTCTTCCAATATATTTTTGTATATCTCTTCTCTGAATACTGGGATCTCCCCTGGAACCTCTATCCCTAATCTAACTGTTTTCCCTTTACATTCCAAAACAGTTATTTTAATATTATTACCAATATATAAACTTTCACCTGTCTTTCTGGACAATATCAACATTCTCTCACTTCTCTACTATTTTTTTAACACTAAACATCTATAACCTCTAAAACCTTCGCCCATCGCCTATAGCCTTTTGCCCTTAGCCTATCTCCCTTCACCTATAAACCATCCACTATCCACCATCAACCAATTTCTACTCTATCATTAATTTAGCAATTTCTTGTGTAGAAATACAAATATCAAAACCTTTATTTTTCAAAGAACTACATAATTTTCTATCTCCAGTCCAGAGTTTTGCATCTAAAAATAACGTTAATGCCACAAATGGGACATCTAATTTATCAATTTCACATACTTGATAAGTATTCTTTAGTATTTTTTTATCTATTTCTTTTAAGGAAATAAATTCCAACTTTTCTAACAACACTTCCATTAATTCTAATATCTCTTTTTCAGTAAGAGAAGAAAATTTCTCAATTTTATGTTTATGTTTAAATATCTCTAAAAATAGAAATTTCGGTGCAAAAAAATCACAATTCGCATTTAATATTATTTTTATAAAAGGATTTTTTCTTTTTAATAATGCAGAAAACAAAATATTTGCATCAACTACAATTTTATTTTTCATTTAGCAATTCTTCAACTTCTTTTTTTCCAGCTTTTTTAATTTCTTTTACTATTTCTTGTATCTCTTTGTTAGATGCTTTTGATTTCTCTATTATTTCTAATACTCTAATATATTTTAAAAATTTTCTTATAGTGGGATCCTTTAAAAAATTTTTAGAGATTTTCAAATTTATAACTTCATCTTTATAATCTAAAATTTCCATTTTTTAACCTCCTACTAGTAAACGTGTTGGGGGATAGGCGATAGGTCATAGGCTATGGGTATTGGGCTATGGGCGAAGGGATATTGGTTATAGGTTATAGGTTATAGGCCATAGGCCAAGGGCGAAGGGAAACTTGGACCCTTTGGCTACTTTTTACAATCTTCTCCTGTACATATATCCTCTTTTATTTTCTCAAAAATCTTATCTCCAATCCCTTTTACTTTTTTTATCTCTTCTATACTTATAAAATTACCATGAGATTTTCTATAGTCAACTATTGCCTGAGCCTTAGCCCGGCCTATGCCTGATAATTGTGTCAATTCTTCTTTACTTGCCTTGTTGATATTGATCTTTGCCAAAACCACGCCAACTAAAAACAAAACGAGCAAAAAACTAATTATTACAATTTTAAATCTCATTTTAATCCCCCACACACCTGTTCACTGTTCACAGATCACCCATCCCCCATGGC
>JAUZRP010000162.1 GCA_030950395.1 Desulfonauticus sp. | reverse complement strand
TATAGAATTGATCTGGGATTATCTGGGCGGATGTATTCCTTTGATCCAAAGGATGGTTCGCAAAAAAAATTATTTTGCAAATCTAAAAGAGTATTTAGAAAAAGAAGTTAAATTAATTGAAAGTGAAATAATTGATTTGATCAGAAGATATTTAAATAAAGAAGAAAAACAAAAATTTAAACAAGTTATAAAAATTATAGTAGATAACGGTTTTTTTGAGGCAAAAGAAGATGACGATAAAGTTTTAATAAAGATAATAGATTTTATGGCAGAAAAGGAGATATTTTTTTACGATCCTCTTAGTAGAGAAGTTACTGGAAACAACAGATTGTACGAAAAAGGATTTGAAAGAATTTTACGTAATTAGTAATTTGTAATTGGTAATGGGTGATGGGGTTATGGGCGGTTATGAAGGGTATAGATGTAAAGGGACATGGCTGCTGGGCTATAGGAAACGAGGTTAATAGACCAGATAATTACTCAGAAGGCTATAGTTTGTTTAGAGAGGTTTATTGTTTATAATGGGAAAATATACAGAAAGGAGGGGTGGATGTGGCTTTTTTTAAAAATGTTTTTCAACGTTTAAAAGATTTTTTAAAGACTAATTTGATTGCAGGCATTTTGTTTTTAACTCCTCTTGCGGCAACTTTCTTTTTTCTTAAGTTTGTTATATCTTGGCTAGATCAAATTTCTTCTATTGTGCCTCTTCAGTACAGGCCAGAACACTATTTGCCTTTTCCCATTCCAGGTCTTGGACTTATTATCTTGTTTGTAATTTTATTATTTACTGGGATATTTGTCAGAAATTATTTGGGCAAAAAATTAGTCCAGCTCTGGGAGTACATTATTTCCAAAATTCCTCTGGTCAATAAATTTTACACAGCTATAAAACAGATGTTAGAGACTATTGTTAAAGGCGGAACCAAGGATTTTAAAAGAGTGGTATTGGTAGAATTTCCCAGAGCAGGCATTTACTCTTTGGGCTATGTTACTGGCATAGCTTCAGGAGAAATCCAGACCAAAACCAAAAAAAAAGTTTTAAATGTGTATGTGCCAACCACTCCTAACCCTACTTCTGGTTATTATCTAATAGTCCCAGAAGAAGAAGTTATTCCTTTGGAAATGAGTGTAGAGGATTCTTTTAAACTTTTAATTTCTGGAGGTATTATTAATCCTAACAGTGAGCAGGACAAAAATAAAAAAAAGTAATTAAGTGTAAAAAAAGAACAAATAACATAAATTTATATCTTTATAAGGGGAAGTTTTAATTTTCTTAGTTCATTCATAAAAGGTTCATAAAAAATGAACATGCCAGTTTGCTATTGTCTTAGACGTTTTGGGTATGTAATTGACTTTGCTAAATAACAAATTTACACAATGTGTAATTTTATTTTATCAAGATAAGGAGGTAGAAATGGTATTATCTGCAGATCACTATTTTTTTGCTTCAGAATCTGTAACTGAAGGGCATCCAGATAAAATTGCAGATCAAATTTCAGATGCAATTTTAGATGCGATTATTGTCAATGATCCTAATGCTAGGGTGGCTTGTGAGACTCTGGTTACCACAGGACTGGCCTTTATTGCTGGAGAGATATCTACAGATGCTTATGCAGATTTTCCTGAGATCGTCAGGAATACTGTCAAGGAAATTGGCTATACAGATGCTGCTATGGGCTTTGATTATGCTACTTGTGCTGTAATTTCTTCCATAGATAAACAATCTCCAGATATTGCTATAGGAGTGAACAGAAAAAATCCAGAAGAGCAGGGAGCAGGGGATCAGGGCATGATGTTTGGCTTTGCAGTTAATGAAACTCCAACTTTGATGCCTGCTCCTATTTATTGGGCGCACAAACTTTCCAGACGTTTAGCTTATGTTAGAAAAAATGGGATTTTAGATTTTTTGCGTCCAGATGGGAAAACAGAAGTAACTTTTGAATACATTCAGGGCAAACCTGCCAGAATAGATAGTGTAGTAATAGCTGCTCAACACAACGAAAATATTACCTATGACGATTTATTTGAAGCGATTCAGGAAGAGGTGATTTTTAAAACATTACCTGAGGAATTAGTTGATAAAGATAAGTTAAAAGTTTTTATCAACACTACAGGAAGGTTTGTAGTAGGAGGTCCTCAGGGTGATTGTGGTTTAACTGGAAGAAAAATTATTCAGGATACCTATGGTGGCATGGGAAATCATGGAGGAGGAGCCTTTTCAGGTAAAGATCCTTCCAAAGTTGACAGATCCGCAGCGTACATGGCTAGATACATTGCCAAAAATATCGTAGCTGCAGGCCTGGCTCCTAAGTGTGAAGTGCAAATTGCTTATGCCATTGGAGTGGCAGAGCCTGTTTCTGTATTTGTAACTTCTCTTGGTACAGGAGAAATACCAGATAACGTTTTGACCAATGCTGTGCTAGAGGTTTTTGACTTAAGACCTTATGCTATTATTAAACGCCTCAATTTGCTTAGACCTATTTACAAAAAGACTGCTTGTTATGGCCATTTTGGCAGAGAAGATGTTGACTTTACCTGGGAAAAAACCGACGCTGTAGATGATTTAAAAACAGCTTGTAAAGCTTAATTTCTACAAACTAAAATGGGCAGGATTTGACAATCCTGCCCATTGTTTATCTTTAACAATTATAATGGCTATTCTTCTAGGGTAGAGGTATCTCCTACATCCTGTCCCAATTCTTCAGCTTTGAGCACTCGTCTCATAATTTTACCACTTCTAGTTTTGGGTAACTTGTCTCTAATCTCTATTCCTTTGATTACTGCAACAGGTCCAAGTTCTTTTCTAACGTGGGTTTTTAACTCTTTTATAAGTTCATCAGAGTCTTCAACTTCATAGTCTGAGTTGAGGATAACAAAGGCTTTGGCCACCTCTCCTTTTATAGGATCAGGTATGCCAATGACTGCAGCTTCGGATACAGCTTTGTGGGAGACTAAAGCACTTTCTAACTCTGCTGTACCCACTCTATGGCCAGCAATGTTAAGGACGTCATCAGATCTACCCTGGATCCAAAAATATCCATCTTCATCTTTTCTAGCAACGTCCCCAGCCAGATACCAACCAGGGAATTTCTCCCAATAGGTCTGTTTATACCTTTCTGGATCTTTGTATAGGGTCCTTAGCATAGATGGCCATGGTTTTTTGATAACTAAAAGACCACCTTTTCCTGGGGGCAGAGAGTTTCCTTCTTCATCGACTACATCAGCAAAAATACCGGGCAAAGGCTTAGTAGCTGAACCAGGTTTTAACAGGGTAATAGGAAGAGGACTAATCATAAACGCACCAGTTTCAGTTTGCCACCATGTATCCATAATAGGACACATCTCATTTCCTACATTTTTGTAGAACCAAATCCAGGCCTCAGGATTGATGGGTTCGCCAACAGATCCTAACAATCTTAAGGTGGAAAGATCGTGTTTTTTGGGATATTGGGGGCCAAATCTCATAAGCATCCTGATCAAAGTAGGAGCTGTGTAGAAAATCGTTATGCCGTAGCGTTCTACCATATCCCAGAGACGATCTGCCTGAGGATATAAAGGATGTCCTTCATACATAACTGTGGTGGTCCCTACCATAAGAGGACCATAAACCACATAACTATGACCTGTAATCCAACCTACGTCAGCAGTGCACCAAAAAATATCTGTGGGTTTTATGTCAAAGACCCAATTAAGAGTTCTGTGTACGCCTACCATATAGCCACCGTGGGTATGGACAATGCCTTTGGGCTTACCCGTGGTACCAGAACTATAGAGCAAAAAAAGCATGTCTTCTGCATCCATTACTTCTGTAGGGCATTCAGGACTTTCCTGACGCACCAGATCTTTATACCAAATGTCTCTTGATTCTACCATTTCGGCTTCCACGTTAGCTCTGTGAACCACGATAACAGTTTCAACACTATCACAGCCTTGAGTTAAGGCATTATCTACTACAGACTTTAAATTTACCACCCGACCATTGCGATAAAAACCGTCTGCAGTAATAATTAACTTGGCTTTGGCATCTTGAATTCTGTCTCGCAAAGCCTTAGCAGAAAAACCAGCAAAGACCATGCTGTGTATGGCCCCAATCTTAGCCACTGCCAAAAGAGACACCACTGTTTCAGGTAAAGGTGGCATGTATAAAACAACCCTATCTCCCTTTTTTATGCCCAGAGCTTTTAGGGCATTGGCTAGCCTATTCACTTCGCGATAAAGTTCGTAATAAGTGAGCTTTCTGGTGTCTCCAGGCTCTCCTTCCCAGATGATGGCTAATTTGTTCTTGTTAACGGTTTCTATGTGTCTGTCTAACGCATTGTAAACAATATTACATTTACCTCCAACAAACCACTTGTAAAAAGGTGCATTAGAGTCGTCCAACACTTTATCCCACTTCTTAAACCAACTCAGCTCTTTAGCTGCTTCTTCCCAGTATTCTAAATAATTTTCCTCGGCTTTGCGCATGGCTTCTTCGTATTCTTGAGGATTAACATTGGCTTCAATAACTAACTCTGGAAGTGGCCTAAACACTCTTTCTTCTTTTAAAAGGGCATCTAAAACGCCTTTTTCCATACTTTCCCCTCCTTTTCTTACAGTCCTTTTTTGGGACGTGCAGTTTGGCTATAGTTTTGCATTGATAAAATTATTACTGCAATAATTATTTTTGGGTTTTACCTTTGTTCTTTTCTAAACTCAAAAAATAACCAAAAAATTCCAAAAAAGAAACTATTCTCTCGATTAAAGGTTAAAAAATACGGGTGAATGGTTTTGGACAATGTTTCCATAATCCAGCCTAAAGCCCTAAAATACTTTTTAATTCACTAATACGTCGTCTGCTAATGGGCAATTCTATTTTCTTTTTGCCCGTGGTTCTAAGGACAAAAGTACTGCCCGGCAAAGAGGCTATCTCTGTGACCAGTTCTAAATTAACCAGGTACTTGCGGTGAATGCGAAAAAAATTATAGGCACTTAATTTGTCTTCCAGGTGTTTTAAACGGTAAGAAGTTAGATAACGCTCTGAAGCAGTATGCACATAGCTATAATCCTCATAAGCTTCGATAAAGACTATTTTATGATAAGGTATTAGGATAAGCTTACCTTCGTGATTGATAGGCAATTTTTCTATTTCTTTGGGTCTGGATTTGTATTGCCAGGCATCTTTCAAGGCTTTTAAAATAGAAACCTCTTCTTCTTCTTTTAGTTCCAGGTGAACAGTCCTGTTGTCTTCTGATGCTTTTGAAGATCTATTCGAAGGTAATGAAGCAACGGATGTTGTGATCCTTTCAATACTTTGAAGAAGTCTATCTCGAGAAAAGGGCCATAACAGATAATCTACAGCTCCGACTTCAAAAGCCTTAAAAGCCAGATCTTTGTTTGGAGCAATAAAAACAACTTTTGGCCGTTGTTTTCTCTGGTTTAAAATTTGAGCTAATTCAAAACCATCTACTCCACCAGATAAATTCGTGCTAATAAAAAAAAGCTCGTAAGGTATGTTTTCGAGCAAAGCCAGAGCTTCGAAAGCTGTTTTTGCTTCTCCTAATATCTTTAGGGACTTTTCGTTAGCCAAAAAATCCCGTATGGTTTGAGATATTTCTTGCTCTGGAAGAACCAATAATATTTTTACTTCTGGCATAGTTCTTATGCTCCTTATTCCTTTATTTTAAGTGAAAAGTTTATTAAAAGGCAAGGGAAAATTTTTTGATCATAGGGAATAAAAAATAATTGTTGGAAAAATAGAGTTTGTAATTTAAAATGTCTTAAAAAAAGATTGAGTAATTTTAAAAAAGATTGAGTAATTTTTCTACATCTAATGCTGTATTTAGATTTAAAAAATTTTGGTTAATTTGCGGGATATTGGTGGGTTGGAAACAGAAAAGTAAAGAAATACTAAAATTATTGGCAGGAACAGCTGATTGCAAACAAATTTTGTCTTGTTTGGCATGTTGTTTGCGTAAGTGCATAAATGTGAATAGAAAAGTGTGTATAAAGAGATGGAATATGAATTTTTTAGATTGTTAGTCAAAAATAAGACATAGCGGAGGAATTAATGACAGTATCTATCCCTATAACCATCATTATTCCAGTGTACAACAAGTGGGATTTGACAAAAAATTGTTTATTAAGTCTAAAAAAATATACTCCAGACAATACGTATAAGATTATTGTAGTGGATAACAATTCTACGGACAAGACTCCTGTTGTGGCTAAGGAGTTTGGGCGAGGTCTATTTGGTGAAAATTACAAATACGTAAGATTAAATGAAAATATTAACTTTGGCCCTGCTTGTAATCTTGGAGCAAAGCTAGCTAAAACAGATTTGTTGTTTTTTTTAAATAATGACACGGTTGTAACTCCTAACTGGCTTGAACCATTATTGGATAATTATGAGAAAATTAATAACGTAGGAGCATTAGGTCCTCTTTTGCTTTATCCTGACAACACTGTTCAGCATTTAGGGGTAACATTTTCGCTAAAAAAACAGGTTTCTCATCTATATCGATATGTTCCACATCAGCATCCAGTGGTTAAAAAGAGAAGACGCTTTCAGGTTATTACAGGGGCCGCGTTTTTAATTTCTAAAAAATTTTTTTGGGAGTTGGATGGGTTTTATGAAGAATTTAGAAATGGATTTGAAGATGTGGATTTATGTGCCAAAATTATTAAACGGCATAAATTATTAACGGTATTGCCCGAAAGTATTATTTATCATCTGGAGGGTCAGACGTCTGGCAGACATAGCTCTGAAAAACACAATTCTCGTTTGTTAACCCAAAGATGTGTGAACATATTTATCCCAGATCAATGGAGGTTTTATCTTGAAGATGGTTATCAAATCAACCTGACTAGGCTTTTTAATATTTGGCCAACAATTTCTTCAGAAAGGGAAGAACTTCTTCGTCAAGATTATGTTTGTGACTTAGAGTGGTATTGGGAAAAGTTGAACTTAGAGCCTTTTTGGTGGAATGGCTATAAAGAAGCTTTGGGATTATGTTTAAAACATAAAAAATAT
>JAUZRP010000161.1 GCA_030950395.1 Desulfonauticus sp. | reverse complement strand
TGGTCTAAAAGCCATGACTGAGCATAGTAAACCGGAGCAGAGTCTTTACTTTTAAAAGTGTTTATTGAGCTTTGAGATTTGTAGATAAAATCATTTAATATAGCGTCTCTTTTTGTTTTAATAAAAAACTTACCTTTAAATTCTTCACCAAAACCATCAGTTGTTTGTTTGAAAAATGTAAGCTTTAGATTTAAGTCTTGTGGGTTTGGCAATACCGTGCTGCTTTCGCTATAAGACGCTGTAGCTATGTCTATTAATTCTATTTTTGTAGCTTGAGGAGATTGTCCTAAAAAACCTATATCAGCGCCAAAAGGTTCTTTTGTTTTAAACAAATAAACATCAACAGCATCTTTCATGATTATTTCTTCTCCGTCATTTATTAATATAGACTCACTTAACGTTACTACTAATCCGTTAACGGCTGTAACTAAAACAACCTGACCACGCTTAGTAAAATTACCTGACTTTTCACTGTCAGTAATTCTCATACCAACTTGAATAAGCGCTAAAGAATTTATATCAGTTAAAGCGCTTTTAGAAGTTGCTGAACCAGTTCCTGTGTCAACAGTAAAAGTTGAAGTTGAGGTTGTTCCGTCTGCTTTAAAACAAAGGTTTCTATGAGGAGTAGAACCATGTGCTTTATTAGAGGAGCTTTGTTTGTTTATTATAGTTTTTTTGTATATATTTGTTAATTCGTATTTTTCAGAAACACTACCATTTAGTTTTGATGTAATGTCAAAAAATCTATTTTCTAAATCATACCAAACACCAGTGTGAGTTATATAAGATTCTAACTCATCTAAAAACTCTGCATCATCTTTAAGATCAAAAGCACTTATTGAAAAACTAGATTTTCCTTGTGCTGGGTAACCAGAAAGTTGTAAATCATATTTTGCGTTTTTTTCTGAATTTGAGTCAGTGTCTAAAACAACACGTCCTGAAGAAAAAGTAGTTTTATCATTACTTTCTCCAATTTGTTTCATTTTAAACTTTATGTGTTCTGGTGGTTCTGCCTGCTTGTCTAAAACTTTGTACTTTATTGTTGCACCTGATGGAACGTCTACCGCATTTTCAGTGTCATGTTCTTTTTTTATAGCAATATAATCATTTTCATTTATCTTGTTAATCTCAGAAGAAGGAAAAGAAATCCAAACGTTTTGATCTTCAATATCACTGTAAAAACGATCCATAGCTAAATTGTAATACTCGTTAGAAGAATCTTTTATATAATACTTATAATGAGTAGCCCATTCTGGTGTTGGAGAAACTAAAGAGCATTGTATTCTGTTTGATGTTTTTGCTTTTGACTGATCTAACCTTATAATTCCAGTTTCATCTGTAAAAACAGGTGATTGTCTACCATAGCTATCTAAAAATACAACTCCAACTTGATAATCTCTTATAGATTTTAAAGATCTTAAAGGACCATCTCCAACATCTAAGCTGTTTATTTTTACTTTAAATTCAGCTGGTGTATTAAAATAATTGTAT
>JAUZRP010000160.1 GCA_030950395.1 Desulfonauticus sp. | reverse complement strand
ATTCATTGCCTGACTCTAAAATCTCTTCTGCCGAAATATCATACACCCTGACCAGATTAAACCTAAACTCCACTTCTTCATCTTTGTAAAAACTCTTAGCCTGTTTGGACGGGGTAAGCAAAAACACAAACGTTTTTACTGGCAATTCTTCCTGAAGCATATGCCTACACCTATACTCCAGAGTGCGCAAAGGGATCTCTTGTTTCCAAGAAGACAAAAATTCTATTAATACCAAAATCTCTTCACCACTGGATAAAATAGCCTTTAACACAAAATCAGCGCGCCTAACAGAGGTGGTCTCCTGAGGCCTTGTATCAATGAGCAACGCACTCTCCACAGATAAGTTACAAAAATAACGCAGAAACGGCTCCTTGCAATGCGATAAAATAATCTTAGAGGCAATGTCGTAATGCATAATAGATTAGCAGAATTTTAGGGTTAAAAAATTTAAACTTCAGAATGCCTAACTGTGTATATTTTTTGGTAATTAAGATTTATTTTTCAGGAAAAATTCAATGTCTTCAGCTAATAAAAAATAGTCCATGGCCCCTGCACTGTTTGGGGCATAATATCTAACAGGCATACCAGCATTAAAAGCCTCGGCAAGTTTTACGTTGGTCCTAATGGCTCTAAGAATTCTTTTTTTACCAAAGCTTTTGCTAAGCTCTTCAATAACCTGTCTATGCATCTTTAATCTTGTGTTGATCATTATAGGAACCAAACCAAGCAGTTTTAATCTATTATTGTGCTTTACTGCAGTAGTGTAAAACAACTTAATCATCTGTCTCACTCCTACTGCAGATAAAAAATGAGGCAAAAAAGGTATAATTACCACGTTAGAACAAGCCAAAGCAGACATAAGAAATAAATCTAAAGTAGGAGGAGTGTCCAAAATAACAACGTCCAGTGGATGCTTTTGACTATAGACGTTGATAGCATCCCTCAGTCTAGTAACGTTATGTTTTGGTTCTACATCAGGTATGTATCCAGGATCAGCTGGAGCAAAGTACAAATTTTCAAATTTTGTTTCATAAACACATTGTTCAAAATTAAAATTTTTATTTGCAAATACCTGATGTACTGTATGCTCAAATTTATGATTATGAGGAAAACCAACTCCCCAGGCCGAATGTCCCTGAGTGTCCAAATCAATCAAAAGAGTTTTTTTGCCTCTGGCAGAAAATTCTGCCGCAAGATTTACGCAAGTGGTTGTCTTGCCTGTACCGCCTTTTCTATTGGCTACACTTATAATAAACATTATTTATATAACGAAAAAAATCAATCCTTACTTTTTCACATAATTGCAAAATTTACCTTTTACCAAAGTGACTAACAGCCAAAAGCTTATTATGTAATTCTTAACCGCTAACTGCTAAAAATATATTTTCCAAAAAAACTATTTTTGTCCAGTCCAATTATCTCTGGTTTAAAAAATAAAACGATCTGAGCAATAGCCGTATGAATATGCTCCATCTCAGACACATCTATCTTGGGAGTGTTCTTTAATTTTATCCAATCTAACAATTCTTCTGCTTCTTCTACTTCACACACCCCTTTAAAATAAGCGACGTCCTCTTTATACACTATAGCCATTTTTCTATCTCCTTTGGATTTATAACTAAAAGCACCCGTCCATCTCCCAGCAACGTTGCTCCGCTATATAAAGTATAGTTTTCCATCAAACCTTCCAAAGGCTTTAAAATAATATCAATATCTTCGTGAAATTTATCTACTACGAGTCCCAATTCTTTGTTTTTTAACTGTAAAACTAAAACAGCCAAATCTTCATCTTCAACCCCAATCTCAATCTGACCAGATCTTAACTGTAGCAATTTATCCAAATGATAGATGGGGATAATCTTTTCTCGCAGCACAATTACTTCTCTATTTTTTATAGTTTTTACATCCTGTTTTGCTACCTTTACAGTTTCTGCAACGTTTTCAATAGGCACACCAAATAAATCTCCTGCCACTTCTACAGTGAGTACTCTAGTAACAGCCATAGAAAGAGGCAAGTAAATCTGTATAGTAGTTCCTCTGCCTTTTTGGCTCAGAATATTAATAGTGCCCCCCAGACTCTCTACAAAAGTTTTTACCACATCCATACCAACACCACGGCCGGACAACTCTGAAACTTGTTCGGCCGTAGAAAATCCTGGCGCAAGAATAAGTTGTAAGGCTTGTTCATCAGACATTTTATCCAGATCTTCTTCAGAAATTAATCCTTTTTCATAGGCCTTGCGTTTAACCTTTTCTGGATCTATTCCCCGTCCATCATCAATAATCTCAACTAAAATTTGATCATCTAGTTGTGTGGCCCTAAGAATTATAGTGCCTGTTTCTGGCTTGCCTCTGTCTTTTCTTTCTTCAGGCGATTCAATGCCGTGATCAATAGAATTTCGAATAAGATGCACCATAGGCTCAGCAAGATCTTCTACCACTGTCTTATCCGCCTTAGTATCTTCTCCTTCCATCACCAGATTAATCTTTTTGTGCAACTTTTTGCTTAAATCTCGAACCAACCTTGGAAATCTTTGAAAAACATGAGCTACAGGCACCATTCTTATTTGCATCACTGCATTTTGCAATTCTTCACAAATCCTGTTGATGGTACCATATTGCACTTTTAATTCTCTGCCCATCTCTCTGCTACCAAACACCTCTTCTGCTTTTTTAGCCAGATAAGGCAGGGCATTTTTGGCCACCACCAATTCGCTCACCAACTCCATTAAGGCATCTATCTTCACCTTATCTACTTTTAACACCTTAATTTCTGAGTGCTGACTTTTAATAGTCTTATCTTCAGGCTTTTGACTTGGTTTGGCAGGAGCAGGACTTGGAGCTTTTTTAGTTTGGAGTTCCTCCTCTTTAGAAAGGACTTTATTCTGATGCTCATTAACCAAATCATCTATTAGCTGTTTCAACAAAACCTCTAATCCAGAAACATCCTTACCCTTTTCTTTTACTTCAGCAGCCAATTCTTTTTTATCCAAACACAAAAGAATTTGTTTTAAAACCTTTTGAACACTTTTAATAACTCCAGATTCAAGTTCTTTTTGTTTTGTACCAGATAAAACTTTTAACTGTGTTTTTAACAAATCTACACACAAAGCCAAATCATGATCTGTTAATTCTCTAGCATATACAGTACTATCGGAATCAGATTTATCTACTCTAGGTGGTTGTTTTTTCAGCATTTTAATAAAAGTTCCCGTCTTAATGGCTTCCAAAAAACTAGGAACTAAGGCCAAATATTCTTTTTTTTGGGACAAGATAATTGTTTTGATCCAAATTAAACAAGAAGCAATAAAAGTGTCCTCTCCTATAATCTCTAAAGCCACATTTACTCTATCTACCAGTTCCATCCAATTTTCATTCTGAATAAAACTACCAGCTTCTTGCAGGAAATCACTCACCAAATCTGGCTCCACCTGTTCTCCACAAGGAAAAATCAAGGCATCTAAGGGTAACGAATAAACTTTTGTCTGCTCTTCTACGTATAAATAATGTTCTTTAATCTCTTGTTCACTAGCTTCTGTAAACACGTAAAAACTCATTTTACACACAAAGGGATCAAAAGACTCTCTATCTTCTGGCGGGGTAAAATTTGCTTTTACTCCCAAAAGAGATGGCGTATTTTTTACTGTTAAGATAGGATCTTCGCCCACAAAGAAACTGCCTTCTTCAGGTATATATTCTACAGCCAATAAATCATCGCTTTTGCAACTGAGAAATACATCTTGTCTAATTTTATCCTCAATTTGTAAAAGCCAAGGTAAGTCCAGTTCACTTGCCTCTGCAGACTGACTGCTGGTTTGTTCCTGTTCAAAGCCCGTATCTTTGTTTTCCTTTTCTCCAAGCAAAGCAGAAAATTTCTCTTGGAAACCTCTACTTATCTCTTCTGCCTCACTTCCCAACTCGCCACTATCTTCTACCTCATCTAACCATTCGTTTATCTGGTCCAAAAGGTCTAGATATAAATCAACTATTTCAGAATTTAATTTTAATTCTCCTTCCCTGGCTCTATCCAACACATCCTCTGCCACGTGCACAGCTTTGTTTAAAGGAGTCAAAAATTCAAATATCCCAGAAGATCCTTTAATAGTATGGATAACCCTGAATAATTCGTTAATTAGCTCCAGATTGTCAGGATCTTTATCAATTTCTAAAAAAGTCTGGCTGGCGTTCTCTACCAGCTCTCTGGTTTCGTTGATAAATTCTTTTAAAAGTTCGTCCATAGCTATCCCCTTTTTTGGGTTATAAAAATATTTTTAACAACGACTTTAAGGTTTCTGGTTTTATGGGTTTTACTATAAAATAATTGGCCCCTGCTTCATAAGCCTTTTTTTTATCAGTTTCTTTAGATTCTGTAGAAATAATAACTATGGGCAGATCCCCAAACTCCTTATCCTGTCGCACCTGCCTGGTAAATTCGTACCCATCCATTTTGGGCATGTTAATATCTACTAAAGCCAAATCAAACTTTTCATTGTACAATTTTTCCAATCCATCCAGACCATTAATGGCCTCTTCCGCTACGTAACCCATCTCTTCGATCATCATTCTTTCAAATTTTCTCACAGTTTGAGCATCATCCACGATTAAAACTTTTTTCATCGAAATACTCCATTGTTATATGGATTTAAAAACATTACCCAATCCCTTCTACCCATACACTTTTTTATTTAAAATGGTTTTTGATACACAATCCCCTGTTTAAACTTTCTGGGCTTAAACAAAGAACAAATTCTACTCATTGATTCTGAATGACCTAAAAATATAAAACCACCCGGATTTAAGGCATCGTAAAATATTTGAGCAGCTTTTAACCTTGATTCATCGTTAAAATAAATCAGCATATTTCTACAAAAAATTACGTCTATATTTCTATACTTTTTATTCTCCCTAGGATCAAACAAATTTAACTGTCTAAAATCTATAGCTTGTTTTAAGTCGTCTATTATTTCATACTTTTCGTCAGAAAGTCTTTTAAAATACTTTAACAACAAATGCTTGGGAATATTTTTTACAGATCTTTTATTATAAACTCCTCTTTTAGCCTTTTCCAAAATAGTAGAATCTATATCACAACCTATTATTTCGACATCCCAGGTTTCAATAGGTGGCCAATATTCCAAAAGATATATAGCAATAGAATAAGGTTCTTCTCCAGATGAACAAGGGATAGACCAAATTCGTATCACATCCCCTTCTTCTTTGTATTCTAAAATTTCATTTAACACGCACTCCACAAGGCATTCAAACTGATACCTTTCTCTAAAAAAATACGTTTCATTCACTGTTAACGCATTGGTAAGTTTTTCCAATTCCTTACCTGTTCGTTCAAATCGCACAAAATTGAAATAAGAACGAAAAGTATCGTGCCCTGTTTCCTGAATTCTATTGCTAATTCTTTTTTCTACAAAATTCTTTTTAGAATCAGGGAAAAATATGCCTGTTTTTCTGTAAAAATAATCTCTAAATTTTTCAAATTCACTTTTAGAAAGTTCCATAATTATCTACCCAATAACTCTCTAAATTCAATAAATCATTTAAAAATATTAAACCAATATAAACCAGTTTGTAATTATTGCCACCGAATACCAACTAACATTGATTTAGCTGTCTTATAAATCTCGTATTATATTATCTACCACAAAATGAATATAAGAATCGTTAAATCTATCTTTAACTTTTAAAATTTTGTCTTTCATATCTGGAGTAGCAATTTCTGCCAAAGCATCAAGAGCAGTTCCCACTACGTTAATGTGGTCGTCTCTTTCTAATACTTCTAAAAGCCATTTGGGCACCATAGGATGTCTTAACTCCTGAATAATATTAATCGTAAAAATTCGAACATCAGGATCTTCATCTTTGATTAAGTTATTAACGTGCAACTCTACCAACTCTGGCATAGCACGCAAAGCATCTATAACTTTATTTCTAAGCCCAGCATCATCTGAACGTAAAAGGGGAATGAGCTTTTCCCCAATAGGGGGTTTATTTATTTCCATTAAAGAACTCAAAATTGCATCCTGCACTGCGGGATCTGTTTCGTGATACAACCTATTGCAAAGAGGATCTATGGCTTTCTCGCCATACTCGGCCAAATCCCTTGCAGCCCAGCGCCTGGCATTTTTATCTCCTTGCTCTAAAGCTTGAATTAGGCCTTCAAAGTCTCTCTTATATTTTCTTTTATCTTTATCAAAAACTGCTTGTTCTTCTGTGGCTTGAAGTTTTGCTTTTTTTAACGCCATAAAATCCTCCTATCTCATAATCCTGGCCCATTTTACAAGTTGCTCTGCTATTTTATAACAGGGAAGCACCTTATCAGCCCCACCTCGTTCTATAAGTTCTCTTGGCATTCCAAATACTGCTGCTGTTTCTTCAGATTCTGCAATAGTTTTGCCACCTAGCTCATGCAATCTGGCCATCTGCTCTGCCCCATCATATCCCATACCCGTAAGCAATACTCCTATAGTCTTCTTGGGATCTACGACCTTTAAGGCCGACTCTACCATGCGATCCACAGCAGGATGCCACAAATACTTATCACTCATAGGCACACTTGCTCCTATGGCCCTACCCAATTTCTTTTGCACTTCCACGTCTGCATCTCCCTTGCCGATCAACACTATTCCGGTCTGAAGAGGGTGAGTGCCATCTAAATGTTTTACGTTTAAGGCACAACGCCCATTTAAACGTTTGGCAAATACACCGGTAAAAGAAGAAGGCATGTGTTGGGAAACAAGTATAGGAAAGGGAAAATCATCAGGTAAGGCTACAAGTATCTCCTCCAGATTACCTGGCCCTCCTGTAGAAGAACCAATCAAAACTAATCCCGGCAAATCCCTAGTAAAAATAGGCTTGGCTTTTTTCTTAATCTCTCCCCTGGTTCTCTTGATGGCCGTTCTTCTCTCAGAAGTAGTTCTTACCCTTTGTCTAGACGTAGATCTCAAAATCGCCTTTACTTTGCCAACGATTTCATCTTTTATGTCTTTTAAGTTTAGAGAAACTGTGCCGCCAGGTTTGGCAATATAATCCACTGCCCCAAGTTCTAAGGCTTCTATGGTGATCGCTGCCCCTTTTTCAGTCAAAGAAGATACCATCAATACAGGACGAGGGAATTCGGTCATAATATGACTTAGACAGGTCAAGCCATCCATCTCTGGCATATTTATATCCAAAGTCACCAGATCTGGATCTATTCTTTTAATTTGCTCTAAAGCATCTTTGCCATTTCTAGCCGTATAAACCTCAAATCCTGCTTCCTCCAACATTTCTTTTAGATATTTACGCATTAAAGCAGAATCATCCACGACCAAAATCTTGTGTTTAGACATAATTTATTCTTCTCCCAAGTCTTTTATTTCGTTTACTTCTTTTTCTGTTAAAAATTTATCTGCGTTAATAATAAGGATTAATCTCCCCTGCTCTTCCAAATTAATAACTTTGTCCATCAACTCTGCCTGCCTTTCTGACATCTTGGGTGAGGTCTCTATTTTCGAAACAGGGATAGAAAGCACCTCTTTTACTGAATCCACAATAAAGCCTGTTTTTATGCCTTGAATAGTCAACACTAAAATACGTTGGGATTCTCCTCGCTCCAAAGCCTCTTCACCTAATCTTTTTCTCATATCAATAACTGGCAATATACCGCCTCGCAAATTTATCATGCCCTCAATATAATCAGGAGTATGAGGGACTTTATTAATCTTTTCTGGCACAAGAATAATTTCTTGAATATTTTCAATAAAAATCCCATACTCCTGCGAGGCCAACGTAAAAACGACCAATTGTTTTTCTTCTTCCATAGTTTCTGGCCCTGTTTTTGTCTCCATGCTTTGCTCCTTGCTTAATTCCTCTGTTAAAGAAAATATCTCCTCAGCGTAAGATTCATCAACTAAAGCATCCACAGACAAAACAGAAATCAAACGCCTTCCTTTATCTAATTTGCAGATAGCAAAGACTTCTCCAAGTTCAGATGAAACATTCATAATAGCTGGCAAATCAGACCATTCATCTTCTGATACTGTCACAATCTCATTGACCCTCTCCACGACAATCCCAATCAATTTTGCACTGCTTTCTTCTTTATTACCTATAAGCACTACCAAAATTTTACTCTTTTCAGGATCTATGTTCATATCTAAGCCCAACAACTCCCCTATGTGAAAAAGAGGCAAAACTTGATTTCTATAATTGATAACACCTAAGAAAAAAGTCTCTGCATTCGGCACCTGATGAATCTCTTCTGGATATTCTATTATCTCCTGTAAAAAACCTAACTCCAGACCAAATTCTTCCTGACCTATCAAAAAAGTAATTATAGATCGTAGTTCATCTAAAACCTGAGTTTCAACCTCCCTTCCAGAAAGTTCTAACTCTCCCTCAGAAGAAGTATTTGATGATAAACCTAATTTTTTGTTGGATAAAAATTCTTGCTCAAGCAACTTCTTTATGTTTATTATTTGGACCAGTTCCTTATCTCCATTTTTTATCACTCCCTCCAAATACTTCCCCATCGCAGTGTCTGTAGTAATTAAAGCATTTTTATCTATTTGGGCTTCTGAAACATCCAGAGTTTTATCCACCTTGTCGATAATAATGCCAACAGGATGTCCAATATCTACAATAATTGCTCGAGTAGTTTCAGAAACTTTACAATTGGTCTGACCAAAAAGTATTCGTAAATCAACTATAGGCAAGATGCTTCCCCGCAGATTGGTAAGGCCTTTAAATGCAGGAGGAGTTAAAGGAACTTTTATAGTTTCTGGCACCCAAATTATTTCTTGTAAAATCTCCATAGGAAAGGCAAAAATTTCCTCTCCTACCAAAAAAGAAAAAAACTTCAAAAGCTCGTCTTGATTATCTTTGGTATTCTCAGGAAAAGAAACTTTTTTTTCAGCAACCAGACTATCATCACTCATACTACAACTCCTATTTTAGGTGACAACCAAAAATGCAAACTTATATCTTACAGCACTAAATATTTATTATGAACACTCTAATTCTTAAAGCTTAACACTTCTCTCTTAGTGCTAAAAATAAATCATAAATTTTGCATTTCATCAGCAATAGAGGCTATCTCTTCTGCTGCTGCTGCAAGCTCGTCTAAGGCTTTAACCTGCTCTTCAGCCGCTCTGGAGGCCTCTTCCACTGCTGCTGAAGCCTGCTCTGCTGCTGCAGCCACTTCTTCAGCTGCCTGATTGATCTCAGTGATAGAAGTACTTACCTGACTGGTATAGTCACGCAGTTGTTTATTGGTTTTTTCTAAAGCAAGCACTTCTTCGTGCAAATTGTTTAACTTTATGGCTGCACCCTGAGAATTTTTCACTTCTTCCATACCTGTATTCACAATATCATTTAACTCACTTCCCATTATAACAATTTCATCCTGAATTGATTTTATAATGTCTTTAATGTGATCAGCATTTTCCGCTGCATCAGTAGCCAAATTTTGGATATCACTAGACACTACGGCAAATCCTTTTCCATACTCCCCAGCTCTGGCCGCTTCTATAGCACCGTTTACTGCCAACATATCGGTCTTTATAGAAACTGTTACAATAACGTCTACTATTTTATCCATATCCCGAACTAATTTTTCTAATTCTTGCAAAGTATCCCGTACCTTTAGGCTCTCTTCTAAATTTTCATTAATACCATTTAAAACTTTATTAGTCTCTTCTTTGTTTTTAGTTAATTTTTCTGCTGCTTCAGAAGTTTTTTCTGCTGCATTATTGGCCATTTCAAAAATTATTTTATTGTTTTTCTCTATTTGTTTTGTGTTTGCAGAAAGTCCTTCTGTAGCTTCTGCTTGTAGTTCTGCGCCCTTTTTAATTTGTTGGATGGCTGTATTTATTTCGGAAGATGCCCTTTGATTTTCTTCAATAGCAGCTGCCAATTCTTCTGCTGCTGCAGCCACTTCTTCAGCACTTTTGATCATGTCCGTACTATTTTTTAATTCTTCACTAATTTCTTCCAAACGCTCTGCTGCTTCTCTGCTTTGCTCCATAGCATTTTTTTGCTCTTCAATATTGGCCAAAGCTTCTTCACAAGCAGCACTTTGCTCTTCTGCTGCTGCAGCCACGTCTTCGGCCTGCTTTAAAGCATTTTCGATGGCAGACAAAGCCTCTGCAGACATATTTTGGATTTTGACAGCATTATTGCAAATATTTTCCACTTCCCCTTTTATAGTCAATAAATCTTGAATAGTTTTATTGGCCTGACTGGCATTGTCCCGAACTTTTTGGGCAGATTCTTTTACTCCTTCTACAAAACTATTTATAAAAGATTGAATCTTTTTTACTAATTCAGCAATTTCTGCCGCGCTTTTTTCGGTCTTAGCGGCCAAATTTCTCACTGCATCTGCCACCACAGCAAACCCCTTCCCGTGCTTTCCTGCTCTAGCCGCTTCTATAGCTGCATTTAAAGCTAACAAATTGGTCTTATCAGCAATTTTAATAACCGCCTTAACTGTAGAATTAATCCTTTTGGCATATTCTTCCATACTGGAAGCTTTTTTTACTATCTCCTCTTGTTTTTTAGCTCCAGCATTAATACCCTCAATTAAACTAGAAATTTCTCTAGTCACTTCTACCAAAATAGAGCTAATCTTCTCTCCCAAATCTTTGGCCTCATCAGCAATATTCACCTGATCATTAGCAATCTTTTTGAGTTGATTAAAACTACTAAGCAACTGATGAGCGGCACCACTAGCTTCTTCTGCTCCACTGGTAATCTGCTCTGCGGCTTTGGCCATCTCTTCTATAGAGCCAAGAGCTTCAGCAACTCCACTTGCCAATTGGGCACTAGCAGCAGCTATTCTTTCTGCAGCCTGTTGTTGCTTAGCCAGAGTCCTTGCTCGCAATCTTTTCTCTTCTGCATCTCCCTTTTTCGCAGCCTTTGAGATACTAGAAGTAGTTCCTGCACTAGACTTCTTTAGAGGCATACTTTCCCCCTTTTTTGGTTTTTATTTTTCCTAAAATAAATTTATAATGACCAATTTACCTCTACTCTTTTACCTATACTCTTTTCCCATCTAAAACATTTTCTCACCTTGTGGACAAACAAAACAAACGACTAATACCTAAATCGTCCTCTTACGTAAAAACTTTAATTATTCCTTTCCCTTAGATCAGGCAATACCTGCCTTAATTTTTTTATAAAATCTGTCACATTAATAGGTTTTAAAATAACACCCCAAAATCCCAAATCCTTTAATTCTTGCACCTCTTTTTTAAAGGCCTTAGCTGTAAAGGCCAAAACAGGTATATCTCGAAACTCTTTCCTAGATTTTATGTGCCGAATAGTTTCATAACCATCCATAATAGGCATTTGCAAATCCAATAAAACCACATCATAACGTTTTTTTTCCAAAAGTTCTAACCCTTCTTCGCCATTACTTGCTACATCTAACTCTACATTAAAATCACTTAACACTTCTTTTACAAGAAACCTATTAGCCGGATTATCTTCTACTAACAACATCTTGTAGCTATCTTTACCTTGTTCATTTGTTTTTTTTATTTTACGACCAATTTTTTTAAATGAAATACGTTTTTCGTTGTCTTCTCTTACTTCTTCTTCATTTATATCTAACATCTTTAAAATAATATTTTTTAAATAATTTTTAGTGTCTCTACCTTTAATAAACATAGATTTAATATATTCACTGTATTTTTTTATCAGATCTGATTCAATATCAGAGGCCGTAATAATGACCACACTAGCTTGAAGATTTTCCTGTTTTAACTTATCTAAAAATTCATATCCATCCATAACCGGCATATCCAGATCTAAAAATACAATATCTACAGGATGAGTTCGAAAACAATTTAAGGCCTCTAAACCATTTTTGGCTGTTAACACTTTTATTTTAGGACTGATTTCTTTTATAAGAAAAGTTATTTCCTTTAAAACAAGTTCGTCATCATCCACCACTAAACATACTAAATTTTCTGGAATTTTTAATTCTTTATCTTCCTTTGGCCTATCAAAACCATCTTTTTTAGATGAATTTTCTACAATATAGGCCCCAATATTTGTTTCACCTTTATACCTTTTGGGCAAAATAACGCTAAAAATAGAGCCCTCTCCCGGCTTGCTCTTTACCAAAATAGTTCCTTTTAATAAATTTACCAACCTCTTAGTAAGGGCAAGACCTATACCTGTGCCTTGAACGTACTTTTTGATTTCAATACGATGAAAAGGCTCAAATATATCTTTAAAAAGTTCATTATTGATGCCAATTCCTGTATCAGAAACATCTATTTTAACATTATAATCATCTATTTCACTCACACCTACCTCTACTTTTCCTTGTTCAGTATATTTTATGGCATTGGATAAAAGATTTAATAAGATTTGAATAAGCTTATGCTTATCAGAATAAATTTTATCATCTTTAAAATCTAACTTAACTATAAAATCTAAACCTTTTTCTTCAGCTTGCGGTTTAACTATTTTTTCTACATAATCTAACACTTCAGATAACGAAAATTCTTGCAGATTGAGCTCAACTTTACCTGCATCTATCTTACTTAAATCCAATATATCATTTATAATGTTTAAAAGCTGCTTTCCACTAGTATAAATGACTTTCAAACTCTCCTGAAGAGATCTTCCCTGTGCGCCTTTGTTTAACAATATTTCAGATAAACCTATTATAGAATTTAATGGCGTCCTTAATTCGTGAGCCATATTGGCCAAAAATTCAGACTTATATTGTTCAAGCTCTTGTAATTTTCTATTTTTCTCTTCTAATTCTACTTTTTGGGCATTTAATTCTTCTGTTTGAGCTTGTAATTCTTCACTTTGAGCTTGAAGCTCTCTATTTTGGGCTGTTAAAATAATATTTTTTTCCTCTAATTCTCTTTTTAGTTTATTATTCTTCTTTGTATTTTCCAAAAATAACATTATTATTCCTAATTGTACCATTAATTTTTCTAAAATTTCTAAAATGTTTTCATCTATTTCCTTTAAAGACAAAAGTTCAAAACATCCTAATACCTTATTAGAATACATTATAGGAAAATAATAAATATAAAATCTATCTAGTTTTAAAAATTCAGACTCGAATTGAAAAAATTTTTGTTTGTTTTTATCATCACCAATAGGTATAACAAATAAAGTTTTATTTTCAATAGCATATTTGCCAATAAACTTTTCCAAAGGAATAACCCTATTCTTTTTATTTTTTAATTTTACCTTATATTGACTATACATTAGAGTCAATTCTTCTTGATTCTTGTCTAATAAATACCCAGCTCCTGCAAAAATAATATTGCTGTTTATTAAAACCTTCATAAAGTTTGCAAACAATGTTTTTCTTTTATAAGTAGCAATTATTTTATTTAATATATCTATATATAGCAAATTTACTCTCTTAACCTTATTTAAATCATATACCAATTTAATATTAATCCAACTAAAAACACAAATACTTAGTAAAAGAGAAAATTCAAGAAATAAATATTTATTATAATAATGAGTAACATCATAAATAAAAACAAATAAAAATAATAGAATAGATAATATAAGAATAAATGAGTATAAATTTTTATTATACAAATAAAAAATTGAAGATAAAGGATAAAGAAAAATTTTTTTTATGTGTAAATATATTTGTTTTATCTTTTGCTTCATTTAACACTCCATTTATATTTCATACGATTTGGCGATATAACTAAAAACACAAAATTTAGTTTTTTTTTGCAGTTATATCCTGTACCTATTTTAATGCTTAACTCTTACTTGCAAAGGCTTAAAACAGTTGTTTTAAGCCTTTTTAAATTTAAATCTATAAATCTTTACTCCCGCACAGACCAGATCAAAATAATGTAAAAATTTGTCAGTAACTATTTCTGAACATCCCAACACAATAATTCCATTATCTGAAATAAGATGAATAAGTTTATAAAACAATTTTTCAATTTCTTTGGGGTTAAAATAGATCAAAATATTCCTAATAAAAATAAAGTCATAGAAAAAAATCCCCCTGGTTTTAAGACAATCAATTTCTAATACGTTTTTTTTTTCAAAACTTATTTTGCCTTTAAAAAAGGATGTATTGAACTTATATCTCTCTTTATAGAGAGTAAAATATTTTTCAAAAAAACAAATAGGGACATTTTTAAGAGATTCTCGTAGATAAATACCTTTTTCAGCATCTTCAAGAACATCCTGATCATAATCTATCCCTTGAATAAAAAAATCAAAATCAGGATATTTCTTTTTCTGTTCATTTAATAACATCGCAATAGAATAAACTTCTTCTCCAGCAGCACACCCTATAGAGAGCACTTTCATAAACTTATTCCCTTTATTAATCATATCTTTAGCCAACTGTTCAAAATAATAAAAATACAGAGGATCTCTAAAAAATTCAGAAGTATTAATCAATAAATAATTCACTAAAATATCTACTTCCTGAGCCGAATTTTTTTTTAAAAACGCATAATATTTTTCTAAAGAGCTAAAATTTAAAATCAAAGCCCTCTGCCTAATTCTTCTAAAAATAGTATTAATTTTGTATTTAGCAAAATCTATGCCTTTTTCTTGTTTTATAAGATCTAAAATCTTTTCAATCAGTTCCATCGTAGTATATTTCATAATTCAATCAACCTTATTGAATTTAAAATTAAACAACCTTGTCCAAAGCTGTAATGATTATAGCTTAGATCACCATTTCTTCAGCACTAGCAATTACATAAGGAATAGTTTGCATAATACTATCCATAGTTTGCCTATCTATATCTAACATTTCAATAATTTCTTGTACAGAATTTATAGTTATCTTTCTTTGAAATCTATCCATACCCAACATAAACATAGAAATTAACATATTGGCCAAAGCTACAGAACAAACTAATTTTTTATTGTGATTAGCTTGAGATGGAAAATGATGATGCTCTACTATAGACAATATACGATTATCAAGATTTAATGTCTTTAAATAAAACACTCCTATTATGGCATGGGCTGAAGATTGAATAGAACTCTCTACAAAAGAAATAATCTGGGCTCTTTTAGACGAAGTAAAATTTTCCATAGCAAATTTATCTAAAATAACTTTTCCAAGATCATGAAACAAACCACCAAGATAAGCTATTTGATGTTCTTCACCAACGCTCTCTGCTATGATTTCAGACAAAATAGCAACTGCTAAAGAGTGAATCTTATATTCATACATGTTAAGAGAATAAGATTGCAAGTCGTTTTTAACTAGATTTTGCATAAAAAGATTATTTACAAATTTAAACAAATTATTCATTCCCACATAAGATATAGCTCGTCTTATATCATTTATCTTATAGCGAGGAGACATATAAGCAGAATTTACAAACCTTAAAAAATTTACACATAAACTATCATCTTTTAAAATTATTTCCTCTATTTTTTCAATACTGATTTCGTCTTCTCTTAATTTCACTATTTCTAAAATACTTTTACTTGGTACTGGTAAGTATTTTTCATGAGATTTTATCTCTTTTAGTATGTAAGAAAATTCGTACTCCAGTTCTATATTCCCTAGATCTACGTCCTTGCTTATCTCTGTAACGTTATGAGAAAAATCTTTTGTAAAAAAATTTAACACCTTAGCTTTATCTCCTAAACAATTCTCAAACACTACTTCTATAGAGTATTTTTGTAACATCTTTTTGGTAACTTTATAATTTTCTTCGCCAATATTAAAAAACTCACCCCCTGCCAAATCAGCTCCACCAGCTAAAACAGCTTTATAGTTATTTATATCTCCAGTATATTCTCTCATCAAAGATATTAAGTGCTCAATTCCTGTATCTGCATAAGCTGTTAGAGGTGCTCCTTGCTTAACTTGCTTAAATTTAGGAAGTAAAATATGAATAGCTCCACAAACCCCTATTTTCTCATCGTATAACACCAACCCAACACAAGAACCTAATACAATTTTAATCTGCAAATCCCTATCCTTAAAAACTTCGCTCCTACCAATACCTATTGAAGCTATCTTCATCCTATATCCTCACTGCTTTTAAATCCAAAAACACTCTTACTTCTTGACTACTTACTTGAGAAGATAGTTCTATATTTAAAATATTGACCAATTTTTTGACTAAATACAAGCCAACTCCAGCTCCAGTGATGCCATGTTTATCCGGCATCACTGGAAAATCGTAAATAGACAAAATATTGACAAAAGAAGAACACAGATCATTTTTAATAACCAATCTATCTTCTTCTGCAAGAAAAATTGCAACATCTTTACCAAACCTATAAGCATTGTTAACAAGATTCAAAATCAATATATAAAACAACTCCTTTCTAGTTTGCAACATAACATTAGTATCAAGACCATAAAAACAACCTTCACCCAAAAAACAGGAGTCAGAAAATATTTGTTCTAATGGTTGGACCAATTTAAACTTTTCCACTGCAAAAAAATCAATATCCTTTTGTACCAAGTAAAAAAAACGCATATTTTTTAATAAACTAAGATAATATCCAAAATGAGAAGATAGATATGTTGCAGTATCTCCATCAAACTTTAAAGGGATAATTTCTTTTAAAGACCCACACAAATTCATACCATCGTGATAAATCTTTCTAATTAAAAGTTCTAATAAATCCTTAGTATCATCATTTTGCTCATCAAAACTGTTTTCTTTGTCCATACTAACAATCCTCCAGTTTATTTTTAACCAAAACAACATCTATCTATTATTAAATATAAAAAAAAATATCAACCAAAAAACATAAAAAATTGCCAAAAACATAAATACAAGACGTAACTGCAAAAGTTTAAAATTTACGTTTTTGGTTAAATTGTCAAACTGTAAGTAACTTAAATTATTAAACAATTTTTTAATTGAACGTGTATATAACTGCTTAAAATAATTATTGCAGTTGGCTCAATACAATCTTGACTTAGGTAAGAGATTCAGCTAGAAAGGTTAAAAAATTAGGTTAACCTACTTTAATTATTAGCACAATACTACACTTAAGCTACCTGCCCTAGAAGGGTGAACAGTATAAATCTATTAGCCAGTTTAACTATTTGAAATATACAATTTAAGGATAAAATTATGCTTATTTGGGCCATAGACGACAATCCTCTTCATGAAACTCTCTTAAAAACCATCTTATGTAAAAAAGGGTTCCAGTATAGAGGTTTTAGGTCTTGTGAAGAATTAAAAGCTTATCTTCAAGAAGATAACCTTCCTAACCCCCATTTGGTTTTGATTGATCTTCATCTTGGACAAGGGTGCAGAGGAGAAGATATTATGTCTCTTTTAAAAGAAAAATTTAAGGATAATGACCTAAAATACATTGCTTTTACTGCGGATATAGCCAAGAAGGACGAACTTTACCAAATAGGTTTTGATGGCATAATTTATAAACCTGTCACCAAAGAAAAGCTTATAACTATTCTAGGAGATTTTATAAGTGGATATTCGCAGAGCAAGAGAAAGGCTTAATGAAATCTTTACAGATATTGTTGTAGTAATCACACAACTTATCGATTTAAGCGAAAAAAATATAGTAACAATTCAAAAAAGCTCTGGAGAACTAGATAAAAATATAAAACAATTCCTAACTACCATATCTAAAAACCTATCTGAAATAACAGCTGTTCTTCACACCAAACTTACAGATATTGATATGGATGCTTTACAACAAGATATAGAGACTTCTGCCACTTCTTTTATGGAAATAATAAACAACCTAAAATTACTATCCCTCAATGCCATCTGCCAAACTAAAGATTTAACTCCTCAACAACGAACAATTATCTCTATGATTAGTACAGAAATAAAAAATATTTCTGATAATGCAGAAGAACAATTGGTATCCTTAAAAAAACAATTTGATACGGTATTTGAACAGGTGTCTAACATATCATCTTTTTATGACAATTTAAAAAATATAGACGTGCAAGATAAAGAACTAAATCTAGACAAGCTAGAAGAATTGCAAATTAGTGCAGATGTTTCCACTCTTATAGAATATTCTCAATTTCACGATATTTTTAGACAACAACTAGAAAAAATAGAGCAAGCTTACCTAGAAATTAATTGGGAAGAGAACACCTTATACGAAATTGGCAAAAAGATAAAATTTTATGAACTAGCCATTTCTATGTTAGAAGAAATAAAAACAGAAGTTACCCAGACAATTGACGAACTATCTACTGCTCTTAAAAATTACCTTTACAACCTAAATACAGACATCCAAAACATGTTTAGTAAAGTAGGAATAGTCTCTGAAGGTTATGAAATATTAAATAATAGTAGAACTAATTTATTTAACGATTTAGATAAACTTTTAGACCAAACCAATAAACTGCTTACTTTTATTAAAGAAATTCATAGAAATATAGAACAATTACAAAAATTTAGAAAAGATTTTTACAATTTAAAAGTGGTAACTAATATAGAAGTAGTTAGAATGGGAGCATCTCATTTAATTAACTTAGTAGAGTCTATGGAAAATACTTACGACGTATTGCTAAATCTAATTAACAAAATTAAAGACATTATCGAATTATGGGAAAATTTTTCCCTAGAGCTACATACAACGATAACTGAAAGTTTTAATTTAGTTAAATCCTATCAAGAACAAAATACCCAAGACAGTTTGAATGACATTATAAAAACAAACACAGAAATAGATAAAGAATTAGCGTATATCAAAGAACTCCTTGTTGAAAAAGATTATCTCAATAAATTACAAAATTATAAAGAACAACTTATCTCAGAAATAGATACTATATTGTCTAAATTTCAAGAAGACGAACAACAACTAAAATCATCGCTAAATCCACAAGATAGAGAAACAGAAGATTTTCAGGCAGGCTATAATTCTCTAGAAATTGAAACCATTAAGGCGTGTGAAGAAAATATTGCTACTATCGAATTGTTTTAAAAAAGTTCCCTCTCATCCATTGTAATCAATTACAATTCCTTAACCGGCAAACAGGTGGATTTCTTCCTACAACTATTTCATTCACCGTTCACTGCTCACATTTCACAGATCACTTATCGCCCATACCCTATGTATCATTACATCTACTACTTCTAAAACCTTCCTCACCTCCCATCGTCCTCAAGCACCAATTGCCAACTCTAATCCCTTTTCATACACCCGGCCCGACTATTGTCCGTGAGTTTTAATTCCAATATAATAACTTCGTCTTTTTTACATCTCTCAATTATGTTTAGACTTGGGGTCATAAACCCACAAAATCTCGTTTAGAGTATCGCTCAATTTTTCATAAATTCTATTTTTTTCTCTATCTATAAATTAAATTCTTTTCCCCTAAATTTTCTTATCTACACACCACTGCCCTCTTGGGTACGCTAACGGTAAGCTAACAGACTTACGCGCCAGCAGCGACTAATCATTTACAGCTTCCACGCCTTTTAGTTCTGGAATTTCTTTTAATAACAATCTTTCAATACCATTTTTTAAAGTTATCTGGGACATAGGGCATCCATGACATGCTCCCTGTAAACGCACCTTAACAAGGCCCTCATCTGTAATCTCTACTAACTCCACATCTCCACCATCAGCCTGCAACATAGGCCTTACCTTAGCCAACACTTGCTCTACTTTTTCTTTAAGCATTTTCTTTTTTCCTCCTTTTCATATAAATTTTAGACTATAGGCTATATAAATTATAGCCCAATCACCGATTACAAATTACGAACTACGTAACAACATCTCCATGCCCTTCTCATACACCCTACTATTGCCAGTAACCCTAAGTTGCAAAGGATCGTAAAAAAGTATCTCCTTTTCACTAAAATATTCTATTGCTTTATTTACTCCTCTAGATTCTTCTGACTTAATTTGATAATACCCATTTACTAAAACATCTTTACACATATTTTTAAAACCTGATTTTAGCTCTATATCTTCTATCTTTCTCAAAAGCTCAACTATCTCTGTATAAGCCAACCAGACTTCT
>JAUZRP010000016.1 GCA_030950395.1 Desulfonauticus sp. | reverse complement strand
TGGTTGGAGTTTTAAAAAACTAAAGAAAGAAGTTGAAATTAGAAAGGGAAGGAATTATTCAAAGGGGAGAATTTATGAAGCAGTTTCTTTAATAAATAGATTTGGAAAACCTTATGGTATTTATTTAAGAAGTGCTTATGGGTTTGTAGAAGATGAAAATAATAAAAGAAAAAAAGAATATAGATATTTTGTTCCCACAGATGTTGCAGATATAATGGATGAAAAAAGACATTTAGAAAGTAGGGAGGAAATATTGCAATTAAAGGGAAATCATTTAGAACACCATCACAAAATAACTATCCCACAAGAAAGAAAAATACAGGAGTTAGATCATAAAACAACAGAATGGAAATAGAAAAAAAAGTAATGGATAGGAATATGTATGTAGGACATTGTTCTAAATGTAATAAGGAAATTATTGGAACTAGCTCAAGTCAAGTTGAGTTTAACATTAAGATTCACCAACTATCTAAATCTTGCGAGATTATCGCTTTGGGTGAATAATCTTAAAAAAAGGGGTGCTTATGAGATTTGATACTGATTTTGAATATGATGAATGGTCTGAAAAGAAAAGAGTAGAACAGATAGGAAAAGACGCACAAGCATTTAGACATAGAAAAATGGGTGAGATTTTTCCAGTTCCTGAAAAAAATCCTACTAAGTTGGAGATTGAATTTGTAAATAGGTGGGCAGAAATGTTTAAAGAGGATATATGAATGGATATTAAAAAAGGAAGTGATGTTAAAAAGAGGAGAATTGCAAGAAGCGAAGGAGAGTTAGCTTCAAAAATCCTTGATGCAAAAGAAGAAAAACTTGAAAATGCTAAAAGCAAATTAAGAGAAAATTTTTATTTGATTAAGAGAACTTTGAAAAAGTATATTGATATGAATGAAGATTATTATGAGTTAATTGCTTTATGGATTATTGGAACATATTATCATAAAAGTTTTGAGAGTTTCCCTTATTTGTTTTTTAATGCTATGAGAGGGAGTGGAAAAAGTAAAACTCTAAAATTAGTTACTTATTTGAGTAATCAAGGAAATGTTATGGCTTCACCTACTGAAGCAGTATTGTTTAGAACTAATGGAACTCTTGGAATTGATGAATTTGAAGGTGTTGGAGGTAAAGAGAAAACAGCAATAAGAGAATTATTGAATTCAAGCTATAAAAGAGGAACAAAAATCTTTAGAATGAAAAAACAGAAAACAAAAGATGGTGAAGATCATGTAGCAGAAGAATTTGAGCCATATCGACCTATTACTATGGCTAATATTTGGGGAATGGAAGAAGTCTTAGGAGATAGATGTCTTACTATAGTCTTAGAGAAAAGTGAAGATCCATTGAAATTAAGGTTATCGGAGAGTTTTGAAAGCAACAAAACCATTAAGTTTATAAAGGGAAACTTCAAAGTATGTAGTTTGTGTAGTTCGAATGTAGTTTCTGAAAAAGATTGTGCGAACTTTTCACGCTCAGATTTTAAAGAATGTAGTTTATGTAGTTTAATCATCCAAAAGAACATCTATACCCTTTGGGATAGCTATTTAATGGAGAGATATAAAACTACACTTACTACATTAACTACACATACTACTAATAATACACTAACTACACAAAAGGACAATTATGAGGACTTATTAACTACACATACTACATTAACTACATATAATACATATACTACACTTAATACATTGAGAAAACAACGAATAGATAGTTTTTTTAATAAAATACATAACACAGAAATAACTGGAAGAAATTTAGAGTTATTTATGCCTTTATTTTTAGTTGCATCTATTATGGGTGATGAAGCTCTTGCAAGTATTATCAAAGTAGCTAAAAAAATTGTAAAGGAGAGAACAC
>JAUZRP010000159.1 GCA_030950395.1 Desulfonauticus sp. | reverse complement strand
CCGGCAAACCCTCGCTGGTATTTAGTAGATGTAAAGTACGTGAAAAAATTCAAACGAACAGTGTCTTTAGCTGAGCTAAAACAATGTGAAGTGCTGGAAGATATGCAATTGGTAAGAAAGGGGAATCGCCTTTCCGTTATGCCGGTGACAGAGCAGCAATGGGAGTTTATTAATGGCATGTTGTGATCGCTTTTTATATTAGTTCTGGTTAGCCATGTCTTGCCAGGTAAATTTCCATGCTAAATAGTGATTAATTTTTCCTAACAAAGCTCAACTCCCCTCAATCAGTGTCGATATACAAGCTGATACGAAACCTGAAATAGTTAAATTACCAAGGTTTATTTTTTAAATTTACGATTGGTCTGTAGTTAAAGAACTGGCATTGTTTGTCAAGATGATTATACTTAACCCCGAACGGACCACTTGGAGGAACAGAGATGGCAGTTAAAAAGAAAGCGAGTGTTAAAAAAAACGTTGCTGCAAAGAAGAAAGCGGTAACTAAAAAAAAGGCAGTAACTAAACGTCGGGTCACCGCCAAGAAGAAAGTAGTAAAGAAAAAGACAGCAAAGAAAAAAGTAGCAAAGAAGAAAACGGCTAAAAAGAAAGTAGCCAAGAAGGCGCCAGCAAAGAAAAAGACAGCAAAGAAAAAAGTCGCTAAAAAGAAAACCGTAAAAAGAAAGACGGCTAAGAAAAAATAGTCGCTATTCTGGCCGCAGTTTGACTTAAATTAAAAGCCCGCTAATAGCGGGCTTTTTTTTGTTTATCAATAGCTTACGGTGTTTCGCGCAAGAATTGTCGATAGGCGGGATTGCCAGTCTCTTCTTTATAGGGGTAGTTTAATTCCGTCAGGAATTTGTGCAGCTTTTCTAATTCATCCTGGTCGACTTGTATGCCCATTAACACGCGTCCGTAGGCGGCGCCATGATTACGGTAATGGAACAAGCTGATATTCCATTCGGTGCCAATAGTACTTAAAAATTGTAAAAGCGCGCCGGGTCGTTCAGGA
>JAUZRP010000158.1 GCA_030950395.1 Desulfonauticus sp. | reverse complement strand
TGGTAAAAGCTCTTCTGTTTTACGTCTGGTTCTAAAATTTGGCACACCATAAACATAGCAGCAATCTGATTTTTTCCAACAAGCACCTTCATGTCTCGGCAAATAGTAGATTAATCCAGCGCTATCGAGAGGATTTAAGATTGTTCCGGTTATAACGTTTGGAGCGCAATCGTGGGAGCCGTCAACGGTTAAAACTGGAATTCCTGCTTCGCGTAAACGGTTAAAGTTTTTTATAGCATCTTCTAGCGTAGTGTTTGATGGACGAGCTTGATGAAACAAGTCCCCTGCTAAAATCATGAAGTCAGGTTTTAGCTCAATCGTTTTATCAACTAACTCTTGAAAAGCTTTGTCAAAATCTTCTCGTCTTGCCTCAAGACCATACTGGGAATACCCTAAATGTAGATCTGCCGCATGTACAAAACTGAACGCCTTCAAACGCTATACCCTCAAGTATCAAATATCACTGTAAGATTTAGCTTTATGTCGATAGTTTTAAACTTTATAAATTAAACGCCTTGAGGAATTTAATTTCTTATAGAGAAGAAACATATAACAGTTAGCTGAAAATGATATTTACGAAAGGCGTTCTGGAATGAAGTGTGGAAAATGCCAAAAAGAGGAAGTTTTACCGTTTAGATGTCCTTATTGTGGAGGATATTTTTGTTCTGAGCATCGTCTTCCAGAAAACCATGATTGTCCAAAAATAGAGCTAGCTCGTGCACCTAAAATGAAAACCCCAAAAGTAATTATTCAAAAGCAAAAACCATACGAATATACGATTAGTTATGGATTTCTTAAGCCCAACTGGAAAAGAGTAAGATTTAGCGAAAAAGAGATTAAGCATTTGACAGTAGCAGCTTTACTTGTCGTGGGCATAGGTTTTTCACCAGCAATTTACAATCCAATCAACTTTAATTTCTTAGCATTATTCATAATATTGTTAACCTCATCGTTTTTTATACACGAAATTGCTCACAAAATAGTTGCTCAAAAAAGTGGTTTATGGGCAGAGTTCAGACTAACACTTACGGGCGCTTTGTTAACCCTACTTTCTATATTTTCACCACTTTTTTTCAAAATAATATCGCCGGGCGCTGTCATGATTGCAGGATTTGCTGACATAAAAAGTGTTGGAAAAATTTCCCTTGCAGGACCAACAACGAACCTTATACTTTCAACAGTGTTTTTTGCTGCTGCC
>JAUZRP010000157.1 GCA_030950395.1 Desulfonauticus sp. | reverse complement strand
GACGTCACCAATTTTTTGAAGCTCGTCCAATATTAAGATGGGAGTTTTACCCTTAGATTTAACGTCGTCTATTGTTTTTACGATGTATCTGAAGGCATTTTTGGGCTTGTCGTCTTTAAATATTTGATCTAGTAGGGATTTAGAGATAGGTATACCCGTGAACTTAGTAACTTTGGCTATTAGATCTTTTATCACTAACTTTTTCTTTCCGTATTCTATCTCAAATAACGCTTCCACGAAATCGTTAAAGTCCTTTATCATCCTCTCCCTTAAGTTTATGTAAAACACTACGAACTCGTTAGGTAGTTTTCTTATAAGATACTGGAAAAGTTCCGTCTTTCCTGAGTTGATAGGTCCGTAGACAAAGGTTATCAAGTTGGGAGGTGTCCTTAAAATTCTCATTATCTCTTGGATCTCCTTCTCTCTGTCGTGGAACTCTATCATAGCAACACCTCATTTGGCATCGGTTTGCAAAGTATATAATCGTGTGGGAGCTTATGAAGTAGCGGTCGATGGTGATCGGGTTCATCTTGCTATAGCGGTTGGGTAGTGGTTAAGTAAGCGGTTTGATCATTGGAGTGTTGGATGTTATAGTTGAGATTTAGGTTTATTCTGGTATGGTTTCACTTTAGATTTTGGATGGTGGCATCAAAGTAAATGTTTTGATTTTATGTTCGGGAGCTTCAACAAATAAGTGGTAAGGGGATTACACCCTTAACAACGAAACAACTTAAGATCGAAGTTTGATTTAGCTTTCAATCCAACCTGCTAAAACTTATTGGACTATTTTAGTTCTGATTAACAAGATTATTCAGAATAAACTTTTTCTGAATTGTTTTTCGATTTAAATATCGTCGGGAAACTCCGAAGATGCACACTATTTAAAACAACGCCCAACTTTTATCTTCACATTCTTTTAAAACAACCTCAATCCAAAATCAAAGAAATCTAATCGAGATACACTTTAAAAATAAAAATATCCAAACCCCTTTCGCCAAAACAACGAAATAT
>JAUZRP010000156.1 GCA_030950395.1 Desulfonauticus sp. | reverse complement strand
ACGCCGTTTTTCGGGTTTTCAGTTTCTTTTTTGAGAAGTTCCGTTATTTCACGGTAGCGTTGAAGAAAATCCATACCCTTCTCTGTAGCCTTATACACTTCTTTTCCGTTTTCCACATTTTTTTCTATCAAATTAATTCTTAACATAAACTTTAAATAATCGTTAAGTTGCGTGAAACTTAGATTTGCTCTGTACATTATCTGGGTTTTCAAAACTCCATCTTTTGCAATTTATAAAATCTCCGAAATTATGTAAAGTTTATCTCTTCTTTTGGAAGAGGGGTTGGACCCCCAAGGACTCATTTTTTATGCTCCTTTCCCAGAATAGTTTCTACAAGGAAAAGCGTCTCGAAATGTTTTAAGGAGTGTTTCGCGTGTGTAACTATTCCTAGAATCGAAATATTATCTAGAACAAACTTCTAGAACCTTACTCAAAGGAAGAATTTATCTTTAAATAGTATAATAAGTCAAAAAAGGTGAAAGAGATGATAGTAGGTTTAATTTCTGATACCCATGATAGCCTTCCCATGATAGAAAAAAGTATAGAAAGACTAAACAGAGAAAAAGTTGAACTTGTACTCCATGCAGGAGACTACATAGCCCCGTTCACAATTCCAAAATTTCAAAAACTAAAAACAAAACTTATCGGAGTCTTCGGCAACAACGATGGAGATCATGAACTGCTCAAGAAAAAATTTAGCGAAAACAAAAGTCTGGAAATCCGTGGGAACTTTGCCAGATTAGAAACTAATGGTTTAAAGATTTGTTTACTTCATGGAGACGAAAAAGAATTGTTGGAGAGCATAATTGAGAGCCAAAGCTTTGACGTTGTCGTTCATGGACATACCCATGAAGCAGAAGTTTCCCGAAAGGGTAGAACGTTAATTGTGAATCCTGGGGAAGTTTGTGGATATCTTACTGGCAAGTCAAGTATAGCCTTGCTTGACACCATTAGAAAAGAGGCTAAGATAATTTACCTTTGACCTTAGAACTTATCGAAATATCCCT
>JAUZRP010000155.1 GCA_030950395.1 Desulfonauticus sp. | reverse complement strand
CCTAATTTTTTGTTATCACTTTTTACAGATGCTTTAGGTTTACTTGAGGTGCCTGAGATTGTTAGGTTATATGTGTCTCCTGCAGCCTTAAAGCTATAATCTCCACGAATGTCTTTTACATTCATATTTTCTAGCACATGTTTATGCCCTTTCACCCAATTTTCGTAAAGCGTAGTTTCTTTGTCAAAAATTTCTCCCGATGTAATTAAAAAGTTAGCAAAAGCACCATTTTTTAAGGAGCCTAATGTGTTTGATTTTCCTAATACTCTTGCAGGAACCGTAGTTAATGCTTCTAAGGCTTTAGTTTTGTCTAAACCATATTTTAGAGCTATTAATAGGTTGGATTTTAATTCTTTTGGAGATTTTAATCCATTTGTAGTAAATACAAAATTCACACTATTATCGGCTAAAGCTTTAGGGTTAGATGGTTTTTGATTCCATTCTCTCATATCTTCAAGCTCTAAAACACTTGCTGTAAATGTGTTTTCTACATCGTACGCTTTTGGAAAATTTAGAGGAAGTATATATGTGGCATTAGTTGCTTTAATATCTTTTATACGTTCATATTCATCGCCACCTCCTAGGATTACATATTGAATACCAAATTGATCGCCAACTTTATCAACGCGTAAATCATTAGCTCTACTTCCAGCGGCAATAATTTGAACTAAATTTTTATTTGCATTAAGTGCTTCAAGAGATCTATCTTTTGCACTAGAGCCTCCTTTGGCGTACCAATCGGCATCAAAATACATTTGTCTAAGTAAGGCTAAGGCTCCCATAATTGAACCTGGATACGATTGTCTTGATTTTACGCTCTTGCTAAGAGAAAAGTATTGTGCCGAACGGTCATCTAAAATGCGCTCTGAATCTCCGCCTTTATCAGTTAAAGCAATTAGAGCGCCAGTACCTCGTACAATACCGTCTTGCATGTGAGTATTAACAACTCCAAATCCAGCTTTTCTTAAATCGGCAGCAGTTTTAGTATTAAATTTAAAATTGTCAATGGCATTTTGTTCAGGCATCACATGGTCGTTCCAGTAAAATCCTTCTCGAGAAGCGCCATACTGTGGAGACCTACCACCACCTTGTCGTTTTGGTTTTTCTACTCCAAAACCAGAATAGATGTCAATAAATGAAGGATAAATACTTTTTCCTGAGACATCAATTACAACTGCATTTGCAGGGATGTTAACTGAAGCTCCAGTGGCAACAACTTTTCCGTTTTTAATTAAAAGTGTGCCTTTGTTAATAATTTGAGTAGGCGTAACAAAAATTTTGGCATTGGTAAATGCAGTATAATTTGTGTTTTTGCTTTTTACGCCATCATTTTTTGGAAAGTGCTCTTGTGCAATTATTGAAAAACTACACATAAGCATCACTAAAATAAGATACTTTTTTATCATTTTTTTGGTTAGTAAAAATTAAGTTTTAAAGATACAGATTATGTATTTAGAGAAAACGAATTAAGATATATTTAACTTTTACTATAGCGTTCTGTCTTTTAAGTAATTTACTATAAGTGCAACAGCGTAACTATAGCTCTCTATACCTTTATCTTGGTTGTTAGCTTTAAGGAACTTGCTATAGGTTAGTTTAAACATTGGCTCTAGTGGATTTTGATAAGCCTCCCAAAAATCATAAGACTCTTGGTAGTTTGCGAGGATGCCTTTATTTATTGAGCCAACTAAAGATTTGTATATAT
>JAUZRP010000154.1 GCA_030950395.1 Desulfonauticus sp. | reverse complement strand
AAAATCTTTATAAACTTTCTTCGATAATCCACTTCCTGCAAAATGCCAATTCCGAGAAAGTTTTTGCTGGCGTTAAATAAAGCCACTAGTAAACCTTCTTCTTCTCCTTTCCGGATCACTACAACCTTCTTTTTTGTGTACTCTTCAACTTTTTCTATACTGTTCTTGTCTATCCACCTATTTCTACCTATGACTACGAAGATTTTGTCTTTTTGTTCTTTGAAATATAGCGGCTTCATTCCTAAAAGGCCATAAATTTCTCTTGTTCTTTGAATATCTTCATATGTTCTGTACGAACTGAAGAGCTCGCTTCCTTCAAGTTTCAACCAATTTAAAGGAATAGACTGAACCTTTGCGTTCTTTAAATATTTTATATATCCTAATTCACGTAGACTTTTCCGTTTTTCTCTACTTCTCTGTTTGATGGCTGATGGTGATCTCACCAAAATAGGCTTTGAACTTTCTAGAGTTTGTAACAACTGTTTTAATTCATCACCTTGTTGAATGGCAAAAAGTATATCTGGTTTAAGTTTCTTAACAAGCTGAACTTTATAGTTAATGGCGTTTTCTCCCTCAATCCACCCATCTGTATTTACAATGATAAAATCGGCGCCGTTTTCCAGAATTTCCTTTTCCAATAAAACTAATCCTTCAATTACTTTTTCTGATGCTTTACTTGGTGAAGTTACACCTACGAAAAAGGCATTTTCGGCCTCTAGCGAAAATAAGTCTGCTATAGGCTCTGTTACAAATGCATATGCGATGGTGCATGGTGGTCCAATATCTGACTGGCCCAAATCACCGTCAAGTACTGCGACCTTTTTTTTCAGATTTAGTAATTTATTTACTAAATAAGTGCAAAAACTTGTTTTCCCAGAATCAATAGCCCCAAGAACCATAGTGACTGTAGATTGTTTTTTACTTTCTAGAACTTTTTTAAAGGCCATGATCCAAGAATTGGGGATAGTGTCGCTGTCAACTTCTTCTTCATTGGCATTTTCCCCTAACGAAATTTCAAAGGTGGCTTTTTGCCTAACGACGAAAGGTAGCCGTTTTCCCTCACGTATCACTATCTTGTTCTTATCATTTGTTAGTAAGCCAAAAACTTCTACTATTCCAGAGCTAACCATTACAGAGGCTGGGCCGTCGACTATTAACGTTTTTCCTGCGTCAACTGTTCTATTCATTTGTCTTTCTCCTTCTGAAACTTTTCCCTTCGCGTCCGGCAATTTTTATAGCTGAAAAAATGTCTCTTAATCCTCGCCTATGTTTAGTTCGATCTAGATATTTATTTGTTCCAGCTTCACTTACGCTTTCTAACACCACATTGGAGGGCAATACGCTATCTAGATATTGTAACAATTGTTCTTTGTAAGAAAGGACGCCATCACCTACCTTAATCGATATGGATTTCGCTGGAGTTTTCTCAAGATTCTTTAATATATTATTTATTTTATTGGATGTCTCTTCTATGCTAAAAGAGTTTTCAGTTTGAAGGACTTTCCCATCAGCTAAAACAGCTAACCCGAAAACCTCTCCAGGATCAACTCCTATAACAATTTTTTCATATGTATTTTTTCCCCTTACGATTTGCAATGCCTCATTAACTAATGTTGCAGGGTCTATACCTTCTTTATAGACTAAAATTTTCTTATGGGCTATCATATCTTTTTCTTGTTCTGTAGTTATTACAACCTTGATTCCTGCTGGGACAGGTTCTTTTGGTACTAAGCTCAAAAAAGGCACATTTTTGTCTTTTAACTCATTTACGATTAGGTAATAGGCTTTTCCTGAAACAGTGGCCACAGCAATTTGCGCTTTC
>JAUZRP010000153.1 GCA_030950395.1 Desulfonauticus sp. | reverse complement strand
TTAAGAAATTAGGTATCAAGCCTCCAAAGTCCCACGAATTTAAGCTTTCCACAGACTCTGAATAATTTAGAGTTCTAGTCAAACGTTAAAAGTATCTCTAGTACTCACGCGTAAAAAAAGTATTTCTCTGAAATCTTTGGTAAGCAATAGTTTTAGGATATTCGTTTGCCTATTGGTGTCAAACTCCGGATTAAAGACTGCCTAGAAGCTTGACTCATCACAATACATTTTGTCGAATTGAAAAGCTCTCAGTAATTTTTTTAAACTTTAGCCCCTGTTAAAAGTTTAATTTGTTCAAAATTTTAATTTTTCCCTAGAATGGAGAATGGATTAAGGTTAAAGCTCTTGAGTCTTTAAAAGGCAAAATATTTGTTTTTAAGAGCAGTGCCTAAATTTCAAGGAAGGACACTAACGAGAGATTTTAATCGCTTTTCTTCAAGAAGATTTTTAAGATATTCTTTAGTAAAGAATTCTTGGAAATCCTGCTCTAGGGAATAAAACTTTTTTGTCTTTTCTAAAAAGAAGTATTTAAATATCTCGGGAGACATATTTTTAGGACGGCTAATTTCTACAATATCTTCGGGGAACTTTTTCTCAAAGAAAAAGTCAAAAAAGGTTTTCCCTTCATCAAAAGATAGATAGGCTTCTTCATATTTTTTTCTAACTTCTATAAGATCAAGCCTTTCAAGGTAAGCTGGAGCATCTATTAAATTAGGATAATATCTAAGAGAGCCGACACGCTCAAAAAGAAGAATTAGTTCATAAAAAGCGGTATGTTTAGGATGAATAGAAATAACTATATCTGTTACGCCATTTTTAATGGCATATTTATATAAAAGGCGAAATACATAGAATAGTCCATTTCTACTAAAGATATCCGGTTCTGCTGCAAGGCAAGTAAATTCAGCTAAAAGCCCTCTATCTTTGCGGAGTTTGTCAATTATATCTTTATAAAGACAGTCACTGGGTAGTCCCAAAGGGGAATCTATAACTAAAGTAGCTGTACTGGTAACTCTATTTGTTTCTAAAGACCTTGCTATACAGACTCGGCTATTGGGAAGAGCCTGATAAGGAGTAAAAAAGATTTTTTCGGAATATTCTGGTATAAGGCCTACTTGCCTATAACGCTTGTAAAGGAGACTAAAGGCTTCCTCGAAATCTTCTTTTCTATAACAAAATGAAGTTTGAACAATTTTTTTACTTAGGCATTCAGGGATACGAGAAAGGACCATCCGGCGCCTACGGCGCTTGGTTTCCAAAGAAAAATCTTTTATTTCTTGTTGAAAAGGAACCGTCATTTGGTTGTACTCCCTTGAAAATTTACTTTTGCTTTGCTCATAAAAACTTTAAACTACTTTCATTGACATTGATATTATCGGATTTCACAGATAAAAGGATAAGCTTTTTAAAGATTAAATTCTTTTGACCGATAGTTTTTTAGTGTTTTTAAGTAAATTTTTTCAGAGAGAAAAAACATGTACACATTAAAAATACCTCCTCGTATTTTAGAACCAGAGGTAATGCTTTCTTTGGAAGAAGTTCGGGCCTATGACGGCTTGGTTCGTAAATATCTCAAAGTTTTACATTTTGGCTTTTTGGAAACCATTATCAATTTTTCTCCTGAGAAAGGACTCTTCCTTGATATAGGTACAGGGACAGGCCACCTTGCCATAGAACTCGCCAAACTTTGTCCAGATATTCATATCATAGCAGTTGATTTATCAGACAATATGTTAGCAGTTGCCCAAGAAAATGCTCAGAAAGAAGGTGTTCATGAAAGAATAAAATTTATGAAAGCAGATGCCAAGAAACTTCCCTTTGAGGATCAGACTTTTGATTGTGTTTATTGCCATAACATGCTCCATCATATTTCTGAACCTATTGAATTATTACGAGAAATAAAAAGAGTGGTAAAAGAAGATGCTGCTATTCTTATAAGAGATCTAATAAGGCTCTCTCCTTTAGAAAGAGCCCTACACGTTAATATTTTCGGCTTAACTTATGATCAAATGATGAAAAAAGAATATGAAGACTCTATAAAGGCTGCTCTGAGTAAAGAAGAATGGTGTGAACTAGCCCAAAAAATTCTTATCCCTGGATCTCGCATTACTTACCAATTTGTAACTCATCAAAGTTTGGAGCGTCCAGCTATAAATCGTAGAAAAAACTACTTTAAAGTAGATATACCTCCTCAGATAAGGATTGCTACCAGTTTTTATATTTCTAAACCTTACGATTGGCACGCCGATGATATTTATTCTCTTTCTTCAAGATTAGAAACTCTACTTAAAGCTGCTATATGGGCTCCATCAGGAGATAATTTGCAACCTTGGCGTTTCAAAATAAAGAAAGAGGATCATATAGACTTTTATTATGATCCTTTAGTTGATACTTCATTTTTTAATTTTGAACAAAATGCCTCTATTTTTTCGGTAGGAGCTGCCTTAGAAAACACAACATATTGGCTCAAATTAGCCGATATAAAACATTCTTTTGAATTTACTCCAAATGTAACGGGAAGTTATCATAAGATATGCCTATTAAAAATAGATTGGACAGATAGAGATTTAGATTTAAATGGTTTTCTTTATAAAAGTTCTATTTTAGAGCGTTGTACCAATCGCAAGTTTTACCAAAAAATAGATCTTTCTAAAAAAGAAATAGAGTCTTTAATTCACTTATGTAAAGACATTCCCGTTGAGATTGAATTTATTTGTGATGAAAATCTTAATGAGCTTGCTGAAATTATTTATTTAGCAGACTTAATTCGTCTTGAAAGAAAAGACCTCCACGAATTTTTATATGATACTATTCGTTGGGAAAGGAAATGCTTAGTTAGAGGTTGTGGCATACCTATTAAGACCCTTGAGGCAGGTACCGCAGGAGAGGCTGCCTTACGCTTTACAAGGCCTTGGAGTGTTATGAAAAATATGGGTTCTATAGGCCTATTTAAAGCGATGGCAGAGCATACTAAAAAATTAGTTCTTTCTTCTGAGGGCATAATTACTTTTAGTGTAGAAAAGCCTGATATAAAGGCCTATTTTGATGTAGGAAGAGCCTGTCAGCGACTCTGGCTTAGACTTACTGAAATGGGTCTAGCAGCTCATCCCTTAGCAGTAGCTCCTTTGTTTATGTTGCGTTGGAGGGCAGGAAGATGGTTTGATTTTTCTGCGAAGCATCAATTTTATATGCAAAAAATAGAAAAAGAATGGGAAAAGTTAAATCTTAAAAATACCTTGATGTTCTTGCGTTTTGGAAAAGCAGAACTTCCTCAGGCCAAAGCTCCCCGCAAAGAGCTTTCAAGCTTTATTCTCGGTGAGGGATGAATTCCCTATCTGAGAAAGGATTTGTAAGTTGTTACAGATGAAGTAACAAATTTGTAATACTTTTTATATTTTTGGAGCCCCTTATTCTCTGTCGATACCTTCATTAGGTAGTTTGGTGGCCTACAGGCCAGAAGAAAGAATTGCAGGGCAATTAATGTAACCTTCGTCTTAGGCTCAGAATGACGAAGGAGTAAGAACGCTTAGGCTCGAAATGATAGGTAAGAAAAACCTTCAAGTACCCCAAAAGTGGGGAGGTCTTTTGCTCCGCTGAGATATTAGTTTTTTAAAGGAGATAGTCATGATAAATCTCTCAACTAATTTAGATAATTTTCATGAAGTAAATTACTTTTTAGAAAATGCAATTTATCCATACTTTCAACCTATTTTTTCTTTAAAAAGTAAGAAAATCATAGCTTATGAAGGATTAAGTAGATTTTTGGTTGATGGAACTTTTATCCCCTTCCCTAAAGTATATGAAGAATTTAAGGCTTTTGATTTGCAGAAAGAGCTTGATTGGCAATGCAGGAAGAAAATAATAGAGGAGTATCCCTTTAAAAATCAATGTCTTTTGTTTGTTAACATCCTTATGAGTTCAGTTGAATCAGAAAAGTTTGGTAAAGGTCTAACTAGACATTTTGCAGAAAATTGTGGTATAAGCCCATCAAATATTGTTTTAGAACTTGTAGAAGTAGAAAAGGTTGAAAACCTAAAGAAACTTTTAGAAGTTATTCAGTATTATAAAAGTCAAGGGTTTAAAATATGTTTGGATGATTTTGGAACAGGATATAATACTATTGAAATCTTTTTTGAGCTTTCTTCTCATATTGATTATATCAAAATACCTTTACAAATAGTAAAGGGTGTTTCAAAAAGTTGGATAAAACATGAATTGTTAAAAACATTTAAAGATATTGCTCTAAATCTTGGTTTAGAAGTAATAGCAGAAGGTATTGAGTTTGAAGAAGATCTTAAAACTCTTTTAGAATTAGGCGTTGATCATGGGCAGGGTTTTCTTTTTGCTAAACCAATGCCTAAAGATGAACTTTTAAATTATATTCCACAAATAAATTTTCCTAAGGTCAGTTATGATGGCTTGTTGTCTTCAATTCATAAATGGTTGAAAGAACTACCTGTTATTGAGATTTGTAATAATAAATTTAAGGAATTGCTAGAAAAATTTAATAAACTACCACAAACAGAAAAATTTGCCGAAATAAAATTAAAAAATAAAAGCGAACTTTATATTTTAAATCTATGGGAATTTGCTAGACTTTGTGCTGATCCTGTTAAATTTAATTTAGTTATTTTAAGAGATATAGATTGGTTTATTGATTATGCCAAAAAACATAAAGGATTGCTTTATTCTATGCAATATTTAGGTAAAAATTGTCAGCTTATAGATGTATGTGATCTTACAAGTCTTTTAGACTTGGCTATTAAATTTCAAAAAAGTCATATAGATTTTTTTATCATATTAGAGCATGAAAATCCTAAATATTATCTCTTGAAAGAGGAAGTTTATGAGAAGCTTTATAAAGAGATATATAAAAGTAGAATCCATGTTAATCCTTTAACAGGTCTCCCAGCTAATATTATTATAGAAGATGTAATTAATTCTTTGTTAAAAGAAGAAAAAGACTTTTTTGTTGGTTATCTTGATATAGATAATTTTAAAGCTTTTAATGATAACTATGGTTTTCTTAAAGGTGACTTGATGATAAAAAGAACAGCTTTTTTTCTGAATAGATATATAAAAGAATGTTATGAAAATAAAGGTTTTGTAGGACATATTGGCGGAGATGATTTTGTCTTTGTAGTAGAGGATAATAATGAGCAAAAATTAAGGGAAATTACAGCGAGAATTATTAATTCCTTAGAAAGAAATACGAAATGTCTTTTTTCAGATGAAGATGTAAAGCGAGGATATTTTGTAGGTAAAGATAGAGAGGGGAATATAAGAAAATTTCCTGTTGCTTCCTTTTCTATAGCTGTAGTTAATGGTAAAAACAAGAAGACTGTTCATAAAATTGCCAAAGTAGCAGCAAAGCTCAAAAAAATTGCTAAAAATTATAATTCCTCAAAAATAATCTTTGAAAGTGACCTCGAAAAGAATGAACAATGGTTGTTATTTTATAGGTAGTAAAAAGTTTAATATCACCCAAAACTTTGCACCACGATGATGCTTGTTCTCCTAGCCTGTTCAGGATATTAGGCAATTATATTTATTTCTTTGTCAGCTATATAGCTGCGGATGATCTTCGCCTATCATCTCCTCTCTCATCCTGAATGCAGTGCCAGCGGAGCTAAGGATCTACAGATCGACAGCTTTACGAAAAATCTTACTCAAAAAAGGGATCCGTTCCTAATTTTTTAGAAAAAAATGAAAACATACCTCGAAAAGTTAGGCTGGGGCCTCCACTTCACTAGATCGCTTCGTCGGCCCTGGCGGTCCTCCTCGCGATGACGTAGGGAAAGGCCCTAACGGGCATTCTTGCGATGACAGAGGTGAGGGTCATTGCGAACATTCTTTCTTTGTCATTGCGAGCGAAGCGAAGCAATCTCATCACTAATTAAAGACTGCCTAGAAACTTGGCCCCTCACAATACATTTTGTCGAGTTGAAAATGCTATTAGTAGTAAGCCCTTATTGCCTATTTCTTAAGACCATTTAAAGCCTTTAAAGCGCTTACCAATTCGTCTGGAGTATAAACCGGAATTTGGGATTTTTTGAATCCAGAATAGTCTCTGGTAACGATACAATCTGCCCCTACTGTTAAGGCCGAAGCATGTAATACGGCATCTTCAAAATCCGAAAACTTTGAATCTATGGCCTCTTCAAGAACCACCCGATTTACCGGAGCGATTTCAAATAGAGATAGCAGGGTTTTTATGTGGAGGGTTGCTTTTTGGACTCCTAAGGCTTTACTAAGTAGATAATGAATAGTGGTAACTGTAGTAGCACATATAAAACCTGTTACTTCGGAATATTCCACCTTGCTTAAGAGATAAAGGGCATCCCTTACGAAAGGTTCTCGTTCAAGAAGGACATCAAGAATTACATTGGTATCAAAAAAAATTTTCATAAGTATTTTTCTTCAAGATATTTTTTATAGTCTTTTTCGGTGATTTTTTGGTCTTTCAGAATTCCTTTCAAAGAGGCCACTTTAGGAGGAATGCTTTCTATTTCAGTCTTTTCCTCTACATGGAGCATGGAAAAAAAATCAGCTACCAAGGCGGAGACAGATTTATCCCTTTTAGAGGCATAAATCTTGGCCTTTTTGATCAAATCTTTATCAAGACGCAAAGTTAATTTGGTATTCATGGTCATTCTCCTAGACGGACATGTTTCTATTTTACTATACGTCTCAAGGTATTATTTGACAACTATTCTGGGTTTTTCTTTTACGTCATCCTGAACGCAGCGCTAGCGGAGCTAAGGATCCACTGATCGACATCTTTTTATGGAGCAAGGAATCATGATAAGATGGCGTCTAAGCTTCATTTTGGGGATGATCCAGTTTTTAAAGATTAAAAAATAGGAACGGATCCGATTTTTGTTTTTATCGGAAGGGTGGGGTTGTGCTTTAATTTTGATTATTTTTTTGCAAATTCTGGTTGCAGAAGTGAAAAATGGGAACGGATCCCCAAATATTAAATATTTTGTAAAGAATTGTTCTGAAGATGGCGAAAAGTTTATATAACAAGAAAGTTATATAACAAGAAAGTTATATAACAAGGCTGTAGAGCCCATCCTCTGAGGGGGATAATATTTATGGCGTTATTTTACGGGCAATTTTTATGGTGTTATTAATGAGGGGGATTACAAATCCAGCGTCGTTTAGGGTCCGTTCTTATTTTCGTTCCGAAAAATGGGAACGGATCCTGAAGAGAAAAGGACACTTTAGCTATGAAAGAAAAGAGAGAAAAAATAATTACCAATATTCGAAGATATGTATCCCAAAATGCTGATAAAATAGCTGCGCTTTATATTTTTGGTAGTTTCGCAAAAAATGAGCCGGTGATA
>JAUZRP010000152.1 GCA_030950395.1 Desulfonauticus sp. | reverse complement strand
TCTGCTCCTCAGGCAAGAAATTTATCAGCAATGCTGAAAAGACTATTAGCGCCAGCAAAAACTTAAACCCCGCTTTTATTTTTAGCATGGCAACTGCGACAACAACGGCAAGCGCAAGTTGAGCCCCCCTTGAACTTGCGCCTATGACAGTCATAAGTCCAGTAAAGGGCATAAAATAAAAAAACCATGTCTTGTATCGTCACCAGTAAGCTCTAAGTGCCAGTACAAAAGACAAAGACAAAGTACCAAATATTAGCATCTGAACAGCGTATTCGCCCGAATTTTGAAAATAGCCGCCGGCACCAATAATCCCATACGTTGTAAAAGAAAACCCTCGAGCCGCCCAAACGATAAAACCATGCTGAGACATCTTAAAACTAAACAGAAGATAAGCCAAAATAAAAATAAACAACCTCTTCTCTGTATTTATAATATTAATTACAAGGAAATACACTAGAAAAAAATTAAGTATTGCTGTGTGCTCCTCCCATGAAACAGCAGGCTTAAAAGCAAAAATGCCTGACAGTACAACGATTAAAAAAAACAAGAAAAACAATTTATTTTCTACATTACTCACCCAGTGGACGGATCGGTCTAAAAAAACTGAAAACAATGTGGCAAGAAGTGTAACTTGCCCAAATGGTATATCACTTAAAACAGGGTAAATGTTTTGAGGCCGAACATACTCAAAGAAAAAATAGGCTGTTAAAGCCCAAAAGGAGATATGCTGCTGTCTAACACTTCGCCAAATTGCCCGTATCTTTACAGCATAAAGGTCTTCAATTTTAACTTCAGGCTTTTTTGATTTTTTTTGTAATTTCATACACAAATTGTTCCGCGGATTTTAGTTATAAGTGCGCCACGCATAATTCATGACGCCAATTTCATTTTGGCAAAAATTTCTTCAGGTGTTTTAAAGCCAAGACGTTTTCGCGGTCTTTTGTTCAATCGAGTTTGTATATCGATGACCTGCTTGTAGTCACTTTATCTAAAGGTTGCACTTTGGGCAAGTATTGTCGAATAAGACCATTGTGATTTTCATTCAGGTCACATTCCCGTGATCGGTAAGGGTGAGCAAAACAGGTATCAACATTCAATACTTCGGCTATTTATTCATGGTAGACAAATTCTTTTCCATAGTACAAACGGAGCTATGAGAAAGAAACAACCATTTGTATCAAAATCACTAATGACAAAACCAGTGATGCTATAGGAGACACAAATGATAGAAACCAATGATTATACCCAATCCACACTTATTGCTATTGATATCG
>JAUZRP010000151.1 GCA_030950395.1 Desulfonauticus sp. | reverse complement strand
CGGATGTAAATGAATTCAATACAAAATATAACGTTCAACTATTTCTGCCGCAACAATCGGGGGTCTAATGGGTGAAAAGCCATTTAGGTATCTTGACTCGTTACCGAATAAACTTGATGACAAAGACATCACGGATCAAATTAGATTCCAAGTAAGTAGAAATAATATTAAAGAACCTAGACATAAATCAAAGAAAAAAGTTTTCAATCCGATGTCCCTATTGCTTTCGGATCCTGTTTTAGGAGTTCACGCATGGATAAGAAAAGCAAAATACAATAAAAAAATTGCAGACGGTAAGTTGGATGAGGTTACAGATTCTGAAAGAGTAGAGTTTGAAAGTAAAGTGGATCCTAACAGAGGATTTTTTGAAAGATTAAATCCTAAAAAATTAATACCAAGAGATACAAAGAAAGAAGTTGATATAGTATCAGATGTAATGACTGGTGCAGTTACCGGTCTTCCATTGGGTGTTAAATCATTAGCAGAGTTTTTAACTATCGGTGTTGATCTAGGTGCTGGCTATATTAATGAAAAAAAAGGCACTCAATTAAACCCACGATTCACAGAAAGATTAGATAAGCTAACTAGAGAATTTTTAAAATATTCAGGTGAACCAGAAACATTAGCTGGTGAGATTACTCAGATCGGTACGCAGTTCCTGGTGCCAATGAAAATAATAGATAAAATAATAGGAAACATTGGAAAATTAAAACATTTAAAAGGCAAGACCTTGTTTATGCAAAATGCAAAACTTGCAAATAAACATAGGTTTGTTCAATCAGGAGCCAATCTTGCTCAAAGAATGGGGACTGGAGCTTTATCTTTAGGAGCAACAGACTTTTTAATATCAGGTGGCGAAAGAAAATTAGATCCTCTCTTTTTTAAAAGAACTAAAGAAGAAGGAAAAACAGGTAAAGAGCTTGCCGCTGCTAGACTTTCAAACAAAATTAAATATGGAAAAGAAGGAGCGATGATAGGAGCTGGCTTTCCATTACTAGGACCAATATTTGGTGGAGCAGTTAGAACTTTAGGTTATGGTGTAGGTGTAACTTATGATCTTGCAGGTAGAATTGTTAATCCTTTCTTGAAAGCAGCAACATGGACCATGGCAAAGGATCCTTTAGTGCTTCCATCTATAATTAAAGCAATAAGAGGAAATGCAGATGTAGTCTTTAATCAATTTGGAACACGAATGCTTTTAACTGGTATGGGTAGAACTAAACAATGGACTCAACAGCTTCCTGACTATCAACAGTGGAGAAGATTTACTGTTGATAACATTGATCCAGTAGAATCAGGTTTAAAAAAAATAGATAATGCTTTGTCTTGGATTAGATCAGCAGGTAAAAATACAGCAGAAGCTTTACACATTACAGGGTCTGCAAGCAGAGAGGTTAGAGCTTCTGGAAAAAAAATTCAAGATTTATTAAAAAGTCTCGAACTAAAATCATATGATTTAGCTAAACAGTCTGAAGGCTTATACAATACTAATAAAACTTCTCCTTCTTTCATGGATAAACTTGCCGATGACATCTTAGAAGTGTTAGATGGTAAAAGAAAACTAAGTAATCTTCCTGAGATAATGCAAAATACTGTCAAGCTTTTAAAAGAAGAAACTATTAAACTAAATAAAATATTTAAGAAGTATATACCTGATGATAA
>JAUZRP010000150.1 GCA_030950395.1 Desulfonauticus sp. | reverse complement strand
GAAAGGTTTTTCATTTCAAGCAGAAGCTCTCTAACAGGGACTGGGCGATATTCTATCTTTTCGAAATGGGGCATATCTTTAAGGTCGCTCCAAATAACTATTATGAAAGGTATTTTAATTATTATTCTTTTTCTACAAAATCAGCCTATCAAAAAGATTGCGGCAAACAATGCTATGGTCGTGACACTATCTGCTATGGAACTTTCGATAGGGATAACAAAATTGTCTGGATCTAAACCTTTCTTAAAGGTCAAAATTGCCACAGCATAGGATATCAGAATCATCACTGAAACAGCAAATAAATTGGTGGTTAGCAAAAGGATGGAAAAATTCAGAAAGGCAGAGATCGAGTATATATCGTTTATATATAACGATAGAGCTGAAAACGAAAGGAACATTACAACAGAAGCTGCCCACGCCGCAAAAATTTGTTTAGAATGGTCCCGCATCCCTGAAAAAGAAGGTTTAAGCAAACCTAATGCAAGTTTTGTCGTTGCTGTAGAGCCGACCACAGAGCCGACGTCTCCCACAGTGTCAATTAAAGCCGGATAAGCACTATAAATCTCCTTACGAAATTTTATGTGCTTAAGAACGGTGCCAGTAATATTAACAATAAAAGCTACGATTATTAATGTGACCAGAGATTCCTTTATAGTTTTAACAAATTCTTCTTTTCTGAAATCTTTCAACATTATGTATAGACTCAAACATATATGGGATATAGCAACCAAAACAACCATATACTTCGAAAAGGCGTATAAGCCAAGCGTAAAAATGTAACACAGAGTTATGAATATGTCAGCCACAGTTGACATTATTGGATAGCCAATAACGTCGGGATCTAAACCTTTTTGGAAAGTGGTAAAGCCCACACTTATGGTAAAAAAAGAAAGAATTAGCCCAAAAGTCATAGTAGAGACGATGATGGCAAGCACCTCAAAAAAAGTATTAGGAGATACCCCCCAGAAAAAAGTGCCAAAAATCATTGAAAACCCACTTATAACTATACTAGTTTCCAAAGTTATAACAATCACTGAGTCAAATAACGCGTAGAAACTTTTCGTATTTCCTAGAAATTTTGGGTAAACTATACCCAAGTGAAGAGCTGTACCTAAACGTCCACTGAATAGCCCGCTAATCATTCCCCTTGCGCTTAAAATGGCAGGATAAACTGATACCGCCCATGGGTATGATTGAAAAATGTTAAAGTAGTAAACCACAAGAAAACCGGCGACCACACCGCCAAAGTCAAAGGAGTAAGCGATTAGGGCTTCTAAAAAAGTTTTTGAAAATGTTTTTGAGTTTTCAGAGCTTGTCATCGATTGAGAATCTCCTCTCTTTTCAAGAACAAACAAGCAGGAAAAAGAAAAATTTCAGAATAAATGTCAAGCTTGTCTAATCTGTATAAGTCTATATTTAGAGAAATTTCTGTTTGGAGCGTTCGAAAATCGTTGTTGGGCAGAATGTTGGCTAGCCTCATCTTGGGCACCTTCTGAACTATCTATACCCTCGCCCATCCATACACCTCTCTGGGATAGAGCTTTTCTCCGTGAGCTTTCAAGCTCCACTCTCATGTTCGCTCCTAAATCCTAAAGGTGGCAAGACATTCCTTAAATAGCTTTCCAACAATGGTTATAGAAAATCCATATTCAGAATTCATAACCGTTTTAATTTGCCAGAGTCTATCCATTCGCTGTCCAATAGGTGAAAAAATTGTATACGGCATGGATAAAAATCGACGAGTCTCTTCCTTGGATTGAAATAAAAGGGGAATATGCCACAAAACAAAAAGCAAAGAATGCAGCTGAAAAAGTATTAAGCAATGTGAAAATCAAAATAGCAAGAGTATCACGGAAAGAAAAAGCGAAAGCGTTAGTTACAGTAAAAGCCACGCCCTAGGAAAAATAAACTGATGCCTTCCACAGGTTAGTAAATCTTCAGTAAGTAATTCCTTAATTTTCTAAAAGTATTCATTTCTTGATTAATTTTCTCCTCCGCTTCAAAATCATTCAGTGTAAACGTTTCATTTACGAACGCTCCAATTTTCCCGATCCACAGTATTCTTAAAGCATCTAACAAATGCTCCTTTTTGGTCTGTTCAGCACGCTTGAAAGCAGCAAGAAAGGAATAAACAATTTTTGCCCAAGTCTCGCTGGAAAGAGAAAGTTCGTTAGGTTTCACGGTTTTAAGTTTTTCAATTTTTTTTAGCAAATATTTAGGCAAAAGTGCACGGTA
>JAUZRP010000015.1 GCA_030950395.1 Desulfonauticus sp. | reverse complement strand
CGACATGAAATATTTGCTCAAACATGCATTCCTCCGGAAGCGCCCTTCTTTGTAAGACTAGATGGCTGGAAGTTCAGAAAGGTTGCGGAAAATGTAAAAGTGGAAAAACCTTTTGACGAAAAATTCGCGAAGTGTTTAGTTTCTTCCGGAAAGATCTTATATAAAAAAGGGTTTAGTCCAACCTTAATTTATTTTGCAAGCGACGAACTAAACATTCTATTTTTGGATAGAGCCCCTTTCCGTGGAAGAATTGAAAAAATAGGCTCAATATTAGCAGGTTTAGCCTCAAGCACATTCACCTTAAATTTTCTAAAAATATTTGGAAAAGATTTTACGGTGTCATTTGATTCTCGCATTATCATCTTAACAAATAGCGAAAAAGTAATTGATTATTTGGTTTGGAGACAGAGCAATCTGTGGAGAAACCACAATAATGCTTATGCTTATTGGGTTTTAAGACAAGTAGGTTATGAACCTAGGGAAATTTCCAAAAGACTTAAAGGACTAAAGACGAGGGAAATCCATGAAATAGTTTTCGAGCGAGGGGTAAACTTAGCTAAAACACCATTGTGGCAAAGAAGAGGAATTCTCTTGTTTAAAACACCTATTGTTAAAAAAACAAAAAATTGCCTCACCATTAGATGGAGAATACAGGAAAATTGGGATCTGCCCCTTTTCACAGAACGCCATGGAATAAACTTAATCAAACAGATTATGGAATGGACAAAGAGAAAAGAGGAAAACAGTTGTCAACACTTCAAATAGAAGAATTAACACAAAAACTCCGAATCCTAAAAGAACAAAAATCAAAGCTGGGTATAGAAGCTGCAGAATTGGCTAAAAAAAGAAAAAGGCTAAACGAAAAAGTCAAAACTTTAAGGGATGAAATAAGCAAAATTAAAAAAGAAAGGGATGAGCTTAACAAAGATGTTAAGAAGCTGAAGCAACAGCGAGAGAAATTAAGAGTAGAAATCACTGAAAAAGTTGAGGAAATAAAGAGGTTAAGACAAGAACTGAATGCATTAAAAGAAAAAAA
>JAUZRP010000149.1 GCA_030950395.1 Desulfonauticus sp. | reverse complement strand
GAAAGAGAACTACTAAAAGAATTTTTGAATTTTTGCGTACGACTCACCAAAGAATTACACCTATCTCACGTGGTAATTTTATCCTCTAACACTATCTTTATAGACAAAATATACAATCACGCCAAACTAAAAGTAACCAGTAAATTCAAAAAAATCGATCACCTGGATTACGAAACAACCAAAGAATGGCTTCTTAGCAAGGATTTAGGATTTAGTTCTAAAGATATAGAATTGATCTGGGATTATCTGGGCGGATGTATTCCTTTGATCCAAAGGATGCTTAGAGAAAGAGATTATTTTGACAGTCTAGAGGATTATTTCAAACAAGAGGTTATTTTAGCTAAAAATGAAATTGCAGATTTAATAAGTAAACATCTAAATGATAAAGAATATGAATTATTTTTACAAATCATAAACAATATAATTTCTAATACATCTTACACCTTGCCAGATAGAGCAGATAAAGAACAAATCAAAATAATTGAATTTATGGCAGAAAAGGAGATATTTTTTTACGATCCTCTTAGTAGAGAAGTTACTGGAAACAATAGATTGTATGAAAAAGGATTTGAAAAAATTTTACGTAATTAGTACTTGGTGGGGAATTAAAGCCGAAAAAATAAACTTTTATTAATGAGGGCAAGCTTATGGGATTTTTTAGTAAAATAAAAAAACTTTGGAAAAGAGATAAGACAGAAGAAAGTCAAGCCTCTTTAGAAGAAAAAAAAGAAATAGACATTTCTCGTCTAAGCGTGGATGAAAAAGTAGAAAAGGACATATCTGAAGCTTTAGCCAAAGCAGAACCACGCTTAAGTGTCTGGTTAGATATATTATTACAAGGCATTAACCAGAAAGGGGATGAACTTTGGTCCAGGTTAAAGCTATTCTTTGCCAAATTAGAAGTTCCAGAAGAAGAGGCCAGAGATTTTATTCTCAAATTTCAGCGCTGGTTGGACAAAATGGAATACACGCATATCAGCGAATTTCGTTCAGAACTACAATACCAGCTCGCCTTGGCTCTCGAACTAGAGGATGAAGAGGACGAAAGAAGTCGTTTATTTATAAAACTTTCTGAAGGTCTTGCCAAAACCAAGGCTCAGCTCTCCAAACAAATCAATAACCTTTTAGCAAATTCTTCTGGTTTTAATAACGACTTTTGGGAACAACTAGAGGAAATATTAATTATGGCTGACGTTGGCTTTGAACCAACCATAAAGTTGATAGACAATTTAAAATTAAAAGCCAAAGAACTCCAACCTGGCGACCAAGAAGGGTTTAAAAAAATATTTTCTCAGGAATTGGCCCAATTATTCCCAAAACCGTCTAAAAAATTAGTAGCCTTAAAGCCAGAAGTAGTGCTTATTATTGGAGTAAACGGTGTGGGGAAAACCACCACCATAGCCAAATTAGCCTACCGAGCCCAAATGCAAGGAAAAAAAGTGCTTATGGTGGCCGGAGATACTTTTAGAGCAGCAGCCATAGAGCAATTAAAAATCTGGGCAGACCGAGTAGGTGTGGATATTTATGCCAAAGACCACGGAGCAGATCCTGCAGCCGTAGCCTATGAAGCTATGGACAAAGCTACCCAGGAAAACTACGATCTGGTGTTGGTAGATACTGCTGGCAGATTACATACCAAAGTTAACCTTATGGAAGAATTGGCCAAAATAAAACGTGTTCTGAATAAAAAACATCCAGGTTCCCCTCATAGAACCATTTTAGTTGTAGATGCTACTACAGGTCAAAATGCTTTGTCTCAAGTAGAGCTATTTTCCAAGTCCGTAAATATTGACGAAATAATTTTAACCAAATTAGATGGCACGGCCAAAGGTGGTGTTGTAGTAGGAATTGCCTGTCAATACAATATCCCCATTACTTATGTGGGACTTGGAGAAAAGATGGAAGATCTAAGACCCTTTGACGGTCAAAGTTTTGCTCAGGCCCTGTTGATGGATTAAAATGACTAGTACCAAAAAAGAACAAATTTTGAATACAGCTCTTCGTTTGTTTGCCTTGCAGGGCTATGCAGAAACCACTACTTTTCAGATAGCCCAAGAAGCGCAAGTTACAGAGCCTTTGCTTTATTATCATTTTAAAAATAAAGAAGAAATTTTTACTAAAATCTTAGAAAAAATTTTTGCAGAGTATAAACAAATGATCTTAAATCTACCTTCTGAGACCGTAACTGTTTTTGACAAGATTGAAAATCTCATACGTCTTCACCTAAATATTGCTAGCATGCGTCCTCTGGAAAGTCGTTTAATCCTGGCCCACTGTCCTGCCAAATTAATAGAAAATGGTCATTTTTGTTCTAAGATATTGCAAGAGCAAGAACAACTGCTTTTAGATTATTTGATCACGTGTTTAAAAGAAGGTATGGCTAAAAAAGAATTTAAAAAATTAGATGCAGTAAATACTGCCCTGGTTATTTTATGTTTTATAAACGGCTTATTTAGAAGAAAGCTCTTTGAACAACAACACTTTCCCTACGAAGAAACAGCCATTGTTTTTTGTCGAAACAGCCTTCTTTTATAAAAAATTATTTTTGCTAAGGATTACCAGATAGTTAAAATTTAGTAGCAAAAACAACTTATGTCTTTCAGCCAAGCAATGAGTTTACGTCTATTGGGGGCAAGGAGTCTGATAATGGGTTCTTTACCCTTTTCTCCTGGGTCAGCAATAAAATGTATTTTTTGACCTGGATTATTTTCAAAGACCTGAGCAATCCCCCACTCTAAGGTGGAACCTTCTTTTTCTTTGATAGTTTTGGGTTCATCTTTACGATCAAACCAAAAAATTTTGTGTCCCAAGTCTTCAATGGCTTTTAAAATATTTTCTTCATATCTCAGGGCTGCTGCCCAGGTTAAAGAAGGATCGAACTTTCTTGCGGTTAACAAAATTCTGGCGACGTGAGAAGAAGCTTCAAAAGCAATCTCTCCAAATATGAGTTCTCCATCTCTGGTGGCAGAAATTCTACCGTCAAAACCTGCCACATCGCCATAACTTTGGGCAAAGGGTAAAGCACATACGATATTTGATCTTACTTCTGGGATCAGGCGATAAAAATTTTTAATGCTTCTTAATTCCTTTCGCAAAATTTTTAGCTCGTTTAATACGTTTTTCCTGGCCTGCTCTTTTAACCATCCAGCTAAGTGATTCACAGGTCCATTTCCCTTACCTAGAGGATAAGCTGCTCTTAAAGCCAAAAGCAAAAATTCTCGGGCTCTGCACACACTTTCAGCCAAAGAAAAGCCCAAACCTAAAAACGTAGCAATAGCAGCAGAAAGAGTACAACCAGTACCGTGATTGTTTGTGGTTTTAAGACGGGGAGAGCAAAACTCCAGCCTCTCTCCTGAAGCAAGGAACAAAAAATCTCTTACTTCAGCATCCTGACTATGCCCACCTTTTATAAGCACAGCTTTGGATCCAGATGCAAAAAACACTTCTGCGGCTCTAAAAAAATCATCTTTGTTCTGGGGCAAAATCCCAGTAAACACCTCTGTTTCTGGAAGATTTGGAGTAACTATTGTAGCCAGAGGGAACAAACGCTGCTTTAAACTCAAAACTGCCTCGTCCTGAAGTAGTTTATGACCACTTTGACTGACACACACAGGATCCACCACCAAAGGCAAACCTTTTTGCTCTAAAATCTCAGCCACTTTTTCAATAATGTCTTTAGAAAAAAGCATACCTGTTTTTAAGCTATCTATAGGCAAATCATCCAACACGGCTTCTAACTGCTTGCCCACAAACTCTGCAGAAACAGGCTCAATGCCAAATACCCCGCAAGTATTTTGAGCTGTTAGGGCGGTAATAACACTGGCCCCATATCCACCTAAAAGGGATATGGTTTTCAGATCTGCCTGAATACCAGCTCCTCCACCTGAATCAGAACCTGCAATAGTCAACACCACTGGGATCTTTGTGTGATCCATGTTAACTCCCTTTCTACCCTTGATGGATTAACTTGACTAATTTTTTCAATATTTTTTCTAGTTGTTAATAGCCAACTCGTAACACCTTAGTTCCCATTTTTCTTTAACTTGGCTTCTATTTTGGCCCAGGAGTCTTTCAAAGTAACTGTTCTGTTAAAAATTATTTGTCCATCAGAAGAAGCTTTATCCAGGATAAAATAACCAACTCTTTCAAATTGCACAGGAGTTTGGGGAGCAATATCCACTAATGCTGGCTCAACCAAGGCTTTTTGTTCTACAAGACTTTTTGGGTTTAACAAATCTCGTAGGGGAATGCCTTTTTTTTCTTCTAACCCAGGATTTTCCACTTTAAATAACCTATCGTACATACGCACTAGAACTTCTTTACAATGTCTGGCTGATACCCAATGAAGCGTTCCTTTTACTTTGCGGCCATCTGGAGAATAACCTCCTCTCGTGGCAGGATCATAGGTACACCGAAGCTCTACAATATTACCATGGGCGTCTTTGATCACCTCCTCACAGGTTATATAATAGGCATAACGCAAACGCACTTCTTTGCCTGGCGACAGTCTAAAAAACTTACGAGGAGGATCTTCTCTAAAATCACCTCGTTCTATAAAAATCTCTCTACAAAAAGGAACTTTTCTTTTGCCTGCACTTTCATCTTCAGGATTATTTATGGCCTCCAATTCCTCTTCCTTGTCTTCTGGATAATTGATAATTACCACTTTGAGAGGGTCCAACACTCCCATAAAGCGCAAAGCCCTTTTATTTAGATCTTCTCTTACGCAATGCTCCAACAGAGCATAGTCCACCAGGTTATCACTTTTGGCAATACCTATTCGTTCACAAAAGTCACGAATAGCCTCAGGAGTAAAACCCCTTCTGCGCATACCAGAAATAGTTGGCATTCTAGGATCATCCCAGCCATCTACAAAGCCATTTTCCACCAAATAGTTTAATTTCCTTTTACTCATCACAGTATAACTTAGGTTTAAACGAGCAAATTCTATTTGCTGAGGATGACAGGACGTCTCTAATGTGTCTAAAATCCAATCATAAAGAGGTCTGTGGTCTTCAAATTCTAGGGTACACAGAGAATGAGTAATACCTTCTATGGCATCTGATAAACAATGAGCAAAATCATACGTAGGATAAATACACCACTTATCTTTTGTGCGATGGTGAGAAACTTTTTTTATTCTATAAAGCACTGGATCCCGTAAATTTAAGTTAGGAGAGCTCATGTCTATTTTGGCTCTAAGCACACATTCGCCCTCTGCAAATTCTCCTTTTTTCATCTGCTCAAATAATCGTAAATTTTCTTCTACACTTCTGTTTCTATAAGGACTCTCTATTCCTGGTTCAGTTAACGTGCCACGATACTTCCTGATTTCCTCTGGACTCAAATGGCACACGTAAGCCTTGCCTGCTTTAATCAGTTCACAAGCATAATAATAAAACTTTTCAAAATAATCAGAGGCAAAATAAAGATGCTCTCCCCAATCAAACCCAAGCCACCTCACATCTTCTTTAATGGCTTCCACGTATTCTGGACTTTCTTTAGCTGGATTAGTATCATCAAAGCGTAAATGACATCTGCCACCATATTCTTGAGCTAAACCAAAATTTAAACAAATAGATTTAGCATGCCCTATATGTAAATAACCATTTGGCTCAGGCGGAAATCTCGTAATAATGGTCTTGTGCCTGCCTTCTGCTAAATCCTTTTCAATAATTTGACGGATAAAATTACTTTTCGTACTCGAACTCATAACTGCTCCTATCCTTATTTACGATAAAACTGTCCTAAATTTAGATCTTAACCAAGTCTTTGTCCTATGTATCTAATACCTGCACAATAGATCCAGCATAAATATTAATTATATCTGTTTCTTGAACAAGCTGCAACTCTCCATTTTCACCTATGCCTAACATCTTTCCCTGAATAACTTTCTGTCCATCCTGGACAACGACTTCTTTGCCCTGAAAGGCCAAAGTCTGGTTTAACTCCTGAATAAATTCTCGAGATCCTTTTAGTTCTTCTGAGCTATTTTTATATTCCAGATAAAGTTCTTTCCAAAAAGCTAGGGGTTCCTGCTCAGGCAAAAAATTACTTAAATCTCCTGGCAAAAACAAGCCTTCTTTGTCCAGTTCTAAAAGACTAGGAGATTGTCTCAAATTCAGACCTAATCCTATCAAAAAATAATCAAGTTTCTCTTCTACTAAAATTCCACCCACTTTTCTAGTATCCAGAATCAAATCGTTGGGCCACTTTAACCTTATTGGCAGACTTTTTTTTTGTAAAGCTTTGGCCAGGAGTAAACCGACCTTAAGAGGGATCAACCTATTCCCGAACCAAAAACTTTTCTCTAGCCAAGAAACATATAAATTGCCTTTTTTAGATAACCACTTTCTGCCTAATTGTCCCCTACCCCTGGTCTGAGAATAAGCCAAAACAGAGTCTCCTGTCTGCAACAAGCCTTCTTTAAATAACCTCCACCCCTCATCCATAGTGGACGAGCAACACTCAAAGATAAAAATTTTATGCTCTCCTAATGGTTCGATCTGATATAGCCCACCTAACGTTGCAGTCATTATCTTCTCCCTGCTTGGTATGAATTGAGAAAGTTAAAATAATGACGAATAAGCGTCAACGACTTTACCCTAAAAGGGTAAGGCTAACACAAAAGAGGTGTTTTGCAATAATAGGGATAAACCCAAACATAAGGCAGGGGAGGGGAATATAGTTAGAGCACTTGCTTTAAGGCCTTATCTATGTATTGAATGATTTCTATTATTTGAGAGGCAGGGGTAGGATTGGCATAATAGCCTGCAAGCCGATTAACTTTGGCTGCTGCGATGCAAGCCTTTTCTATATCCAAGCCACTAGCAATTAGTCCAGAAGCTATACCGGTTAGAGTATCACCAGTGCCACCTATAGCTTCTAAGGCTGGTGTTGCAGGTTTTGTAACAGTCTCTATTATACCACTTTCACTGGCTAAATAGTCTGTTTTTCCTTTTACCAAAAGATATCTGGGTGCATTTTGATGAAAATAAGCTCTAGTAATTAAATCTGGCACTTTATTTTCTTCCTGTAAAATAAATCCCCTGGTATAAAAAGGATGAGGCGCCTTTTCATCTGCCAAAAAAGCAAGTTCTCCCACATCTGGAGTAAAAAGGTCATAAGCGTTTGCTTCTCCACTCATTTTAGCCATGTACATAAAACCTGCATCAGCAATTAAAATAGGTCTAGAAGCACATTCTTCTAGGGCAAATAAAATACGATTGTGCCAGTCCACATCAGGTTGGAGATAATGAAAAGTTATTATTTTGAGCTGAGAGGGGATATTTTGAATAAGGTATTCGTATAATTTTTTACTGCCAAAACCAAGCCCTATATCGCCTATTAAATAACCAAAAGGTGGTTCTGTGTTAAAAATCTGGCACACCTTAATTGCTGCAGCCATAAGAGCAGGGGTGCCTCTATTTACAGGAACACTTCGTCCCTGAATACAAAGTTTATCTTTATCCAAAGAGACCTCTCCCGTACTTAAAGGAAAGCTCTCTTCTGGCACTGTCCCCACTATGGCAAACATTGTTTTTTCATCTCCTCGTAGGCCAATTGCAAAGCATAGGCACAAAGAGTATGTCCTATATCTCTGGGAGCAGGACTTTTGCTTAAATGTTTACCTACCATTTCCTTGGCTAGATAAGGCACATCAGGACAACCTCCACCAGAAACATTGACTATGGTCAAAGTTAGTTTATGCACAGTCAACTTCATATTAGCGGCACGCACCATAAGATAATCTCCAAAATCTTTTTTAAAAAAGAGATCTACAGGTGTTAGCAAGGGACTATTGACTGGCACCACCTGTAAAGGATGAACCCCTTTTTGTCTTAATGTTCTTAAAATATTTAACTCCTCTATAAGGGGAAATTCAATTACCAAATCGCAGCCAGTCCGCACTTCTGGAGGAGGTCCCATGACCCTGATTTGCCATCCATGCTCTTTGAGCAAGGTTTCTGCACGAATCACATCGCTGGTATGCTCAAAGAGCAAAAAACCTCGACCACTTTTTTGCTCAAGCTTTGGAGAGGACTTAAAAATTTTTCGTTTAAGGGCTTGAAGCAACCTCACTACTTACCCCTTGACAATAGTAATATAAAAATCTTCTCCTTGTTCCTGAATGTCCTTTATTTGCCAGCCCTGACTTTGGGCAGCTCTACAAACGTTTTCTTTAGAGGTTTCTGTATCTACGACAATTTTAATCTCTCCCTGATTAGTTTTCTTTATTTCCTCTAAAGTCATTAATACTGGCTGGGGACAACTAAGACCTCGTGCATCCACTACGTTCATATCTCTACCTCCTTAAGCACTTTTCTTTCTCATAGTAAATCCAATAAAAAGGCAAACCAACAAGCCTATTACAACTGCTGCTGCTCCGTGTGGACCTATGCCTTTGGGAGAACTGGCTAGACCAAAATTGTGGGCAAAAGCAGCTCCCACAATCATACCAAGCACAAAAACCGCAGCATCACCATCACCCTCCCCAGCTAAAAAAAGCTGACGACCAGGACAACCACCCGCCAAAGCAAAAGCTAATCCAGCTAAAACCATCCCCAAAAAGTTCCACAATTCCATAGTGTGGGCCACAGGTTGATGAGCGAATCCAGGATGAAATTGCCCCAAAATAAAATTGGTGATAAAAGCAGCAAGGAGTAGAGCGCAAATGCCAAAGAAAAGATGTGTTTGTTTAAATAAAATAAGATCCCTAAAAGCACCCATAGTGCAAAAACGACTTCGTTGGGCCAAAAATCCTATACCAAGCCCTACGAGTAAGGAAATAAGCACTGGAGCGTGCATGGCTCCAGGACCCTTTATACTATAAAATAAAACCCCACTTTTGGGCTCACCTTGCACTTGGGGGAAAATAAACATAAGAACGAGAAAGCCAACCATGACTAAAGGCAACAACCAACCAACAGAGCTATAGGTCTTTTGGGACCTGCCTAAATTATAACCAAGGCGAAAAAATATTGTTCCAATCCAAATCCCAACAATTAAACCAGCTATGCCAAACAGAGCATTCCAATCGCCAGCAGAAAGCCTGAGCATAGCTCTCCACGGACAACCCAAAAAAACCAAAGCCCCAATCATAGCAAACACTCCCAGAATAAATCTTACAATAGGAGCGGATCCAGCACGGGATCTAAATTCACCAAAAAGATACGCAGCCACCAATGACCCTAAAACAAAACCAATAATCTCAGGACGCATATACTGAACCACAGCAGCCCGATGCAAACCAAGAGCTCCGGCAATATCCCTTTCAAAACAGGCCACGCAAACGCCCATATTTCCAGGATTACCCCATTTTTGTAATAAAGGGGCCAAAATACCAATCACTGCTCCAACAGAGATTATACCCCACTTGGAGGCGAAAAAATTTTTCATTCCCTGCATACCTGTTCCTCCTATAAAAAAATTGATCTTTGATTAAAACCTAATTAAAAAAAACTTAATTTCTGTCAAATTGCAAAAAACTATGGTTTTTTAAAGAATCAAACAAAATATTCTATAATAGACCTGACACACAGGGATTACTAGCTCTTGGGCTATTTCCCTGCCCCCATGCCCCATGCCCCCTGGTCTATGGTTTACAAAAAGTTAAATTAGGGTTAATTTATTTCAAAAAATTAACAAAGGATCATTCAAATGCAAATTTATCCCTTAATTTTAGCCAATCATAGTCAACAAACAAATCAATATTTAGACGTTAATTCCCCTTATAATGGACAAACCGTGGGGCAGGTGTGTTTGGCTGAACCAGAAGAAATCAATCAAGCTATTGAAAAGGCTTTAGAGGCCTTTAAGGTTTTAAAACATATGCCTACCCATAAAAAAGCAAAAATTTTGCATCAAATATCCCAGGGAGTAAAAGAAAAAGCCCAAGAACTAGCCCAAACAATCGCTCTTGAAGCCGGCAAGCCAATTACTTTTGCCAAAGTTGAAGTAGAGCGTTGTGTGGAACTTTTTGCCTGGGCCGCAGAAGAAATAAAGAGATTTCAAGGAGAGATTATCCCTCTGGACCTGGATAAATTGGGAGAAAACCGAATAGGCATAAACAAAAGATTTCCCATAGGGCCCCTACTTGCCATTACCCCCTTTAATTTTCCCTTAAATCTTGTGGCCCATAAGGTTGCTCCTGCCTTAGCCGTTGGAAATCCTGTTCTTGTGAAGCCAGCTCCTGCCACTCCTATTACAGCTATCCTTTTAGGAGAAATAATTTCAAACACTGACTTGCCAGAAGGTGCTATTAGTGTTTTGCCTTGCACTAATGAATTGGCCGAGACCATGGTTACTGACCAACGCATTGCCATGCTAAGCTTTACAGGCAGTCCTAAGGTGGGATGGTATTTGAAAAAACAGGCAGGCCAGAAACGTGTTGCTCTTGAATTAGGAGGCAATGCTGCCCTTATCATTGATTCCCTCGCTCATAAAAAATTTCTGATGGATAGAGCCATCATAGGAGGTTATTATCAAGCCGGACAAGTTTGTATCTCCGTGCAAAGGATTTTTGTGCAAAAAGATCTATACAATACGTTTTTGCAAGAATTTGTAGCCAGAGTAGAGCAAATACCTACGGGAAATCCCCTGGACCCAAAGACCATTACAGGTCCTCTGATCAATCAAGCAGCAGCAGATCGCGTCTATCAATGGATCCAGGAAGCTATTCAACAAGGGGCAAAACTCCTTACTGGTGGTAAACGCTCTTCTTTAAGCCCCTGTATTATTACTCCTACGGTCCTAACCAATACCTCTCCTGAGATGAAAGTAAATAAACTGGAAGTCTTTGGTCCTGTGGTTACAGTAGAGCCTTACGATACGTTTGAACAAGCCATTGAATTAGTGAACGACTCCATGTATGGCTTACAAACTGGCATATTTACTGACGATCTGAGCAAGGCTTTTTATGCCTATGAACATCTGGAGGTAGGAGGAGTTATTATCAACGACATACCTACATATCGTTCCGATCCAATGCCTTATGGTGGCATAAAAATGTCAGGTTTTGGAAAAGAAGGCATTAGATACGCTATGGAAGAGATGACTGAGAGTAAATTTCTGGCTCTAAAATATGCCTAAAAAGTAATTCGTCATTAGGAATTGGTTATTGGTGTTTTTTATCCCTGAGCGGGGCAATATCTTTTCAATGAGAATCTAAAATTTAATATTGTTTTGTTGCCAGGGATAGCATCCCCAGTAAGGCACTAAGATCTGGATTAGAGCTGTATTTTATCGTGTCAGGTAACCACCAACTCCTTTGGCTTAATCTTTTTTCTAATGTAGCTCGCATAAATTTGTGGCTCAGTCTGGCAAAATGCGCTAATCCCCCACATATACAAATATTTTTTAGTCCCAACATAACCTGAAGCTGAGCTATAAATAAACCAAGCCTTGCTCCATAGTCTTGCAATAAACGAATAAATTTTTGTTTATCCTGTTGTCCAATGTTTATTAGTGTCCTCACGCTGGTAGTGGTCAAACCATACTTTGTGGCCAAAGCTAAAAGAGCTCGTTTATTTAACAAAGTTTCAGCACATCCCTGTTGCCCACAACCGCAGAGTTCTTCTCCTCCCAAAAAAATATGTCCCAATTCTGGGCCTGTCACATGTCCTGCCCGCCAAATTTTTCTATCCAGGATAACACCAGTGCCCACACCTGTACCCAGGGTTATGACCAGAGCAAAATCTTCTCCTTGTAAACATCCATAAGTCACTTCGCCAAGAGCAGCAGCCTGAGCATCGTTTTCCAGAAGAACAGGCAAGGAAAATTTTTCTTCTAAAAAAGAGCCAATGGGGAAAAAATCTAACTCAGGCATATTTACAGTTTTTAGGTAGCACTTTTTTTGAACATCCAAAGGACCTGCACTGGCCACCGCAATGATCCCAGGCTTTTCAGGACACCTAGCAATAATTTTTTGAATTAACAAAGTTAGAGCGTGCTTGGTGCCAGATAGATTTTGAGGCCTTTTTTTTAAAAAAATCTTATCCCGCCTACCTTTAAAATCCAGCCAAGTGCCCCGCAAATTGGTTCCCCCAATATCCAACGCCACGCAATACTTAAATCCGGACATAACGGATACCTCTTAAAATAAATCTCTCAACTCGTTCTTAGCAATTACCAATTAGCAAATCATAAGGAGCAAGCAACTCTCCCTGCAAACCCACACATTGTTTACTAAACCCATCTACAATTTCTAAAACCTCCCATAACCTGTCGCCGCCTATAGTCCGATAAACAATTTACGCATTATTCTTGCATTTTTTTTAGAAAAAATATATCTTTTTATTGCTTATAATACTCAATTTTAAACCTAACAAGGAGGTTTTCATGCCCACCAAACACAAAATACAGGCCCAGGTCCAGTCCTTAGGCAAGGCCTCAATTACTTCTCCTTTAACCACATGTCGTTTCATAGACGAAAAAAAATCTTTAACTTTACCCATTCCCCAAGAATTACTCGATCCTGGCGATCCGGAGCTAGAATATATCGTATGTGAAGAAGCAGGGCCTCGTAAATTTGTATACTTTGATCCACCCAAAACCAAATGTGCCATTGTGACCTGTGGGGGTTTATGCCCTGGAATTAACGACGTTATTAGGTCTATTGTTATGACCTGTTATCATAACTATCAAATAGCATCTGTAGTGGGCATCCGTTATGGATTACAAGGTCTGATTCCCAAGTACGGTCATCCTTTAGTAGAGCTTACTCCAGACTTTGTTAGCCACATTCACGAGTTTGGTGGGACTATTTTAGGTTCTTCTCGAGGTCATCAATCTCCTGAGGAAATAGTTGACAGTCTTGAGCGACTAAATGTCAATATCTTGTTTATGATTGGTGGCGATGGCACCATGAAAGCGGCCAATGCCATCTATCAAGAAATAAAAAAACGGGGATTAAAGTTAAGTGTTATTGGCGTTCCTAAAACCATTGACAATGACATCTATCTTGTATCTCAGACTTTTGGCTTTGATACAGCTGTAGAAAAGGCTACAGAGAGCATTCGGTGTGCGCACACAGAAGCTATTGGAGCTCCTAATGGTATTGGTATGGTCAAGTTAATGGGGAGAGAATCTGGCTTTATTGCAGCTCAGGCCACTTTAGCTCTAAAAGAAGTAAATTTCGTGCTGGTGCCAGAGGTTCCTTTTAGTATTCATGGAGAAAATGGTTTTTTAAGTCATCTGGCCAGAAGAATAAAAAAACGTGGTCATGCAGTGGTGGTAGTGGCCGAAGGGGCTGGTCAAGATCTCTTTGATGACCTAGGCACAGATCCTTCTGGCAATAAAAAATTGGGCGATATCTGTGCTGTACTTAGAGATGAAATCAAAAAATACTTCACAGAGCAACATCTAGATTACACTTTAAAATTCATAGACCCAAGTTATATTATCCGCTCTGTGCCAGCAAATGCCAATGATAGAGTGTATTGCGGCTTTTTAGGGCAACATGCTGTGCATGCTGGTATGAGTGGGAAAACTAACATGCTGGTCAGCAAACTTCAGGATAGATACGTTAATCTGCCCATTCCCCTGGTTACCCAAAAACGCAGAAAATTAAATCCCAATTCCAATTACTGGAGCGCAGTAATATCCTCAACAGGACAACCTTCAAGTATGGTGTAAACCAAAAAATAAAAAATTTCCTCGTAACGTTCAACTCTTCGCTTAACGCAAAAAAGGAGGTTCTATGTCCTCAGGAATTGATTGTTTAACCAATGTGGATACAAGCCTTACTTCTTATTTTAAGCCCTTTGCTGTGAAAATGGAGCAAGAGAGATTGCCTTCTATTGTTATCAATCTGTTCAAATGTTATTTTTCTCAGTTATTATTTGGCAGTCAGGGGAAATTAACCAAAAAAGAGATCTTGCCCATTCAGCCTGATGAACTACAAGACTTAGCATCACTTCAAAAATACGCACCCCTTGGGGAAAAAGCTTTAAAGCAACTAGTAATTTTTAAGTTAAATGGCGGACTTGGCACTACTATGGGACTGAAAATCCCCAAAAGTCTTATTCCAGTAAAACAGGGAAAAAGTTTTTTAGATTTAAGCCTAGAACAAATAGAGTTTTTAAGAAATAAATTTAAAATAGAAATTCCCTTAATTTTTATGAATAGCTTTTATACTCACGAAAAGACCATGGAAGTTTTACCTGCCTCTCTTAATAACAGAGATATTCCTGCTAGTTTTGTCCAGCACAAATTCCCTCGCATTTTGCAAAAAGATCTCACTCCAGCAACCTGGCCAGAGGACCCCAATCTGGAATGGAATCCACCAGGACATGGAGATTTTTATACTGCTTTACTTACTAGCAAACTCTTAGATAAACTTTTGGATCAGGGCATAAGATACGCTTTTATCTCCAACGTGGATAACCTGGGGGCCACCCTGGATCTTGGAGTACTTGGTTACATGATTAGAGAAGAATTAAATTTTATTATGGAAGTTACCCCAAGAACTCCGCTGGACAAAAAAGGTGGCCATCTTTGCCGACTTCTAAAAAACTTCAGGTTGGCCTTACGGGAAGTAGCCCAATGTCCACATAATGAACTCCAAGAATTTCAGGACACAAAACTATATGCTTTTTTTAACACCAATTCTCTGTGGATTGATTTGCTTCAGGTAAAAAAAATTTTTTTACACCACAAATTAATGCCTCTAGATCTGATCATCAACGAAAAAAACATTGTGGCCTCAAATCCAGACTCTCCTAAAGTATATCAGTTAGAGACTGCCATTGGCTCTGCTATTTCTGCCTTTGATTTTGCCGATGCCATCAATGTCCCCAGAACTAGATTTTCTCCTGTCAAAACCACTGCAGATTTATTATTGGTGAGGTCTAACTGCTATAATCTGGATGAGGGCAAAAACATCGTTTTAAATCCCAACCAAACTTTACCTCAAATATCTCTCGACCCTAAATTCTATAAAAATTTTCACGAATTTGAAAAAAGATTTCCTCATCCTGTTAAATTCGAGCATTGTAGCCAATTAGAAGTAAAAGGAGACATAATCTTTGGAGAAAATATTACGTTTAAAAATAAAGTCACTGTGATAAATAATTCGGACCAACAAATTACCCTAAAAAACAAAACCCTGGAGGGCGAAGTGATTTTTAATTAAATATACGTAGCCCAAGTGCAATTCTTTTAGCTTAAGTTGGTAAATAGCGACTTTTCTCGTGTCTTTAACCAAGCTGTTAGTCCACATCTATTGCAGGAAGTACAGCCTTTTTTGCAGATAGAACTATGTTGGGATTGCTTAAATTTCAGATATTCCTGCCATAAAAAATCTTTTTTTAGACCAATGTCTAGATCATCCCAGGGGAAAATATCTGTTTGCTTTCTCTCTTGAAGATAAATTTTCATGTGTTCTTTTGCTTGCTTATAAGCCTTTTTCCATGAATTTTCCCTTAAGGCTGTTTGGATAAAATCAAAGACCCTGACATCTCCTCTGGCAATAATGGCCTGAATAATAGCTAAAATAGGATTTTCTCCACTAAAACGCACTCCCTCCATATTTTTTATTAACTTTTTAAAACGCTGCCTTTTTTGTTCTAGAATTTCTAATTCTTCCATCCCCATCCACTGCAAAGGTGTCCAGGGCTTTGGGACCAAAAAACTAGCGCTTATCTGCACTAAATTTAACCCACTTTTTTTCTTCCCCCTGGCCTTATTTTTTACCAACACCAATTCTTTTAAAAAATTTTCTAGCTCTGTAAAATCGCTTTCCTGTTCATCCGGAAAGCCTAAAATAAAGTAAAGCTTTAAGGTATTAAACTGAAAAACAGAAATTTTTTCTACCAAAGAAAAAAATTTTTTCTCACAAAACCTTTTGTTTATTGCCTGACGAATTCTCTGACTAATACCTTCCACAGCTATGGTCAGACTTCTTAGCCCCTGTTTACGCAAAAAAATGAGCAAATCCTCACTTAAACCATCAAATCGCAAGGAAGACAGGCTAAACTTGATTTTTCTCTCTGCTAACCAGGCCAAAAAATCGTGTAAATAGGGCCAGTCAGTCAAAGCTGTACCTACTAGGCCTACCTTTTTGGGGTGGACACAAGAGACAATTTCTTGAGCTGTTTGTAAAGAAATTTCTCTAAAAGGTCTATAAATATAACCTGCAGCACAAAACCTGCATCCATACAAGCAACCTCTATTAATTTCTAACAAAAACGTATCTCTAAATGTGGTCTTAGAGGAAATAAAAAGAGAATAAGCAGGATAAAAATCTTTTTTTAAATAAATATATCTCCTAGCCTTTTTATGTAGAGTTAATATAAAGTCACTTTTTTTAGCAAATTCAATTAATTCCTGTTTACTCGCTCCATTTAAATAAGCATTCTTTAATTTTTGCAATAAACTTACAAATTCACCTTCGCATTCTCCAACAAACATTAAGTCAAAAGCAGGCAATATAGGGTAAGGATTCAAAAATACAAGAGGTCCTCCAGCTATTAGCAAAGGAAAACCTTTGCGTTGCTCTGCTCTCAAGGGTAAATTGCAGGAATTTAAATAACGTAATACATTTAACGTATCTAATTCAAAATTCAAACTAAAAGTCCAGACAGGAAAAAAAGAGAGGTGAGTATTAGTATCGTAAGAATGTAAATCTGAAGTTTGATCTCCCTGCCCAAAAAAACGCTCTACAACAAAATCACCAACCAGCAAAAGCTCTCTTAAAACTGCTTGCCAGCCAAGTGTGGAAAAAGCTAGCTCTTTTTTCTCTGGAAAAATCAAGGCAATTGGTAAGCGACCACCCCACTCTCCAGGAGGCAATTTTTTATTGCCAAAAAATAGAACTTTAGTTTTTCGAGGTGGAAAATCCAAAAATAACCTTCCCTAAATCTAAAACTCTTTACAACTCTTAAAATCTCAAATATTTTCAGGAGTTATATTCTTTATCTTTACTAATTACTTAGCAATAATTCACGCCCCTGATCTGACCATCTTTTCACATCATCCATTAACCCCTCTGCCCCAATCCGTCTCCCTTTGCCGCAAATTCCTTAAATCTTCTCTTCTAACCCTAAATATATGCACTGAAAACTAAATGTCCCGTACCTCCACATCGTACACTTCCTCTGGCATAAACAACTATCTAAAAAACTCCTGTAAAAAGTGAATATCTTTTCTCGTAAATTTAAATACTTCACCCAAAACCTAGACTCTTTTAATAGAACGTTCTCTAACACATTGACACATAAGAAATAAGCCTAGTCTTGGCGCTGGACTTAGGACCATACCCCCAAAGCACTCGTTGAGGTGCCCTCTTAAAACAGTAGCGACTGCTACTCCTCCCAACCAACTACCAATTACTAATTACAAAATTCTCTCAAACGCTTTTACGTATAGCCTGCTATTGGCGGTGGTGATGTTTTTTATGGGGTCAAAAAACAAAATTTCAACTTCTGCAAATTTAGAAACTACATCTAAGTATCCTTCAAAATCTCCATTAACGAATTTACCATCTTGTACTATTTTTTTGGCTACGAATAGGAATTTTTCTTTTTCTTGTTTGGAAATTTTTTCTTGTTCAAAAAAAATTTTTATTTCATTTTTTGCAATTTCTGCCATT
>JAUZRP010000148.1 GCA_030950395.1 Desulfonauticus sp. | reverse complement strand
CAAAATAACCAATATGATCTAGAGGAGTCCCTGCATTTTTATACTTAATGACTTTGTCTAGTAGCGTTTGTGTTTTCCGGTTCCTGGAGGGCCGATGACTTTATAATTCATTAGAAGTTGGGATCCTTTTGTTCAGATTTTTTATATTCAATTTGATCTACTTTCATTTGTTTAAGCTTTACTACTTTATGAGTCTTTTTATTAATGTTGAAAGAATGATCAAACTCTGCTCCTAGTTCTTCTTTCATAATAATTCCTGTGTCTCGGGCATCTAATTTCCATTTAAGAGGAAGCGTTTCAAAAAAAGAAGAAAAAATAAAATAATGAAAACCGTCGCCACTCCAACATAAGCCTCCACGAATATCACTTCTTTCTTTAGCTTGAGCAGAATTAACACAATAGTCGTAAAGATGTTGATACAATTGATCTTTAATATTGGTTCCGGTAGCTGGATGAATAGTGACGCTTTTGAGTTGATTAAGAAAGGCTCTAAATGCGCCAGGAGATAAAGGATCGGGATAAAAATCGGCTTGTAACCAAATTAAACTTAAAAGATTCTTTTGAACGGTGAAGTTATCAGGACTGGATGCTTCACATTGAACTGCTTTTCCATCTGGTTTTTCCACCATGAATCGGAGTCTCGGAGTAGTGCTCATAATCTTTTGTAAACCAGAAATAAGAGGAAAAATAGAATTGGCATCTGATTTAATTCCAAATTTTCTTTTAACGCAAATATGTTTTACGCATACAGGTTCCAAAATTTCATCTGTACAGGTATGTCCCGCAGTATTTTTATCCCAGGCTTTGATTTTGTCATTAATTTTTTTAAGAGGCCAGGGCTCCCCAAAATATTTATTAGCTTCGTTAACTTTGTCAGGCCATTGGTCTTTATATTTTTTCTTGGCAAAAACCATATAATTATACATAAAACGATCTCTGCCATCTCCTAGTTTAGTTTTAGACAGTCGTTGCAAACAACACGGTCCATCTTCAAATTCAGGATCTCCTCCTTTTAAAACTTCTTCTTCACATCGTGTGATAAGTTTTTCTAATTCTTCAGGGGCGAATTGAGATTCTTTGGCTATTTTAATGAATTGTCCTAGAGATAAAGGCTCATTGTTTTTGTCAAGAGCATGACGAGTTGTTTCTTTTTCCTTTTGATAAGGAAGATTAATAAAATTTCCAGCTAAGTTTCCATGTTCATCTGGTTCTAGTTCAACTTGTTTAGGATAAATTTCAGTGGTTCTTTTTAATTCGAGAGGTAAAAGTATAGACGCTAATGAATCTCGTATAATTTGAGCGTTGATGGCTGCCTTCAAAAATAAATAAAGATGTAATCCACCACTTTTTGATCGGCATGCAATCAGTGG
>JAUZRP010000147.1 GCA_030950395.1 Desulfonauticus sp. | reverse complement strand
TTCCCACATAACCATATACACAATACAAAATCTGTAGGGTCTGGATTAGGTTCTCCTATATCGTTTGCATTATGGCACGTAGGACGCTCTTTATCATTAAGGGTATAGCTTACGTCTACTGTTGGCAGTTCTTCTGTTGTTTGCTCTGTTGGGGAGCTTCCACCACCACATCCATTAAGTGCTAAGAGTGCCAAGAGTGTTAATGTTGCTAATTTGTTTGTTTTTTTCATTGCTTATCCTTGTTTACAAAAAACTTTGATTTATGAAAGCTTTAGAATTCTTTCTTTTTTCAAGTTGGCGTGATCTCTTTGCATTATCACACTCTGTTTCTTTTAGTATGGTCATGTTTTCTCTTTTCGCACACTCTTTAATCCTTGATGTTCTAATATCTTTATTTTTATCATAAAAAGCAACTGTTTTAAATGTTTCTTTTTTCTCTTCTATATTTGTGGTTGTATTTGTGGTTTTTGTAATTTCTAGTTTATTATTCTCTGATGAAGTACTCTCTACTTTTGTATTATTTTCTGTTTTACTTTCACACCCATTAAGTGCCATGAGTGTTAAGAATGCTAGTGCTGCTAATTTGTATGTGTTATTCATTTGGTTTCCTTTTTTATTTGATGATTGTATCATCTTCTGTATTGCATCAATTCAGACCTTACTATCTTTTTGATGATTGACTTTATATATTTGTTTTTGTCTTTTTTTGAAAAGCCATTTATTTCGGCTGCTTCCTCGATGTCTTTTATTTCTGCTTCATTGAAATAGAGTAACATTTTGTTAGTAGCTTTTTCTTCTGCTTTTTTCTTTGGTTGACCTCTTCCCATTCTATCCTTGAACTTTTGGATGCTATCCGCTTCCTTGTAGTTTTGGGGGGTTGTTTCTGTTTTACTCTCTGCTTCTGCTATTGCTTTGTCTATATCTGATAATTCTTTTTTCTTTGCCATTCTATGCCCCTTTTATGTAGTTAAGTAATTCGGTGTACTCTGCTAGTATTTTTCTATATACGTATCTATTTAACGGTGTTTCGTTTGCTATCTGTAATATACTCATTCCATCTTTTGTGACTCTCTTAAATATCTTTGATTTACTTAGTTCAAAGATTTTAATATCAGGTAGACGTTCTCTCATTTCTTTTTTTATTTCGTCCATGTCTTTTTTTTCTGTTCGTGTTGCTATGAGTATGGTTTCTTTTGCGTGTGGTTTTAATTCGTGTGCGGTAAGTATTGTTTTAACAAATGCGTCCGACTCATTTATTACAGGGATGATGAGTAAATCACTTTGTTTAACTACTTCTATAACCCCTGCACTTGCATATCCCCCAAAGTCGTATATTGCATTTTGTACAGGGATTGGTTTTTCCATGTACTTACTGTTGTTATACACTTCTGTTGCTATCCCTCTATCGTTTGTTAGAAAGAAGTACTCTAAATCTATTGCTAGTGATAATGCGATAGGTGTTTTTCCTACACCGCCTTTTCTGCTTGCTAGTGCGAAGATTTTATCTTTTGGGATTTTTATAATTTTCATGTTGTGTCCTTTTGTTCCGATTGTTTTATACTTTTTAAGTGTATATAATATATTCTTGTTTTATGCTTAATTTGTTATT
>JAUZRP010000146.1 GCA_030950395.1 Desulfonauticus sp. | reverse complement strand
CGGAGTTGTTGCCCTTATCTTCTTCGGATGTCTGTGTGCATTGGGGATTTGGACCAGGAAACCGATTCCTACTTACCTTTTTGGTTTCTTGGCTTTCCTCGGTTTGAGCTTCATTTTGATACCATCCCAATTGAGGCATGTCCATGCTGCCTGGTTGAAGTTTGCTCACTTCCTGAATAGATTCGTTACTACCTTGATTCTTACTTTGGCTTATTATCTGGTGGTCACCCCCTCAGCTCTTATCAAACGTCTATTTGGCGGGCGTCCCCTTCCTGTCAAGCCTGACAAAGAGACTTCGTCATACTGGGTGGCCCGCAGTGAACCTTCTCAACCAAAGGAACGATTTTTAAAACGATATTAGGAGAAAAACATGGCAAATAAATCCATTATTCCCGAGTTCTGGTAGTTTTTAAAGTTTAGAAAGCGCTATTGGTTACTCCCCATTGTGCTAGTGCTTTTCCTTATCAGTGTTCTAATTGTTTTCACCGAGAGCAGTGCTGTAGCACCATTTATTTATGCGTTATTTTAGCTCGTTATGAAAGTCCATGACGTAAATACCCCGCCATTTATGGCGGGAATGATTTATTTTTTCAGTAAGGGGTTCCTCAATTTTTTTTCTATAAAAGGGAAAAGAAATCCTTGAATATTAAACCAAATCTGTGATAATTTTTTCTGAAGCCGTCTCCTTGTTTCAACTAATTATTTCGCAAAATCAATTAGTTGTTTTATATCATAGAGGTAGCTTCTTAACTGTAATTATTCTTCTAATGAGCAAAATAATTCAAAAGTTTTTTTGTTTCTGCAAGAGGCTCAATTATTAAGGAATATTGATACTTTTAAAAATGAGGACACATGAGAGCATTTACCGAGATATACTTCGTTTGTTCATTTGGTTTCCCTTCAGATGGCTTTTAAGAATTATCCCTGTTGATGTATCCTTTTTTTTATTTAAGTTATTCGGTGATCTTCATTTTTACATTGAAAGCAAAAAGAAAAAAACAGAACTTTTGGACAATTTTAAAGGCTTTCTGAATTTAGATAATAATAGTATCAAAATAGTAAAAAAAT
>JAUZRP010000145.1 GCA_030950395.1 Desulfonauticus sp. | reverse complement strand
AATATCATCCTGCGCATATGCTAAACCAAAAACAAATAAACCCATCAAGCCCACTATCACTATTAATACATTACTTTTTTTCATCCCTATCTGCCTCCCATTTATTATCACAAATATTTTTAATCTTTTTTACCCAGCATTTTTTTAATTCATTTATCAAAAAGGATGCCTGACTGTCAAGCCAAATCAACTTGTATTGCACTAAATTTTACTTGACTAATAAGCGCTTATGAGATACACACGGATGGTCATTTATGTGTAACAGACCTTGTAAGGGGGAGATAATATGCAAGAAGATTCCATTAAGAAAAGTAAGGGGAAAATGGTAAACCGTAGAAATTGTCTCAAACTAATGGGTGTATTAGGCTTAGGATTGGCTGCTCCAGCCATAGTGGCTAAACCAGTAGAAGGAAAACATCTTGACGATTTTCATCTCATAAGCAGAACACGTCCACATATGGGGACCCTTGTAAATATAACCATCGCAGACAAATCTAACGATAAAGCAGAAAAAATTATTGAAAAAGCCTTTGCAAAAATCAACGAACTCGAAAAAATTTTTAACCGTCATGTTGATGATACTCCTGTAGGATGGCTTAATCAAAAAGGCTTTTTAAAAGATATCTCTCCTGAATTAGCAGATGTCTTGCATCAAAGCCTCTATTATAATTATATTAGCAAGGGTGCATTTGATATTACAGTTCTTCCTCTTTTAGAGTTATATAAAAAATCATATGAAACAACTGGTTCTTCGCCATCATCTAAACAGATAAATGAGAAGATGAAACTTGTTAACTTTGAAAACATAAAAATAGACAAACAAGGCGTAAGATTCCTAAAGGATGGAATGAAAATCTCACTGGATGGTATAGCAAAAGGTTATATTGTTGATCAGGCAGCAAATCTTATAAAATTAAATGGAATCAAATATGCTCTAATCAATGCTGGAGGTGATATTAGAGTTATTGGAGGAAATGGCCCCAATAAAGCCTGGAAAATAGGGATAAAAGATCCATTAGGTAAAAGACAATTTGCTGAAGAATT
>JAUZRP010000144.1 GCA_030950395.1 Desulfonauticus sp. | reverse complement strand
ACTAAAAGTGGCGTAGGAGCTAGTGATCAAATTAGACGTGCTTTTAAAAGTTATGGGTATAAAGAAGAAAAGTATTTATCGGCAGACTCAGCTTACTGCAATCAGAATACTATAAAGACCTGTATGGGTTTAGGGGTAAAATTTAGTATTACAGCTAACCAGGCGACCACCAGTTGGCAAAATCATCTTGATGAAATTACTAACTGGGTTCCTTGGGAGTACTCTAAAGAAGAAGTAAAACAAGCCGACGAACGAGGCAAACAGCTTCTTGAGGTAGAGCTAGGCCGGTTTTATTGGACTCCGAGTTGGAACGAGGCCTTAAGACTTCCTGTAGTAGTAAAAAGAACAAAGGTAGATCAGGGAGATTTATTTTTAGGTAGCTGGAAACACTACGGAGTAGTAACTAATTTAGCTTTAAAGGATTGGCCTTTACAAAAAGTGATGGAGCATCATAATAAGCGCGGCAATGTAGAGAATTTTATTCGCGAAGAAAAGTATGGTTACGATTTAAAACATTTTCCCTGCCAGAAACTAAAAGCCAATCATGCATTTGGGCAAATGGCTATGGTGGCACATAATATTTTACGTTGGGTAGCTATTCACGATAGACCTGATCGTCCAAAGTTTGCCAAGGGAATTAGAAATAAGTTTATCCACATTCCGGGAAAAATAGTAAGCCATGCTAGAACATTAACCTTAAGAGTTCCAGAATACTTTATCGAGGAGGTGAACCGACTGAGGATAGGATTGCAGTTAAAACCTTATTCTGCACTGGCTACGACGATCCCGTAGAATGATCAGAGTTCTTTGAAAACCAAATAGATAGACTTGAAAGTTTAGAAATTTTGGCGGCCAAAGGGTTCGAACCAAGGCGTTCTCAAAAAACGCTTACCACACAAACGAGCTACGTACCCAATGGATTAGTGCGCCTTATAAGCACTCTTAAGGCCCAGATAGTGAGCTCGTCTTAAGTAACTCCACTCACAAAAAGTAGGTGATAACTAATTTTAGGCATAAACGTGCCTTTGCAATTTTATATGCAAAATAAAAAAATTAAATTTTAAATTTGTTTTTTTAAATAAGAGTTTTTCAGGCCAAATTCGGATTTGGGTTTTACTTTTATGCCTAAATTCGCTTTTTCTAACAGCTTATCTAACACCTCTTTACCAAAGGCTTCTTTTTCAAATATATAACAAGAAACTAAGATTTCTTTCCGCGCCTCTTCAA
>JAUZRP010000143.1 GCA_030950395.1 Desulfonauticus sp. | reverse complement strand
AAATTGGTCCTCGCAACAGCAACACCAGGTAGCTTCTCAGCAAAATCCCTAACAGCCTCAACATCTATCACCCCTCCTATGTTGCTGCCACAATAACACACATACACTCCTACCTTGGACATACCTACCTCCTTAACTTTTATTAACCTAACCATGCCTATTAAAAATAACCTTTTAACAGGCAAATTATGCTAAAAGACTTTTTCCTCTTACTCAATCATAACAAATAATATTTTATTTATTTATAACCCAAAACAAAAATATTTGTCAAAACATATTTATAAAAAAATGTTTTCTCCTATTTTATAAGGTTATTCTTTAAACAAAAAGTATACTCTAAACCAGGTAACACTAATTTTATTTTTTTATACATTACATAAACTTCCTTATTTTATTTAATAATAAAACAATAAATAATTTTTCTCTTAAAAAAAACTACTATAATTTTTTTATAACCAAACACTATTTAGTGTTACTTTTTCTATCTTTTTATACATTAAATTTTAAAAATTATTGACTCCAAATCACAACTCTTCCCGTTATTCGTATAAAGATAAAGGACTATTCTCAGGGGAAACAATCTTTTTTTCTGGACGAGGTGTAACACTCCAGAATATCTGAGGATAAATAGACAAGTTTGGCAAAAAAATCTTGAGCCAACTAAGACAGCCACAAAGCCCTGGGCCCAAAAAATTTAACGTAAGTCTGGCTAAATGGGTTTTAACCAAAGCAACAATATTCTGCAAAAAACTCTTTATTTCTAAGCTCCATTTTTTCTCTCTAAAACCTGCTAGTAATGTCACTTGCCCCAATACAGTCTGTTAAACTAATAAATCTTATTTAAACTATCTTTTACTTAAGGTGGATTTGGGTTAAAAAAAGTTTGAATTCTAAACAGAACTAAGCTAAGAGATAATTGTGAAAAGTCTTTTTAAGATGCACACCATAAAGCAATCTATAACAAGGACAAAAAGACAATTTTTTTAATTATTTTAACTTGTTAATCCAAACAAAAAGGATGGAAGTCATGAGCAATCTTGCCTATCTTTTTAAACCCAAAAATATTGCCGTAATTGGAGCCTCGAGTCATCCGGGAAAAATTGGAAATATTATTCTCAAAAATCTGCAAGAAGCAAAATTTGCAGGAGACATCTATCCTGTTAACCCCAAAGCCAAAAACATTTTAAACATCCCTGTTTATCAAAGTATTGATCAGCTCCCTAATAACATTGACTTAGCAGTGATAACTATCCCCCGAGATCTAGTAGTAGATGCGTTGGAGTCACTGGGTAAAAAAGGACTCAAAGCAGCCATTGTTATTTCTGCTGGTTTTAAAGAAGTGGGCGGAGCAGGCTATCACCTGGAAGAACGACTAATAGAAATTGCTAAAAAGTATAACATTGCTTTATTAGGCCCTAATTGTCTTGGTCTCATTAATACTCATGCCAATTTAAATGCTACGTTTGCAGCAGGGATACCTAACAAAGGCAATATAAGTTTTTTTTCCCAATCCGGAGCCCTGTGTGTAGCCATTTTGGACTGGACTCTGGGAACCCACATTGGCTTTTCCAAATTTATTAGTCTGGGCAACAAAGCTGCTCTAGATGAAACAGACATGATTTCTTATCTAGGAGATGATCCTGAAACCAAGGTTATTTTAGGTTACATAGAAAACGTTTGCTCTGGACAGAAATTTGTTCAAGCAGCCACAAAAGTAACCAAAAAAAAACCTGTCTTAATCATAAAATCAGGACGTACTTCTGCAGGGGCAAAAGCTGCTTCTTCCCATACTGGAGCCATTGCAGGATCTGATCAGGCCTATACTGCTGCCTTTGAAAAATCAGGTATTATCAGAGTGCTTGAAGTAGAAAATCTTTTTAACCTGGCTCTTGCCTTTTCTTCCCAAAACCTGCCCAAAGGACCCAATCTAACTATCATCACCAACTCTGGAGGTCCTGGCATAATGGCAGCAGATATCTGTGAACAATCTTGCCTCCAAATGACCAGATTATCCAATCAAACCATTGAAAAATTAAAGGCCACCTTGCCAGGATATGCTTCCTTGTATAACCCTATAGACATTATCGGAGATGCAGATACTACAAGATACATTGAAACCATTGATATAATTAAAGACGATCCCAATACTCACGCCATTTTGGTACTCTTAACTCCCACTTCGGCCATTGCCCCTCAAATTACAACTTTAGCCAAAGAAATAGTCAATATCTCCAAATCCTTAACCAAGCCAATTTTTTGCGTTTTTATGGGTAAATATCACGTAAAAGAGGCCCAAAAAATTCTTTTGAATCATGACATTCCCTGTTATCCTTTTCCAGAGCCAGCCATATATGCTCTAGAAACCATGTTTAAATACTGGGAATGGACTCAAAAACAACCAGAACTTATTCCTGCCTATCCTCGCAATCTTGAACTTGCTGCAAAAGTTATAGAAGAGTCCAAAGCGCGCAATCAAAAAGAAATAGTAGAATTCCAGGCCTTGCAAGTTTTAGATGCTTACAACTTACCTCATCCCCAAACCAAACTTGCCAGATCCAGTCAACAAGCTATGCAAATAGCCCAAGAAATAGGTTTTCCTGTGGTGTTGAAAATAGCTTCACCTAACATCTCGCACAAAACAGACGTAAAAGGAGTCATAGTCAACTTAAATACCCCAGAAGAAGTCAAAGATGCTTTTGTAGAAATAACTACAAGGGCCCAAAGAAGACGTCCAGATGCCTATATCATCGGTTGTTTGGTCCAAAAAATGGCTCCAAAAGGTTGTAAAGAAGTAATTGTTGGCTTTAAAAGAGATGAACAATTTGGCCCCCTTTTGATGTTTGGCCTTGGTGGAATTTACGTAGAAGTATTAAAAGACATTTCTTTTGGCCTTGCTCCGCTGAGCAGAGAAGAAGCTAAAAGAATGATAAAACAAATAAAATCTTATCTCTTATTAAAAGGTTTTAGAGGAGAGCCACCTATTAATTTTAAGGCTCTAGAGGACATTCTCCTGGCTATGTCCCAGCTATCTTTAGACTTTACAGAAATCTACGAAGCAGAATTTAATCCTGTGCTGGTAAATCAAGAGCAGGCTCTCGTAGCTGACGTCCGATTTACTATTGCTTAATTTTTAGTCTGTTGCTATTTAATTCTTGATAAGTTATCTAACTAACACCAATTATAACAAAATTGCCCAAACGGAGAGAATTAGCGTGCAACTGGTTTTAGCTACAACTAATAAAGGAAAAATAAAAGAAATAAGCAAACTGCTGAATAATAAAATAGAATTGTTGAGTTTAAAAGATTTTAATATTCCTCCCATCCCTGAAACTGGTAATACTTTTGAAGAAAATGCTTATATTAAAGCAAAAACCGTAAGTGAAAAAACAGGACTTATGGCTTTGGCAGATGATTCAGGCCTGGTCGTCCCTTATCTCAAGGGAGAGCCAGGAGTTCATTCTGCACGTTATAGCGGACCTAACGCTACTGACGAACAAAACAACTTAAAATTATTGACCAAATTACAAAACGTGCCCAAAGCGCAAAGAAAAGCTTTTTTTGTCTGTGTAATTGCAGTCTGGCATCCTAGTGGAAAACACTTCCACGTCCAGGGAAATTGGCCTGGTTATATTGCCACAGAACCCAAAGGTCACAATGGTTTTGGTTATGACCCGATTTTTATTGACGAACAAACAGGCTTGCATGCAGCAGAAATGAGCCTAGAACAAAAAAATCAAATAAGCCACAGAGCCCTGGCCCTAAAAGCTTTTCTCCAAAAATGGCCAAATTTTTTGCAACAACTACAACTATAAAAAATTTTAGGATACATCAAAAAAACTAGGGGCATGTTCGAAAAAGGTTGAAATTAATCATTGAGCATGTAGGGGAATTCATGGATTGCCCCTACAATTCCTGTTTCTTCAAATTCAATTATTTTTTGCTGTATTTATGTGTATTGAAAGCTAAAATCACAAAAACAATTTCTTTGTAATTTATCTAAAGGAGACTTTAATGTGTGGAATTATTGCTTATACAGGGCATAGACCTGCAACTCCCATTATTATCGAAGGTCTAAAAAGACTAGAATATAGAGGTTATGATTCTGCAGGTATAGCTTTTTGCCTGCAAAATAAACTAAGCGTTATTAAAACTGAAGGTAAATTAAGCAATTTAGAACAAAAACTAAATTCCCAGGAAGTACTTTTAAATACAAGTGGAATTGGACATACCAGATGGGCTACTCACGGACTGCCCACCACTCAAAATGCTCACCCTCACCTTAGCCAAAACGGACGTTTTGCCTTAGTCCACAACGGAATTATTGAAAATTTTAAAGAACTGAAAAAAGACTTAATTTCTAAAGGCATAACTTTTACTTCAGACACTGACACTGAAGTGCTGGTACAACTAATTGCTTATTATGTTGATAAGGGCAATTCTATCCTTCAGGCCATCCAGAAATCCCTTAATCAGGTCAAAGGAAGCTATGCCTTTGCTCTAATCGAATGTTCCCAACCTCAGACCATCTGGGCAGGAAGATGTTCCAGCCCTCTTATTCTAGGTAAGGGACAGGGAGAAAACTTCATTGCCTCAGACATTCCTGCTTTTTTACCATACACCAAGGAGGTAATTTTTCTGGAAGATTATGAAATAGCTGAGATCACCCCTTCCCAGATAAAATTATTTTCTCTTTCACACCTTACTCCTATTGCCAGAGAAACTGTCTTGATCCACTGGGACATTCAAGCAGCTCAAAAAGAAGGTTACAAACACTTTATGCTCAAAGAGATCTTTGAGCAACCCCAAGTAATTGAAAACTGTCTAAGAGGCAGGATTGATGCCTCTAAACAAACTATTATTATTCCAGAACTAAACGACATCCCCATTCCCTCCAGATTAAAGATTGTAGCCTGTGGCACTTCCTATCACGCAGGATTATGGGCTAAATATCTTTTGGAAGACATAGCCAAAATTCCTGTAGAAGTCGAAATAGCTTCTGAGTTTAGATATAGAGAAAGTTTATTGGACAGGGACAGTTGGGTAATGGTTATTAGCCAAAGTGGCGAAACAGCAGATACATTAGCTGGGCTCAGGTTGGCCAAAGAAAAAAAAGCTACAGTCATAGGTCTATGCAATGTTATTGGATCTAGCATTGCAAGGGAATCTGACATCACTATCTATACTCAAGCAGGCCCTGAAATTAGCGTTGCCTCTACAAAGGCCATGTGTAGTCAAATGATAACTCTTTTGCTTTTAACTCTTTTCTGGGCTAAACAAAAACAAATTATCTCTCAACAAACAATAAACTCCTTTATAAAGCAACTGGTAACCTTGCCAGAACAATTAAAAAATAATTTAACAGCCTATCACCAAAAAGCAAAAGAATTAACCCCCAAATATGCCTGGGCCAAAAGTTTTTTTTATTTAGGACGAGGTATTTACTATCCTCTAGCCTTAGAAGGGGCTTTAAAATTAAAAGAAATCTCGTACATACATGCTGAAGGATATGCAGCAGGAGAAATGAAACACGGTCCCATTGCCCTCATTGATCCTGAATTTCCCACCTTCGCCTTGGCTCCAAAAGATAACTTACTTCCCAAAATCAAATCCAATCTCCAGGAAGTACAGGCCAGAGGAGGAAAAATTATTGCCCTAACAGAACCTGATGCTCTATTAAATGTGGACGATACCTGGTTTATGCCTCGTTCCCAGCATCCCTTTACCTCCTTTTTTGTCTTGCCAGCCTTACAACTTTTTGCCTATGAAACGGCTATCTATCTAGGAAAAGACGTGGACCAACCTCGCAACCTTGCCAAAAGTGTTACTGTCGAGTAATAAGGCCTAATTGGAGTAATAAGGCCTAATTGATAGATATGTGGACTAAAGGATAAAGCACTTAACTAAAACTAATAAAAAACACGTAGTTTTAAATATAAAAAATGAAAAACACGAATAAAACAATTTTATTGTATGTTTTTTTACTCTTTTATGTTTTATTAAACGTTACTAACGCCACTGCTTCTCTGTACAGAGCTTATCAGAAAAACATTGCTTCTTTTTATAAATTGCAAAAAAATCCTAAAAAGGCAAAATACAGAGACAATTGGCTGTATTTAAAGAAAAAATTTTTAGCCATCTATAAAAAAGCTCCCAAATCCAGCACCGGAGCCAAAAGTTTGTATTACGCTGGAAGAGTTTATGAAGAACTGGGTAAAATCTCTCATCTGCGTTCTGATTTTTTTAAGGCCATAGACTATTTTAGGCGAGTAACATTAAAATATCCTTATCACTCCTGGGCCGATGATGCCCAATTTAGAATAGCCAATATCTTTTTGACCTATCTTCACGATCCAAAACAGGCCTATATAGAACTCCTGAAGGTCATTTACAATTATCCTAAAGGGGATATGAAAAAAAATGCAGAGCAACTTTTAAAAAAACTTGACTCTCAAAAATTAAAAAAACGTAAAAAACTAAAACATGTCAACTATATTAAGAAAAATAAAACAAAACCTCAACTTCACACAAGCCAATTATTAAAAATACGACATTGGTCTAGTGACGAATATACCAGAGTAGTATTAGATCTAACAGCACCTGTTAAATATTTTTATAAACTTCTAAATCCAGACCCCAAACTCAACACCACTTATAGGCTTTTCATAGACCTGCAACACACCTCTATAACTCCCCATCTTTCCCGCCAAACCAACATTGCTGACGGTATCCTCAAACGAGTAAGGGTGGCTCCTCATTCCCAAAAAACAACCAGAGTAGTGTTGGATATTCAATCTATCCAGGACTATCGCATTTTTTCTTTATCCAATCCCTTTAGAATAGTTGTGGACGTATATGGACAGAATAAAAAACAGGCGGCCAAAACTAGGCCTATTAACATTTCTTCTCGTTTAAGAGAAAAGATTGCCAGACAAAATCTTATTGAACAATTGGGGTTAAGAGTAAAAACTATTATGCTCGATCCTGGGCATGGAGGAAAAGATCCAGGAGCTATTAGCCACGGAGTAAAAGAAAAAGACATTAATTTAAAAATGGCCAAAATACTTGGAGGTATGTTAAAAGCAAAAGGTTTTAGAATACTTTATACCAGAACCAAAGACGTGTTTATCCCTCTAGAAGAAAGAACCGCTCTGGCCAATTCCAAAAAAGCAGATCTTTTTATTTCTATCCACTGTAATGCTCACCGTAATCACAAAGTTAAAGGACTGGAAATATATTACCTCAATGTCACAAGATCAAAAGATGCCCTTAGAGTTGCAGCTAGAGAAAATGCCGTTTCTGCAAAAAAAATAAGCGATCTTCAGCTAATTTTAACAGAACTTATGCTAAATTCTAAAATCAGTGAATCCAGAAGCCTGGCTAAAATTGTCCAGAAAAAAGCTATTTGCCAGGCAAAAAAAAGATATGCTCATTTAACTAACCATGGAGTAAGAGAAGCGCCTTTTTACGTATTGATGGGGGCCAAGATGCCAGCCATACTGATAGAACTGGGATACATCACCAATCCAGAAGACAGAAAAAAACTCTTATCTAGTACCTATCTCAAAACCCTGGCTAGAGGAATTGTCAACGGCATCCTAGCTTATAAACAGCGCATAGAAAATGTTGCCAGCTTGTACTAGATTTTTTCTAAAATTCTATACCTCTTTGCGCTACTATTCCCTGGGCATAGTGATGTTTTACTTCCTCAATATGGGAAACCAAATCTGCTTTTTCTTGCAAAATATAAGGAAGCTCTCTACCTGTTAAAAGTAAATGCACATTATTATTTTGGGCAATTTCTATACAAGCCCATATTTCATCTAACGTCAGGTAACCTAAACCTAAAGCATATAAACTTTCATCTAAAACTGCCAAAAAAGGTTTCCTTCTTTGTATTTTTTTTATAATCCACTGCAAAGTGCTCTTGGCTTTATTTGCATGAACTTCAAAATCATCTTTGTTTTTTAAAAAACCAAGTCCACCAGCTAAAAAATTTTCTCCAAGCAACTGTTTTAAAACAACCTGCTCTCCTGCCTGAATATCCCTTTTCACAAATTGCCCAAACACAACACCTAGCCCGTGTCCATAAGCTCGAATCGCTTGTCCCACAGCAGCACACGTTTTCCCCTTGCCTTTACCGGTATAAATTAAAAGCATATCTTTTATCTCTTTAAAATATTAGCTACACAGGCCTTTGCTTCGGCAATAATTTCCTCTTCTCCTTCAACAATTCTATTTTCCATTAACACCTTTCCATTACAAATCACAGTATCAACACAACTACCATTGCCTGCATACACCAGATTAGAATATAACTTATGAGTTGGCACCATTAAGTGGTGATCTAAATCTATTAACATTAAATCCGCTACATACCCCTCTTTTATTTCTCCACCTAACAAATAAAAATGTTTTGCGCTCTGTTGGGTAGCAATATCAAAAATTTCTCTGGCTTTAAAAACAGCAGGATCATTAGAATGGACTTTAGCCAAAATAGAACTCAATTTTAACTCCTCAAATATATCTAAATTGTTGTTGGAAGCGCATCCATCTGTTCCCAGACCAAGTGCTACTCCTCTTTTGTATAACTCGTAAAAAGGACAAACACCTGAAGCAAGTTTTAAATTAGAAGTAGGTACATGCACGACCTTAACCTGTCTTTTTCCCAAAATCTCAATTTCTTGATCATCCAACCACACTGCATGAGCTACAATCACGTTAGGTCCTAAAAAACCAAGTGTGTCTAAATATTTCACCGGAGTAAGATTGTGCTCTTTTAAACAATCCTGCACTTCTTTCTGAGTTTCAGCCAGATGAATGTGAATGAACAAATCATGCTCTCTGGCAAAATCTCTGAGCCAAACTAAAGAATCTTTAGATACCGTATATATAGCATGAGGACCTAACATAAACTGCACCAATTCTGAATTATGGTCTTGACTAAAAAAATCCTCTGTTCTCTCTTTGAATTCTTGGGCCTTTTTTGTACTACCAAAATCTACAAACACCGTTGACAAACGAGCCCTCAATCCCATTTCTTCCACAGCTTTTTTAGCTGCCAAAGGATGCCAATACATATCACAAAAAAAAGTAGTTCCTGTTTTGATCATTTCTAAACAGGCCAACTTGGTGCCAATATAAACGTCTTCAAAAGTCAACTTTCTTTCAAAAGGCCAGATATAATCATTTAACCAGGTGTGAAGCTCTAAGTCATCCGCATACCCTCTAAGCAAAGTCATGGCTGCATGGGTATGCAGATTGTAAAAGGTAGGGAGAACAGCTTTGTTAGTGCCGTCAATCACCTTTGGAGCTAGTTCGTCAATGTTTTCTTGAATCAACCTAATTTTCCCTTGATCAATACCAATATCTACTATTTTACCGTCCAAACTCACGTTTTTTATTAAAATATCCATTAGAATCACGCCTCCAAGTTTTTATTAAGAATAAAAACAATAATCTGTTTCGTCAATTTAAAACCCCAAACCTCAGAATAATGCCCCTGATAATGCCCCTCTATCTATCATCACCACTTACTAGCACCAATTTTGGCATTCTTTTTGAATGTATCCTTCCAAAATTGTTAAAAGGAGGAAAAAATGTCTTTGGTCATTAATCACAACTTGATGGCTATGAATGCAGCCAGAAATTTAGGCATGGCGTATGACAGATTAAGCACTTCAACAAGAAGGCTTTCGTCTGGTCTGCGCGTAGGCACTGCTGCTGATGATGCCGCAGGTTTGGCCATCCGGGAGCTGATGCGTGCGGACATATCATCTTTAAACCAGGGAGTTAGAAATGCCAACGATGCCATTTCTCTTATTCAGACTGCAGATGGAGCTTTGCAAACCATTGATGAAAAATTAATCCGTATGAAAGAGTTGGCCGAGCAAGCGGCCACAGGTACTTATACTTCTGATCAGCGTCTGATTATTGACTCTGAATATCAAGCTATGGCCTCAGAAATTACTCGAATAGCCAATGCCACTGACTTTAATGGGATTTATCTGCTTAACGGAAACTTGTCTGCTTCCAACATAAACCCTGCAACCTGGGCTAATGATTACGATGGCACAGGACTAAATTCTACTGGCCCTCTAAAGGTACATTTTGGCACAGGTAATGACAGTGCAGAAGACTATTATTACATTGCCATTGGTAATGCCACTGCTTCTGCTTTTGGTTTAGGTAACCATGCTGATACAGCTGCTGCTAATTATATAGGTGGCTATACCATTTCTACTCAGGAAGAGGCGTCTAAAGCCCTGGATGGTATTAATGCCGCCATTGTTTCTAAGGATAGAATCCGAGCAGCTCTAGGGGCTTTGCAAAATAGATTGGAAAGCACTGTTACCAACTTACAAATTCAGGCCGAAAATTTACAGGCTGCAGAATCCAGAATCTCTGACGTGGACGTAGCCACAGAAATGACAAATTTTGTGAGAAACCAAATCCTCACTCAATCAGCAGTAGCTATGTTAGCTCAGGCTAATAGCCTACCTCGTATGGCTATGCAATTAATTGGTGGAGGAGTTTAGTCAAAAAATTGACCAAAGACAGTTAAGGGTCTGGGCAAAAGCCCGGATCCTTAAAATTATCTGGTCAATTTTTATAGTCTTAGAGAAATTTTGTTAAAATGACTAAAGCACATTTGTATATACAGATCAGTATGTTGGCTCAGTTTGGTGCAAGATAGACAAAGCCTTTTGAGCAGCTTTTTGCTCTGCACCTTTAATACTATACCCTTGGGTGGTAATTTCTAAAGGTGGAACGCGGGGGATAGTGACTTTTACGTGAAAAATTTTGGCATGATCTGGACCTGTACTTTTTATTAAGGTATAAACAGGTCTATCTCCAAAGTGCTCCTGAGTATATTCCTGAAGAAGAGTTTTATAATCTTTTTTTTCTTTTAACTTATTTAAGTTAGATGGTATTAAGGGGCCAAAAAGACAATTTATAACTCTTTTTACTTCCTTAAAACTTTGGCTATCCAGATAAATAGCGCCCAGAATAGCTTCTAAGGTATCTGCTAATATACTATTTTTAGTGCGTCCACCTTGACTTTCTTCTCCTTTCCCCAACAAAATAACTTCGCCCAATTTCAACCTTCTGGCAATCTGAGCCAAACTAGTTTCGTTTACTAAAAAAGCTCGAGCTTTGGTAAGTTTACCTTCCTCTGCTTGAGGGAATTTAAAGTACAAAATTTCTGAGATAGCCAACTCTAAAACTGCATCCCCTAAAAATTCTAATCGCTCATTGTGGTAAGTACCCCTTTCATTGGCATAAGAAGTATGGGTAATGGCCTGTTTAAACAATTCTAACTTTTTAAAATTATAAGATAAAGCCTTAAAAATAAATTTGTATTTTTCCATCTTTTTATGTATAGTTAAAATTAATTAAGAGGGATTTTGGGCTTAGTTCGAATTTTAAGATTCAACTACCTTTTACCTGTAATTTTTATCCTCTCACCAGGTTAAATTTGAGTTTAATGGATTTTTTACTTAAAATCAATAGCAAGCAAATCAAAAAAGGAGGCAAAAGTTATGGCTGGTCTCTATATTGGCTCTACCCAAGGTTATTCTGGGAAAAATCTTCTTACTCTAACGTTAGGGTTAAAATTACAAAAAGAAGGCTATAAAGTAGGCTATATGAAACCTGTTGGAGCAGTGCCTACTCAAGTGGATGGCAAATTAGGAGATGAAGACGCTTTATTTGTCCAGGAAATTCTGGGGCTAAATGAAGATCCTGAGTTACTTACCCCAGTGGTGGTAGACCACGACTTTAAGGTCAAAGCTTTTAAAGGCGAGTATGACCCACAACATTTAATTGAAAAAATTGAAAAGGCTTATAATGAATTAAGCAAAGACAAAGATGTGATGCTTGTGGCTGGTTCAGGAAGTATGTATTCTGGTAGATATTGTAATGTAGATGGAGTAACATTAGTGAAGAAATTCGGATTCAAAACTATAATCCTTGATCGTTTTGAACAAGAACTTCATTATGACTATTTAGCTGTATTAAAAGATGAGTTGCAAGATTTAATGCTTGGAACTGTATTAAACGACATCCCAGAACAATTTCAAGAAGAATTAAACTCCATGATTCTTCCTTTTCTTGAACGCAAAGGAATTACCCCCCTGGGAGTAATTCCTAAAGATCCTTTAATGGGCGCTATAAAAATAGCAGATCTGGCCAAGCGTTTAAGTGGTAGAATTATTGTAGCCAGTGAAAAGGCAGATAAAATTGTAGAAAATTTCCTTATCGGTACTATGCAGGTAGAAAACTTTATGACCCACTTTAAGAAAAATCCAAACGTGGCCGTTATCGTGGGTGGAGATAGATCTGACGTACAGTTGGTGGCTCTAGAAGGGAATTGTCAATGTCTGATTTTAACTGGAAATTTATATCCCAACGACATTATCATGACCAGAGCTGAAGTTTTGGGAATTCCCATTGTCTTAGTCAGAGAAGACACCTTTTCTGTGGCCAAAAAAATGGATGAAATTTTATCTATGATAAAACTAAGAGACGTTATCAAAGTAAATCATGGAACAAAGCTAGTTGGCTCTGTGTTAGATTTTGGCGCCATAAAACAAGCCTTGGACTTAAAATAAAAAACCAAATGAGCGATTTTGATTTTTCAAAATCGCTCATTTTTTATTAAAAAACGTAACTGCAAAAGGTAGCGAATCTGAATTAGCCAAACAGGGCGACACAAGTTTTAAGAATACAAAATTTGCGTCCCTGGGCAGCTGATATATTTCTGTAAAATTACTACAATCATTCTCTTAGAAAAGAAAATTAACTAGATATTGTATTTTATTTTTTGAGCAGCTTGTTTGGCTAAAAAGTCGCAGCGTTCATTTTCAGGATGATTGTTATGGGCTTTTATCCACTGAAATTGAACATGGTGATAATTTGTAAGCTCTAAAAGCTTTTGCCAGAGGTCTTGATTTTTAACTGATTTTTTTTGAGAATTTTTCCAGTTATTTGTCTGCCATTTTTGAAGCCAACCTTCATTAAAAGCCCTAGCTACATATTGAGAATCAGTAAAAACCCTTACCCTGCATCTGGTTTTCAAAGCAGCCAATCCTTCTATAATGGCCTGTAGCTCCATGCGATTATTGGTCGTGTCTGGAAATCCTAAAGACAGTTCTTTTTGTTTGTCTTTGTATTTTAAAATAACACCAATACCCCCAGGTCCTGGATTACCAAGGGAACATCCATCCGTAAATATCTCTACTTCGGGGATATTTTTAGCCGGATTCAATTTCCAACACCTTTTTTTGAATCAACTTTAGACAACCTACCAATCGTCTAGGCCATTGCTCAGAAGAAAAATGACCTTGAAAATATTTTTCCTGTAAATAACGTAAAAATTTAACGCCCAACGCCTTTTCCATTAGAGGTGGAAAACGCACAAACACTTTTTCTTGCTTGGGACATAAACCAATAAAAATAGTATGTTTATTGATTTTAGGAAGGTACATCTCGTCTTTTGTAATTTTAATATAAACATTTAATTCATAATTCTGTTTAAAGAAATCAATCAAATCGTACAGGGTTTGTTTTTGTTCTTCAGTTAAAGTTTTGGTTTGATCCCAAACAGATTGTTTGTTTTGAATTTTTTTTAAAGAATGTTCGTAATTTTTCCAAAATAAATAGCCTGTGCCTGCAAAGATACAGGCTAACAATACTGCTTTTAGTAAAGGATGTAATCTTTTTCTACTATAATTACTCATTTTCCCACTAAAATTAAACGCTAAAAATTAACTCTTGTGGTTAAAAAATATAAATTTTACCTGCTTTTTAACTTGATAATTCTTCAATCCAGTTTTTTAGAGGTTCTTCAATAAGTCTTCTGATCTCTTCTAATCTACTTTCAGATTCTGCTTCAAAACGCAACACTAAAACAGGTTGAGTATTAGACGCTCTAAGCAACCCCCAACCATCAGGAAAAGTAATTCTGACCCCATCAATATCTATAACGTCGTATTGTTGTTTAAAATATTCCAGAGCTCTGGCTACTACTTGAAATTTTATTTGTTCTGGACATTCCATTCTGATTTCAGGGGTAGAAAATGTTTTAGGCCAGTCACTTAAATAGGTACTCAAAGGTTTTCCTGGATTTTTAGCTAAAATTTCAACCAGTCTTTTGGCAGCATAAATAGCGTCGTCAAATCCAAAATAGCGATCAGCAAAAAACATGTGCCCACTCATTTCTCCAGCTAAAATAGCATTTTCTTCTTTCATCTTGGCCTTAATCAAAGAATGTCCTGTTTTCCACATAATAGGTTTGCCACCATGTTTTTTTATGTCTTCATATAGTAAATGAGAGCATTTTACCTCCCCAATAATGGCAGCTCCAGGATGATTTTTTAGAATGTCTCTGGCAAAAATAGCGAGCAATCTATCTCCATACACAATACCACCATGTTCATTTAACACACCTATCCGATCCCCATCTCCATCCAGGCCAATCCCTATACAATTTTCTTTTTGCACCATTTGTTGTAAATCTTTAATATTTTCTAAAACAGTAGGGTCTGGATGATGATTGGGAAAATCTCCATCAGGTTCACAATATAGCTCTATAACCTCAGCGCCGATTTTACGCAACACTTCAGCACAAACCTGTCCAGCAGCTCCGTTCCCTCCATCCACTACAACTTTTACAGAATGATCCAAACTACCGTCGCTAGTCAAATGATGAATATAAGCAGGCACAATGTCCATTTCTGTGGCAATGCCTTTATTTTTGGCAGGAAAAAAGTCCTGATTTTTCATTATCTCGTATATTTTTAGAATTTCTGTAGTGTGGATAGTGCTTTCATTAGCCCAAACTTTAAACCCATTAAAATCTTTAGGGTTGTGGCTGGCTGTAATCATTATGCCACCTTTTAAATTTATAAACTTAATGGCAAAATAAAAAAGAGGAGTGGCTACCATGTTTAAAAAGATCACATCCATTCCAGTCTCTACCAGACCTTCTATTATTTTTTGTTGGTAAATAGGAGAAGAATGACGACAATCATGCCCTACGGCAACTCTGGTAATTTTATTTCTTCGAAAATATGTACCGCAAGCTTTGCCAAGCATCTTAACCCATTCTGGATCAAAATCCTTATCCACAATTCCCCTAATATCATAAGCCCTAAATATTTCTTTTTTTACAGGTTTCATTTGGTACTCCTTAAATTATCTCTAGTTATAACTTACAATTTAAACTTTTAACCTAAATTGATTTAGAGGTAAAGGACTTATTAAAATATCTTCTCACCCAACTAACTCCTGTCACTAATCACTACCACTAATTTTATAGCCCTAAATAGACGAATAAAACAATTGATTTTTAAGGTTTACTATGTAAAACAGAAATTATATAACCAAACGGAATTAGTTGATTTTACGTCAACTAAAAATCAAGCCTGATTTGGTATTCAAAAATAACCTTGTGTAACTCGAAAACAGATAATTTTAAAAAATTTAAAGGGGAAATTTATGAATTGGGATTGGGAAAAATTGCAACAGAGAAAAGAAAAAAACACCTTTCAGGTAAAGGGACCTGATTTTAGTTCTTTTGAGAAAAAACTGGGCAAATTTAAAGGTAAAATACCTGGGGGAACTGTTTTACTCATTATAGCTATCCTGCTCTGGTTGCTAAGTGGTATTTACATTGTAGAGCCAGATGAAGTAGGAGTGGTGCAAAGATTTGGCAAATTCGAACGTATTACTCCTCCTGGCCCTCATTATCATTTACCCTACCCTATAGAAAAAGTGCTAACTCCTAAAGTTACACGCATCCAGCGCTTAGAGATAGGCTTTAGAACTATTTCTAACAATTTAATCTCTAAAACTATTCAATACAGATTAGTTCCTGAAGAATCACTTATGCTTACAGGAGATGAAAATATCGTAGATGTACAATTTATTGTTCAATATCAGATTAAAAATCCTAAATATTATCTTTTTAACATTGCAGATCCTCACAAAACAGTTAAAGATGCTGCAGAAGCTGCCATGCGAGAAGTTATAGGAAATAGTGATATTGACTCTGTTTTAACCACAGGAAAAGTACTTATTCAAAATGAAACAAAAAAACTATTACAATCTATTTTAGATAAATATCACAGTGGCATAAAAGTAATAGCAGTTCAGTTGCAGGATGTCCATCCTCCCAAGCAAGTTATAGATGCGTTTAAAGATGTCGCTAGTGCTAAAGAAGATAAAATTAGATTTATAAATGAAGCAGAGGCATATAGAAATGACATTATTCCTAAAACTAGAGGACAAGTAGCTGAAATTTTAAACCAGGCAGAAGCCTATAAAGAAAGTATTGTAAGGCAAGCCAAAGGTAAAAGTGCTAGGTTTTTATCTATTTTAAAAGAATATAAAAAAGCCCCAAAAGTTACCAGAGAGCGCTTATACCTAGAAACGCTAGAACAAATTTTATCCAATCCATCTGTTAAAAAAATAATTTTAAGTAAAGAGGCATCCAAAGCAGTAGTTCCGTATTTATTTCTAAACGAAAATGGAGAACCTCTGCCTAAAAAAAACTCGGCATCTAAAATTCAAAAAAATCAAAAAATTAAGAGGAGCAGATAATTATGGATAAAATAAAATCATTTTTGCTGGTTTTGATTGTTATTTTAGCTTTAGGAGGATGGTTTTGTTTTTTTATAGTGGATCAGACTCAAACTGCTATAGTTTTAGAACTTGGCAAACCTGTTAGTGATGCTTTAAAACCTGGTTTACACTTTAAATTACCTTATCAAAACGTTATTTATTTTGACTCCAGAGTATTAGAATATGATGCACCTCCAGCGGAAATTTTAACTAAAGATAAGAAGAATTTAGTGGTCGATAATTATTCCAGATGGAAAATAAAAGACCCTCTTTTATTTTACAGAAGTGTTAGAACTATATCCAACGGTATTTCTAGAATAGATGATATTGTTTATTCTCAATTAAGAGCAGCTTTGGGGCAATATTTACTAACCGAGATCGTTTCTTCTAAACGGGCAGAGATAATGCAAAGAGTGACTAAAAGATGTGATGCTTTACTTCAAGATTATGGTATTGAAATTTTAGACGTTAGAATTAAAAGAGCAGATCTCCCCCCTGAAAATGAACGAGCAATTTATAATAGAATGAGAGCAGAAAGAGAACGTCAGGCCAAAAGATACAGATCTGAAGGCAGGGAAGAGGCTGCAAAAATTCGCTCTCAGGCTGATAAAGAAAGAACTGTTATGCTTGCCCAAGCTAAAGAAAAGGCAGAAATTTTAAAAGGTGAAGGCGAGGCCCTGGCAACCAAAATTTATGCAGAAGCCTTTTCTAAAGATCCTGACTTTTATAAATTTTACCGCTCTTTAGAAGCTTATAAAAAAAGTTTAACATCTAAAACTCAATTTATTTTAACACCTGACAGCGAATTTTTTAAATTTTTGAAAACCAGTAAATAACTACCAAACCCGCAATAATTGCTTATAATTGGAGCAACAAAATGCAATACACCATGCCAAGAAAAATTGTTGAAGAATTAGCCAAAAGCATAGGAAAAGATAGTGCTGAGCAGTTTGTTAATGCTATGGAAAATCTACTGGAAAGTATCAGAGCAGAATCTCAAAGAGAAATAACTGCCAAAAAAGAAAACCTAAAAGCAGAACTCTATAATGAATTAAGGAACGAACTTGCTACAAAAGAATTCGTACGAGCTGAAATAAACGAAGTAAAAGCTGAAATCAATCAAGTCAAGGCAGAACTAAAACAACTAAAAAATAACCTAAATCAAGTCAAAGATGAAGTAAACCAGGTAAGATCTGAAGTAAACCAGGTAAGAGATGAAGTAAACCAGGTCAAAGCCGAAGTAAAATTAAATAATGTTTTATTAAAAGTGTTAATAGGCCTGACTCTTTTTGCTCTAACCATTTTTAATCCTAATTTTGTAAACATTATGGAAAAAATCTTTAAATAACATCAAAGTTTTCTAGCTTAATGGAGTTAGAGTATGCAATACACCATGCCAAGAAAAATTGTTGAAGAATTAGCCAAAAGCATAGGAAAAGATAGTGCTGAGCAGTTTGTTAATGCTATGGAAAATCTACTGGAAAGTATCAGAGCAGAATCTCAAAGAGAAATAA
>JAUZRP010000142.1 GCA_030950395.1 Desulfonauticus sp. | reverse complement strand
CGTACCACTGCCAGAAAAAACAAAGATGGCTCCCGCGTTGAATACCTCCAGTTAGCTCACAATTACTGGGATCCGCTCAAAAAACGCCCTCGCCCAAAGGTCATAGCCAACTTGGGCCGCAAAGATCGCCTAGACATCAATCGCATCCGGGATATGATCCGGGCCCTTTCTAAACTCCTTCCCGCCAATGAAGCCGCTGAGATAATGGCTAAAATTGAAACTCTTGGCTTGCCCTTAAAAGTGAATTGGGCTAAGTCTGCAGGAGGGATTTATTTTCTTCGAGAGCTCTGGAAGGCATTTGGTTTTAAGGAGTTTTTTGAGAAGAAACTTCGAGAGAGGCGGTTTGAAATACCGGTAGAGGTGGCCATTTTTACCATGGTAGCCGGTAGGGCTTTGGCTCCGGATTCTAAGCTTTCCACGTATGAGTGGAGTAAGGAAGATGTGTATTTTCCTGAGGGAGAGGGGCTTAAGCTTCATCATTTTTACCGGGCGATGGACTTTTTGGTGGAGGCAGGAGAAGGGCTTGAGAGAGAGCTTTTCAAGCGAGTGGCCAATTTGTTCAATCTCAGGGTGGACTTGATATTTTTTGACACCACGAGTGTTTATTTTGAGGTTGAGGAAGAGGATGGTTTTAGGAAGCGTGGATATTCTCGAGACAGGAGGCCGGATTTACCGCAGGTGGTAGTAGGGCTTGCGGTGACGCGAGAAGGGATACCGGTGAAGGCATGGGTTTTCCCAGGGGACACACCTGATGTGAAGACGGTGTTTGAAGTGCAGGAAGATTTGAAGTCGTTTTTAGTGGGGCGGATTATATGGGTTTGTGATCGAGGGATGGTAAGCGAGGAGACGAGGGTAGTATTTCAGAGGGCAGGAGGTGGCTACATTTTAGGGGAGCGGCTACGGAGCGGATCGGAGATGGTGGAGGAAGTTTTGGCTACAGGAGGGCGATATCGGGAGGTAGAAGAGAACCTTTGGGTTAAGGAGATATGGGTTAAGAGGGGGACAAAGAAGCGCAGGTATGTATTGGTTTACAACCGGGAGCGAGCGGCGCGAGATAAGGCAGTGCGTGAGGAGATATTAAAGGCCCTAAAGGAAGAACTTGAGAGGATTGAACGGCTTTCAGGTTCTAGGAAAGAGAAGGCGTTATGCAGGCTCAGGAGCAACCGGGTTTTGAACAGATATTTAGCGGAAGATGGAATAAAGATAGACAGGGAGAAGGTGAGGAGAGAGGAGCGGCTTGACGGGAAGTATTTGCTTTTGACGACGGAAGAGGATCTTTCAGCTGAGGAGATAGCTTTGAGTTATCGGAATCTTCAGGAGGTAGAGAGGGCCTTTAGGGAGCTGAAGCACCGGTTTGATATAAGGCCGATGTATCATCGGGTGGAGGAGAGGATCAAGGGGCACGTGATGCTTTGCTGGCTGGCGTTGCTGCTGGGCAGGCTTGTGGAGTTTAAGAGTGGTGTAAGTTTTTCCAAGGTAAGGAAAGAACTTAGACGGGTTTGTGTGGTGGAACTTGAATACAGGAGAGAAGGGAAAGGGGAGAAGATTTACAGGTGGACAGAGATAGGGCCACAGGTGAAAAGTGTTTTTAAGAAATTAGGTATCAAGCCTCCAAAGTCCCACGAATTTAAGCTTTCCACAGACTCTGAATAATTTAGAGTTCTAGTCAAACGTTAAAAGTATCTCTAGTACTCACGCGTAAAAAAAGTATTTCTCTGAAATCTTTGGAAAGCAATAGTTTTAGGATATTCGTTTGCCTATTGGTGTTAAACTCCGGTCATAATGACCATAGATTTGCTGGATGATGAGGATTTTGAGCATGAGGATGGGGTTATAGGCTTTACGGCCAACTTTGGCGGGGTGAAGTTGAGCGAGGATTTTTTTCAAAAGGAGCCCAGTCAAGGAGTTTATTGATGCGATAGAGGATATCTTCAGGTAGATTTTGATAGATGAGATGTTCGCCAATAGTTAGTTGAGGGGAGTCATTCTTGAACATTGTCAGACTTATTTAGTCTTTGAGTGAGTTATCATAATAATAATTTTTCACGGAATTTTGCAAAGGTCTCGATTTTAAATATAGTTTTCAAAATTAAAACTTTCTATGTAGGATTTTAATTCTTTACCTAACATAGGCTTTGCAAAATAATATCCTTGAGCCTTGTTAATATCCATTTCAATGATTTTCTTTAAAAGTTCTTTATTTTCTACACCTTCAGCAATGCTTTGTTTATTAAGAGCTTTAGCCATTGCAGCTATAGCATTAACTAAAGAATATTCTTCTTTAGATTTTAAGATATTTTTTGTGAAGGATCTATCGATTTTTATAGCATAAATTGGTAAGTCTTTAAGGTAAGAAAGTGAAGAATATCCTGTGCCAAAATCGTCAATTTCTATTCTGATATCAGCTTCAACTAGCTCATTTAATTGTTCGATTAATGTTTCTATGTTTTCCATTAATAGTGTTTCTGTTATTTCTACTATTAAAAGTTTTGTTTTTATTTGGAATTCTTTGGCTCTTTTTATAATTTCTTTTGCAATATTTTTATAAAGCATTTGTTTAACAGATATATTCATGGAAAAGGAAACGTGTAAATTGAATTCTTCAAATTCTTTAGCAATTTTACATACTTCCTTTATTAGCCAGTCTCCAACTTCAATTATTAGACCACTGTCTTCTAAAATAGGTATAAATACCGATGGAGAAATTAGACCTCGTTTTCGCGAATTCCATCTAATGAGAGCTTCTACTCCCCATAGTTTTTTTTCTTTTAAATCAATAATAGGTTGATACATTAATAAATATTCTTCATTTTCAATAGCTTCTTTTAATTCTTTTTCTAAGGATAAATAGTTTTTAGGCAATATTGTTATGTTGGGATTAGCGTATTCTAGTCTTTTTCCTCCTTTATTTTTGGCGGATTTTAATGCATTTTCTGTTATAATTATTAAGTTGTCTAGGTCTTGGGCATCGTCAGGATAAAAGCTAGCACTTATTGAAATGGGCATGAAAATTTCTGCACCATTTACCTTAATAAATTCTTCGTTAAACTTAATTAAATCATTTAAGACTTTATATGCTCTTTTCTTATTTCCTTTAACAATTATTCCAAATTCATCACCACCAAATCTGCTTTTAAGATCCGTATCTAAAGTTTTGATATAATCTGATACCCTTCTTAATATATTGTCTCCAGCCCAAAAACCTAAAACATCGTTTACTTTTCTTAGTCTATCAATGTCAATGAGTATCAAGCAAAAAGGTATTTTATCATCTATTAATTTTTTGACTTTTTCTAGAAAGGCTATTCTAGTAAGTAAGTTTGTCAGAGGATCTTTGTTTATAGTTTCTGTTGTTAATTGTTTAGTAAAAATATCATTTATGGCTACATTAATTTTGTATATAATTTCTTTTAATCTGTAAATTTCGTTTTTGTTTAAAGAAATATCTTTCTCTAAAATTGTTAAGATTATATAGGCAATGAAGTCAATTTCATTATAATCATCCCAGGTATTAAAAATTGGAAAAACTATTATTTTAAATTTATCTTTTTTGTAAATTAATAAATCTTTTTTTTGATTTAACTTGTTAATGATGTCTTCTCTTTCTTTTTCTAGAAAATCTTCTATTATTTTTTCTTTACTTGCTATTATTTCTTTGACTGTTTGAGTTTTTTTGTCTACTTTTCCTATCCATATCGACTTAAATAAGGATGTTTCTGTAAGAGTTTTAAATATTTCTTCTATTAAGCTATTAAATTCTTTTATTCTTAAACAGATATCTGCAATTTTCTTTTCCAATATTGTTAATTCTAAGTCGATATCTACTAATTCTTTTTTAGATAATGTTATAAGTATATATTTCTTTTTGTTTATTATTAATTCTTCTCCTATTAAATTAAAAATTTGTTTTCTATTGTTTATTTCTATCGTTATATTCGGATGATATACATATTTTTGTTTTTTGATGTCTTCTAGAAAACTTTTGATGAAAATTTCGTAAATATCTTCGAAAATTGTGTTGATTTTTTTGTTTAATATTTCATGTTCTCTGAAATTAAATGTCTTTAAAAATAAACTATCAAATCCTATTACTTTCTGATTTTCATCTAGTAAAATGTGGGAGTTTTCTTGAGAAGAAGATAAAATATATCTTTTTAAAGCTTCACAACATACATTAATAACAATTGATTGATATTCTTTGTCTGTAATTAAACCTTCTATTTTTTTTCTTATTTCTCTATCTAAAAAACTTGTTAACATTTCCATCATTTTTAATTATATCGTAAATTTTTCTCATAAAAAAGGGAATCTAGCCATCTCAATGTTTTTCATCCAAAGTTCTTATCTTCATAAAACGCAAAAATTAAATGGCTCATTTAATACTTTTTTTCGAATAATTCCGTTTAGGTCTAAAATTTTTTTTGAAATCGACCTTTAATTTACTTGCATTTTTTTATAAAAACAGTTTATAAAAAACATTTAAACTTCAATTAGATGTTTTGGGTGTTTAATACTTCTTAATATCAAAAAAATTGATAAAGGAGGTCTTCATGAAGCTTGATCCAACCAAGATGAAAGACTGGGAGATTGCTGCTGAAGCAGAAAAAAACATGAAAACCGTTTATCAGTTAGCTGAGGAGTTGGGGCTTGAAAAAGA
>JAUZRP010000141.1 GCA_030950395.1 Desulfonauticus sp. | reverse complement strand
AGGTCTCGCCGTTAAAATCATTCTTAGCTTACTCGCTTTCAACTTCTACCAGCTAATGAAGTGATGGGAACTATGGTTATATTTGGTTATGTGGGTTGGCACTTGTAAGCAATAGTTTCTTTGTAAGAATGGAGAGAGAGTTTAGGGATATGTTTAAAAGGATTGTTGGAGTTGAATTGTTATGATAAACAGAGCGTTGGAAATTGCAAGGGATGAGGGGTTAACTACACTCATCAAGAGATCTTGGGATTTTCTTAAGTTTAAGCTGAATCTCAAGGAAAAATATCATAGGCTAGTCATACCATATGCTATATGGAAGTTAAAGCGTATGAAATTCGAATCGATCGAAGATCTTGTAGATTTTTCGTTTAACTGGCTATCAGGCTTAATTAGACCTATACAGATAAGAGAGGAAATAATCCAACTATTAAAGCTTTTGTCAGAAAGAAAACCGAAGGTAGTTTTAGAAATAGGAACAGCAAACGGGGGAACACTCTTTCTATTTACACATGTCGCTTCAGAAGATGCAACACTAATCAGCATCGATCTGCCGGGTGGTATGTTTGGAGGTGGCTACCCAGACTGGAAGATTCCACTTTACAAAGCGTTTGCGAGACATAACCAAAAAATACACTTAATTAGGGCTGATTCTCATGATCCTAAGACGCTAGAATTTGTTAAAAAGATTTTAAATAGAAGAAAAGTTGATTTTCTTTTTATAGATGGAGATCATACTTACGAGGGTGTTAAAAAGGATTTTGAGATGTATAGCCCCTTGGTTGGGAAGAGTGGATTAATAGCTTTTCATGATATTGTAGAACATCCTCCAGAAACTAAATGCGAGGTTCATAAATTTTGGAATAAAATTAAAAAGAATTTTAAGTATAAAGAATTTATAAAAGATTATGATCAAAAGTGGGCAGGAATTGGTGTATTGTTTCTTTAGTTATTGATTATTATTATACTAAAATAAAAAAATAAAATAGTTATTTTACAACTAAAGTTTTGCTAAGCAAATATCTAACTTTACCTAAAAATATTTGGAGACTGTCAAGATAAAGACCTCCAATAATTATAGAATACCATGAAACTTTCTAACCAACTCTGGACGGAAGAGGGGGTAGAGTTGTATGGGAATTGCTTCCAAAATCTTTTTACTCTATCTTTTAGCAGAGAGAAGAAACTTTCAACTGTATTTCTCTCACCGAAAGTTTCGTGTCTGTATTTCAGTCCTAATCTCCTAAAAGCCC
>JAUZRP010000140.1 GCA_030950395.1 Desulfonauticus sp. | reverse complement strand
ATATTTTTTTCTTTTTCTTTTTTATATAAGTATAGTATAATATAATAATAAAATAATTTTTTTTTCTTTTTGGTTACTTTTTCTTTTTTTTAATTACCAAACCACCTAAAATGGTAAATCATCATCCGTAATTAATGGATCAGAACTACTTTTACTTTCTTTCGGCTTAGGAAATTCAGCTTTAACCACCTTGCCGTCAGTCCAGAACACCATCCCATTACCTATATAATTCTTAGACTTACCCGAATCCCTCTCTTCTTTGCTCATCGAATCATAAGCAGACACATTCTGCCCATAACTGTTTGTCTCATCATTTACAGAAACTGTAATGTTGTAATGCTTGCCTTTTTGTCCGTTGATTATCTTTGACTTGTCTATTTTCGATAAATCAATGCTTAAACTAATTAAACTTGCCATAATTGAATTTTTTTTTAAAAAGGGGAGAGAGTGGCGTAATTATGAGTGACATAGAAATTAAAAACAAAATGAAAACGCCTGGAATCCCTCCCCTAATCTCGTTAATAATGTCTCTTAGTTGGTTAAATTTCTATATCTTAGCCAAAGATAATATATTTTTTTACTCGACGTGTTTACAACTAATAATAAATTGACCCGAAAAGAAGATGACTTCCAAATTGAAATTGCTCGCCTTCTTGACCTTAAGAATGTGCTTTGGACGCACGTTGCTAATGAGCGAAAAGCAAATGTCTCGTATGGGCGTAAATTAAAAAGAATGGGCGTAAAGTCTGGAGTTCCTGACATTCTAATCTTCGAACCAAGAAAAAACTACAACGGTCTAGCGATTGAATTAAAAGTAGGCTACAACAAGCCAACGACAAATCAAATAAAGTGGTTAGACGACTTAAAAAAACGAAACTGGCTTGCTTTGTGGTCGAATAGCACCGATGAGGTTATAGATGTCATAACGAATTATTTGAAAGACTAATTTATTTTTGTTAAATTTGTAACATTATGGGAAAAATCAAAAACAGTTTAATCGTTGTAATTTCATCGCCAATAATTGTAATTG